>NZ_JBSFRH010000002.1:0-307382 GCF_053589135.1 Rhodococcus sp. NPDC003382
CGAACCGGGGCCACCACCCGGACTGCTACTTGTTCCGGGCCTTCTCGCGCGAACGCGCGCGGGCACGGTCGGTCGCGGACAGGTGCACCTTGCGCACGCGGACCGCCTCCGGCGTGACCTCGACGCACTCGTCGACGGCACAGAACTCGAGCGCGGCCTCGAGGGTGAGCTCGATCGGCTTGGCGAGGGTCTCCATGACGTCGGCGGTCGAAGAGCGCATGTTGGTGAGCTTCTTCTCGCGGGTGACGTTGATGTCGAGGTCCTCGGCACGCGGATTGATGCCGACCACGTGGCCTTCGTAGGTGTCGCTGCCGGGCTCGACGAAGAACGTTCCGCGGTCGGCGAGCTGGATCATCGCGAACGGGGTGACCGAGCCGGAACGGTCGGAGACGAGCGAACCGGTGTGGCGGGCACGGATCTCACCGGCCCACGGCGCGTAGCCGTGGAAGATCGCGTTGGAGATGCCGGTGCCGCGGGTCTCGGTGAGGAAGTCGGTGCGGAACCCGATCAGGCCACGGGACGGGATGATGAATTCCATACGGACCCAGCCGGTCCCGTGGTTCGTCATCTGGACCATCTTGCCCTTGCGGTTCGCGAGGAGCTGCGTGATCGCACCGAGGTGTTCCTCGGGGCTGTCGATGGTCAGCTCCTCGTAGGGCTCGTGCAGCTTGCCGTCGACGGTCCGGGTGACCACCTGCGGCTTGCCGACGGTCAGCTCGAAGCCCTCGCGGCGCATCTGCTCGACGAGGATGGCGAGGGCGAGCTCGCCGCGGCCCTGCACCTCCCACGCGTCCGGGCGTCCGATGTCGAGGACGCGCAGCGACACGTTGCCGACGAGCTCGGAATCGAGGCGGGACTTGACCATGCGGGCGGTGAGCTTGTGGCCCTGCACGCGGCCGACCAGCGGCGACGTGTTGGTGCCGATGACCATCGAGATGGCCGGCTCGTCGACCGTGATGGTGGGCAGCGCCACCGGGTTCTCGGTGTCGGCGAGGGTGTCGCCGATCATGATGTCGGGGATGCCGGCGACGGCGACGATGTCGCCCGCGACGGCCTCGTCACCCGGCTGGCGTTCGACACCGATCGTCTTGAGCAGCTCGGTGATCTTGACGTTCTTGACGCCGTCGGCGTGCATCCACGCGACGGTGTCGCCCTTGCGGAGCTTGCCGTTGTGGATGCGCAGCAGCGCGAGGCGGCCGAGGAACTCGGACGCGTCGAGGTTGGTGACGTGCGCCTGGAGCGGAGCCTCGGGGTTGCCCTTCGGGGCGGGGATGCACTCGAGCAGGACCTCGAAGAGCTCGTCGAGGTTCTCGGCGTCGGGAACCTGGCCGTTCTCCGGCTGCTTCCGGCTGGCCTTGCCCTCGCGGCCGGAGGCGTAGAGGACGGGCAGCTCGAGCGCGAGTTCGGCGGCTTCGGCGGCCTCGTCGTCGAGGTCGGAGGCGAGGTCGAGCAGCAGCGTCTGGCTCTCCTCGACGACCTCCGCGATCCGGGCGTCGGGGCGGTCGGTCTTGTTGACGACCAGGATCACCGGCAGCGACGCGGCGAGCGCCTTGCGCAGCACGAAGCGGGTCTGCGGCAGCGGGCCCTCGGAGGCGTCGACGAGCAGCACGACACCGTCGACCATCGACAGGCCGCGCTCGACCTCACCACCGAAGTCGGCGTGGCCGGGGGTGTCGATGACGTTGATGACCGTCACGGAACCGTCCTGGTGGTGACGGTGCACGGCGGTGTTCTTCGCGAGGATGGTGATGCCCTTCTCGCGCTCGAGGTCGCCGGAGTCCATGACCCGGTCGACGAGTTCCGCACGTTCGGCGAAGGCGCCCGACTGGCGCAGCATGGCGTCGACGAGGGTGGTCTTTCCGTGGTCGACGTGCGCGACGATGGCGACGTTCCGAAAATCAGCGGTGCTCACGCGATGGCTCTCCTGGCTGTAGTCCGGCCACACGGCACTGGACCCGGTCGGCACCTCGCCCGTACGGCGTTTCGTCTCGGTGGCCGCGACGCGAATGCGAGACACCCGACGTGACCGTGAACCGGCCCGCGCAGGCACTGCGGCCTTGTATATCTTACAGGCCGCCGAACCGTGTCCGCGCCGATGGACCGCGGTTACCCCAGCTCAGCCCGCCCGACGTGATGTTCGCCACGCCTATTCGCCGTCGGGTGTGGCGCCGTCGAACCATCCGTCGCACCGCACGGCACTGTTCTTGCGGGCGGCGTAGTGATCGAAGAACACCGTCGACATCAGTTCGCGGCGGCTGGTGACCCCGGCCTTGGCGAACACCGATTTGAGGTGGTCCTGCACGGTGTACGGCGACATGTGCAGACGCCGCGCGATCTCCGCGGTGCTGTCGCCGCGGAGCACCCGTTCGACGACCTCGCCTTCGCGCCCGGTCAATCCGAATGCGGCCACCACCAGCGGAAACACCGCCGCGGCGCCGGCCTGCTCGATCGTCACCGCGATCCGCGTGCCCTCACCGCGACCGGCCAGCGGCGACGCGTGCACGACGAGCCACTCCCCCGTCCGCGAGCGCACGGTGAGGCGGGGCACCGAGCCGGTCCGGCCGGCCTGCAGCGAGCGTGCGGCCGCGACGGTCGACGTGAGCGCGGGCGGCGGATCCGCCCACAGCGAGCCGCCGAGTTCCTCGACGCGCTGCTCGGCGCCGGGTGTGGCCATCTCCACTTCGCCGTGGGCATCGAAGACCACCACGGCGGGCCCGTCGAGCGGTTCCGTCCACTCCGCCCTGGCCTCGGCGGTGGTGGCGATCAGTCCGGCCCGGACGCCGCGCGCCAGCAGCCCGGACACGCTCTGCACGAAGTCGGCTTCGGCCGGGCTGAAACCGCTGGATTCGGGGGCCCGGTAGACGGCCATCCCGCCCCAGGTCCTGCGGCCGGCCTTCATCGCGGCACGCAACTCGTGCCCGAATCCGAAGTGGGGTTCGATGAGGTCGCGGAACCGGGAGCTGCGGTACGGGTCGCCCGCGGTCTCGTCGTGCAGGATGCTCACGCCCACGTCGCGGCGGGCGAGATCGGTGAACAGACTCACCCGGTCCTCCACGTATTCGTGGTACGCGAAGAGTTCCTCGCACGGATCCTCGATCCCGACCTTGATCGAGCTGGTGACCAGGGTGGTCGACGGATCGATGGTGGCGAAGCACACCCCTTCGAACGGCACCGCCCTTTCCAGGATGTCGAGCGCTTCCATCCCGAACGCGTCCCACGGAAGTCCGGCGCGGGACAAGGATTCGATGCCGGCGCGGGCAGCCTCGGCGCGGAACGTTCTCACCTGAAAAGTGTGCAGGACGCACCCGATCTTGGTATACCCCAGAATTCTGGGGGTCGCGATTCCCCGCACTTCGGGGATTTTTCCGCCGGCCGGACGCGGACACGCTTCTCCGCATGACGACAACATCGACGACCGTCCCGCGGATCCCGTTCCCCGACCTCGCCGCCCGCATCGACGGCGCGCTGATCCTGCCCACCGACGACGAGTTCCCGCACGCCGCTCAGGCCTGGAACCTGGCGGTTCCGCAGCGTCCGCGCGCGGTGCTGCACGCCCGGACCGCGGCCGACGTGGTGCACGCCGTGCGCTTCGCGATCGAGCACCGGCTGCCGGTGACCGCGCAGCCCGGCGGGCACGGCGCCACGACCGCGCTCGACGGGGCGCTGCTGATCCGTACCTCCGCCCTGGACGACATCTGGATCGATGCCGACGCCCGGGTCGCGCGGGTCGGCGCGGGCGTCAAGTGGGGGCAGTTGCAGTCCGCGCTCGACGGCACCGGCCTCACCGGAATGCTCGGTTCGAGTCCCGACGTCACGGTCGTGGGGTTCTGCCTCAGCGGTGGCCTGTCCTGGTTCGGTCGCGCCCACGGCACCGGGGCCGCCTCGCTCCGGGCGGTGGAACTGGTCGACGCGGCCGGAACGCACCGCTGGGTGGACGATTCCACCGACGCATCGCTGATGTGGGCGTTGCGCGGCGGCGGAGGCGAGTTCGGAATCGTCACGGCCGTGGAGATCGCGCTGGTGCCGGCACCGGAACTGGCCGGGGGGCGCCTGCTCTTCCCGGTCGAGGATGCCCCGCGCGTCTGGCGGGCGTTCGCCGAGGTCACGACGGTGGCGCCGTGGGAGCTGACGCTGTTCGCGTCTGTGCTGCACTTTCCGCCGATCCCGGAGCTGCCCGAGGAGATCCGCGGGCGGTCGTTCTGCGCGGTGGACGCGGTGCTGCTGGGGGGCACCGCGGCCCTGGAGTCGCTGCTCCGCCCGATCGCCGGGGCCGGGACGGTGCTGCGCAGCACGATCGGTCCGCTGCGGCCGAGCACGATCGGCGACGTGTGCGAGGAACCGGTCGATCCGTCGCCCGCGCTGACCGGATCCGGGTCACTGGTCTCGCTGGACGACGAGGTGCTCACCGCGCTGCTGGACCGTGTGTCCGACCCCGCGTGCGGACTGATGCAGGCCCAGGTCCGGCATCTCGGTGGCGCCTTCCGGGACGATCCCGCGCGACCGGCGGCGTGCGGGCGGGTCGAGGCCGAGTACATGGCGATGATGCTGGCGATGGCGCCGGTCCCGGAGGTTATCGAGCCGGCGCAGGCGGCGATCGACGCGGCCCTCGACGTCCTGAAGCCGTGGCACGGCGGCCCGCTGCCCCTGTCGATGCTCGGTCACCACGACGGCGCCGACATCGCGTTCGCACCCGACACGCTGCGCCGCCTGCGCGACGTCAAGGAATCGACGGATCCGCGGTGCGTCGTGCGCGGAAATTTCCCGGTGCACGGCTCTCCCGCAATTCGGTAAGGGAATGCTAACCTGCCTTCCACGGTCGGGAGCACGTCCGTGGAAGGCAGGATGGGGACGCGAATGGGCAAGGTCAAGGTGAGCAAGATTGCGCGTCTCACCCCGAAGAAGAAGTGCTGCCGTAAGAAGACCCGCTGCATCAAGTGCCCGGTCGTGATCATGCGGATGAAGAAGCTCGAGGGCGAGGACCTCAGCAAGAAGGAACTCGAGAAGCGGCTGAAGAAGGCCCGCGCGGCCTGAGCCCGGAACCGGTCCGCGCGGGTTCTGCACTCCGGGTTCTAGGACCTCCGCAGCAGGTGTTCCTGCAGGTCCGGTAGCCATTCCCGGTCGTTCGGCACCAGCGGCAGCATCGCCAGTTCCGCCGCATCGACCCACCGCAGCGCGGAGTGTTCGAGCGGGGCGGGGACTCCGTCCACCAGTTCGACGCGGTAGGCGCACAGCATCCGGCCGTCCGGCAGAGGTACCGCCGCTCCGATGCGTTCGCCCCCGGAGACGTCGACGCCGAGTTCCTCTCGCAGTTCGCGCCGCAGCGCGTCCTCGACGGTTTCGCCGGGTTCGACCTTGCCGCCGGGCAGTTCCCACAGGCCCGCGAGTTCCGCGGGTCCGGTGCGTTGCGCGAGCAGCAGCCGCCCGTTGCGGAACAGCGCGGCCGCCACCACTTCACCCGGGCCGTCGGTCATGCTCCTCCTGTCGTTGCGGTCCTGTGCTGCGTCGTCCCAGAATGAGTCATGGCCGACCTTCTCTCCGACGCCGAGATCGACGCCGCCCTCGCCGAACTCCCGGGCTGGTCCCGGAAGGGGAATTCTCTGGTGAGGACCATCGAATCAGCAACCTTTCCGGACGCGATCGCCCTGGTCACCCGTGTGGCCGAGGCCGCCGAGGTGATGAATCACCATCCCGACATCGACATCCGGTGGCGCAAGGTGACGTACACGCTCTCGACGCACTCCGCGGGCGGGATCACGGCGTCGGATCCGGCTCTCGCCCGCCGGATCGACTCCCTGGCGGGACAGTAACCGGATCCGCCGGCGGCTGCGTCCGCCCCGCGTGGACGATCCACGCGTAGACCGCGAGCGCGCCGATCACGTTCGCGGCGCCGAGCCACGACAGGACCGCGGGGCGCGAGATGTCCCAGATGGAGTCCTGGGCCCAGCCGAGCAGCCACGGCACGCCGACGAGGGTCGTGACCGTCCAGCACGCCGCGATCACGCGGGTTCCGCGGCGCGCGGCGAGCGGGCCGTACACGAGCCACACGAGCATCGGCACGACCCACACCCAGTGGTGGGCCCACGAGATCGGCGAGACGAGCAGTCCGAACAGCTCGACGACGACGAGCGTGCCGAGGCGGTCGTCGGGGCCCAGTGCCCGCCACGCCGCGTAGGCGAGGGCCGCGCAGAGCGCGACCGCGATCAGCCACAGCGGTCCGGTACCGACGTCGTGACCGACGATGCGGCTGAGCGCCCCACGCAGCGACTGGTTCCACACCGATCCGACGGGTCCGATCCGATTCGCGTCGCCGAAGAACGTCGTGAAGTACTTGCGGCCCTGTTCGCCGAGGACCAGCACGCTCACCGCGACGGTCGCGAAGAACACGACGGCGGAGAACACGGCGGCGGACCATCGCCGGCGCGCGACGAGATACAGCCCCGCGATCGCGGGGGTCAGCTTGATGCCGGCCAGGAGCCCGACGAGGCCGCCGGAGATCCACCAGCGGCTGCTGCGGGCGGCGATCATGGTGCCCAGCACCAGGAAGACGTTGACCTGCCCGTAGTCGAGGGTCATCCGGACCGGTTCGGTCCACACGCCGATCGCCGTCCACACCAGCGCGACCGCCGTCCACCGGGTGTTGCGGGCGTCGGCGCCGACGAGCAGCTCGAGCGCGATACGCACGATGCCGAACAGCGCGGCGACCGTGAGCAGCTGCCATGCGAGGCCCACGCAACCGAACGGCAGGTAGTGCAGGGGGAAGAACACCAGCGCGGCGAACGGCGGGTAGGTGAACGGCAGCGGGAAGTCGGGGGTGTCCCGCGAGTACGTGAAGTCGTAGAGATCGCCCTGCAGCAGGCTCGCCGCGCCCTCGACGTAGACGTGCAGGTCGACGAGGTTCAGACCGTTGGGGGTGAGGAAGGCCCACAGCAGCCGGGCCACGACGGACACGAGCAGCAGCGCCGCGCACCACCACAGACGCTGCGAATCGTGACTGCGCTGGAGGCGGGCGGATCGTGGCACTGGGGTGCAGCCTCCCGTGGTCGTCGGCCCGGGCGCATCCGTAAGAGCACTGCGCATCCGAGGGCCCCGGCTCGCCCGAGGACCGGAGATACACAGTATCGGCTCGCGGGTTCCGCCCGGAAAACGCTGGTCCCAGGAGTAACAGTTTTATCTCCAACCCCAGCAGCAACACCCGGTTGGGGTTACGGTCTACCGGATACCACCATTCGGAAGACACGGTAGCTACACTCCCGGCAGGTCCTGCCATCGGCGCAAATCAAGCGCCACGGCTTGTACCGGACGGGGGGCCTACATAGAGTGTCTCCTCGAGCCGTCAGCTCCCGCGGCCCGTAACGGACCGCCGGGGGCTTCAACGACAAGGATGGGGAACAGTGCTTCGTACTCGAGGAATGCGACGGGCGCTCATCACGTGCGCACTCGCCGCCACCGCGGGACTGATCGTGCCCACGCACGCGGTCGCGCAACCGCTTCCACCGGCCCCGGTCATTCCCGATCTGGCCCAGATCACGAGTGCCCTGCCCTTCCAGGTGCCTGCGGATCTGTCCATCGAGACGCTCACGAACCTGCTCGCGAACCAGGTCGCCAACCCCGAGGAGATCGAGGCGCTCGCCTCCCTCGCCCCGGCCATCATCGGTGCCGCTGCGGGCCCCTCCGATATCGCGGACGACGGCAAGAACGACCTGCTCGCACAGGCCAAGGAGCTGCTCGAGAACTCCGAGCTGCCCGAGTCGATCAAGTCCACGCTGCAGCGGGTCATCACGTTCCTGGACGGCAGCGGTGGCGGCGGTCCGGACATCCCGGATCCGAACAGCGTCGTGATCACCCAGTTCCTGTACCCGACCCTCGGTGAGGGCTGCATCAGCGACACCGCCGACTCGGTCGGCACCGCGCTGGCCGTCGCCGGACCGTCGAAGCTGCCGCCTCCGGGACCGGGCGCCGGCCAGACCGGTTTCGTGTTCACCGCGCTGGGCACCGCTCCGCTCGCCGAGAAGCAGGAGAGCCCGCTCACCGTGAGCTGGATCAACGTCTCCAACGGCCGGACCGGCTCCCAGCCGCTCACCGGTGAAGCCAAGATCAACCCGGACGGCCCGGCCACGCTCAGCGCGATCGCCGACACCGGCTCGGGCAATGTCGTCGCGGTGATCTCGGGCGGTATCACCACCCAGAAGCCGGACGCCGAGCCGCGCTCGTGCTCCTTCCTGCCGACCATCGGCCTGGTGACGGTGCGCTGACGCGCAACACCGTGTCGTTCGAGACCGCCGGGGCACTCGCCCCGGCGGTCTCGTCGTTTCGCGTATCCGTCCGGGCGACCGTCGGCACGTGGTAGACCGGGGCATGGCCGAATTCCCGTCCCGTGCCGGAAAGCAGTGCCGGAGCGACCGCTCCCGGTCGATCCGCTCGATCGCATCGCACCGCTCGATCCTGTCGATCCGGTCCGAAGGCTCGATCCTCTCGATCGGCTCCGCCTATTCGATCCTGTCGATCGGCAGTGTCGGCTCGATCCTGTCCATCGGATCCGTCGGCTCCGCGGGGTCGGCCCTGTCGTCGCTGTCGTTCGGCAGCCTCGGATCCGCGCTGTCCGGGCTGTCCCGGTGGTCCCTGCTGTCGTGGCGCGGCGACCACGACGCCCCCGACGCCGAGCATCCCTCGCTGGTGGTCACCGCCGCCGAGGAGGACCCGGCGCAGCACTGCCAGAGTTGAGTGCCCCGCGGCTCTACCCGGCCTCTAACCCGCGCTGAGGGACCACTGCCCGTAGTCCTCGGTGAGCACGTGGTTGACGTCGATGCCGATACCGTCGATCGTCCTCTGCCCCGGAATCTGGTGCAGGTTCGCCAGCGGATGCACGTACCCCTTGGGGGTGCCCCAATCGTGCTGCCAGTAGAAGGAACCGAGCTGCGCGACGACGGCGAGGTCGATCGTCGGCGAGTTCGCGTAGACCCCGGTGTTCTCGCGGCCGACCACGGACTGCCAGCCCAGCAGATACGGCGCGATCAGGGTGGCGAATTCGAGCGGCGTCGGATTGTCGTCGATCGACGCGTAGATCGGACGGTCGTCGGGACCACCGGCTGCCCGGTGCAGTTCGAGGCCGCGGGTCGCGTGCTCGACGCCGGCGTCGAAGCCGCCTCGCCAATCGGCGGTGTCCGCCTTGCCGAACTGGTAGCAGGACACGACCTCGAGCCCGCTGTCGGTCAGGTCCGTCGCCTCGTCCTCGGTCAGCGGCTTGGCCAGCATCCACTCCGCACCGGGCCGCCGATCCGAGACGTACCGGATCGCACCGATGTGCCCGGCCGCGCGGATCGACTGCGGGGACGGCACATCCGCCGAATAGTCGACGATCGTGCCCAGGACCTCCCGGCCCTGCGCGACGCCGGGCGCGGTCACGGCGGACAGCCACACCGCTCCCGAGCCGATCGCCGCGTATCGGAACAGTTCCCGACGAGAAATACTCATCGCACCTCGCTTCAGCCGGTTCGGTCGAGAAGATCACCGCCCCCGAGGTCCGGGGTGGGCACCATCGGGTATTGCACCACACCCCCCAGCCGTCACAGGGGTAACACGCGAAACCGAGGTGTCCGGCTGTCGCCCGGCTATCGGCCGGCGAGATCCGCGAAGTAGGCCGGCACCAGCGCGACGTCCTCGACCGTCCGCACCGTGGTGCGCACGCCGAGCCCGTGTTCCTTGAGCAGGTCGCACAGGCCGTCGCCGTCGATCAGGTCGATCGGCGGTGCGCCGTGCCGGTGTGCCTCCGCGCGGGCGTCGTCGGTGAACGAACCGGTGGAGACGAGCAGCCCCTTGTCGCCGCGACCCACCATTGCGGCGCGGAACTCGCGGACGACGTCGGCGCCGGCCCGCTCGGGGCCGCGCACGAACCGGAAGAAGACGGAGAAGCTGAGCAGCGAGACCCGCAGCACACCGGTGCCCTCGACGGCGGCGTCCGCGTCGTCGGGTTCGCTGTCCGGCACGGAACCGGGCGCGGGGATCGTCAGGGTCGTGAATCCGGCGGCGCGCAACACCGAGGTGACCATCCGGGCGAAGCCGTCGGCAGGCAGTTCGGCGATCGCGGCCAGGACCGGTTCGCGCCAGAGTTCGGGATCCTCGGGTGCCGCCACGAGCGGAACGACCTGAGCGCCCGACGACGCGTTGCGGACCAGCCGCTTGCGGCGCTTCTCCGCGGTGTACGCCACCTGCATGGGCTTGATCTCGGATTCGCGCACCGCCCGTCCCCGGTCGGTCACGCTCCAGACACCGCGGCGGGTGTTCGAGAGCAGGCCCATGCCCTTGAGATAGGTGCGTGCCCACGCCACCCGGTATTCGATCTCGGTACCGGGACCGTCGCCGTGCAGCACGGTGCGCACCGCCTCGGGCAGGCCGGCACGGTCGATCACTTCGCTGTCGATGTCCTCGATGACGCCGGACCCGCCGAGGGCGATGACCGCCTGCAGGGTGGGCCACAACAGATCCGTGTACGGCGGCAGGGCGACCTCGTCACCGGCCGAACTTTCGGCAGAGGTTCCGACCACGTTCCGGCGCTGCACACCTTCCCCAATCGCGTGCGGGTTGTCTCCGCACCGCTCTCGATCCTGCACGTCGGAATTACCCTAGCGGATCGCCCGAGCACAGCGGCGCACGCACACGCTCCCACCGCGTGGGACGACCCGCCGCGAGCGGGCATCGGCGTGCGATAGTGACCCGGACCACGCCGGGTCACCGGCGAGTGGCGGTGTTCGAGACGGGGTGGGTCACGGCATGGGATGGAGTCACAGCGAACTCGAGGATGCGTTCGCGCTGTACCAGCAGGCGTCCGCGGATGCGCGGCGGACCGGCGACTGGGGACTGTTCGCGGACCGGTTCACCGAGGACGCCCGCTACTACGAGCACGCGTACGGCCGGTTCGAGGGCCGCATCGCGATCCGCGAGTGGGTGATCCGCACGATGGGCGCGTTCCCCGGCAACCGGATGACCGCGTTCCCCGCGACCTGGTCGGTGATCGACGCCGACCGCGGGTGGGTGATCGCCGAGATCGACAACCCGATGGAGGATCCGGGCGACGGCTCGCACCACGCGGCCGCGAACATCACGATCCTGCACTACGGCGGCGACGGGTTGTGGTGCTACGAGGAGGACGCCTACAACCCGATGAACTTCCTGCGCATGGCCCAGGGCTGGTGCCGCGCCGCGGAGGCGGCGGGCACCCTGCCCGAGGACGCCCGCATCTGGTGGAACCGATACGGACGCTGAGCCCTCAGTTCCGTACGTCCGCGATGAGCTCGTGCTGCTCGACCGCGCTCGGGGCCTGCATGCCGGGCGCGTTCGGGTCGGAATGGGAGGCGCGGAACGAGTCCGACTTCAGCCACGCGAGGAAGTCCTCGCGGGTGTCGAACTCCATCGTCGAGACGTAGGGGGCGTCGTCGCCGACGGGACGCTGCAGCGTCGTCCGGTGCAGACCCGGGACGCCGGCGAGCGTGGTGTTCATGCTCTCGACGAAGACCTTCTCGAACGCTTCGGCGGTCTCGGCCGGGACCGGGATGCGGTTGGTGACGATGAACATTGATGCTCCTTGTTTCCGTTCGGGCGGGCCCTCCGAGGCCGCCGCGGCACATCATATCGACATCGTGTCGACAAATGTCGAGCCGGATCGCCCTCGTCCGCGCTTCCCGTTGACTACGATCAGGTCCGTGGCCCGTCCGACACCGATCGACATGGCTCACCACCCGCATCTGAGCGGACTGTTCGCTCCCCAGCGGGAGGAGGTCGACGTCCGCGGCCTCGAGATCGTCGGCGAACTCCCCGACGATCTGCACGGCAGTTATCTGCGCAACGGGCCCAATCCGCGCTTCGATCCGATCGGCAGCTACGTCTACCCCATCGACGGCGACGGCATGGTGCACCGAGTCGAATTGACCGACGGTACAGCGCGATACACGAACCGGTTCGTCCGGACACCGAATGTGCTCGCCGAGGAGAAGGCCGGCCGCGCCTTGTGGTCGGGACTGACCGATCCCTACTTTCCGCCTGCCGAGGAGGTCGGCCCCGACCTGGCGAACACGATCCGGGAACTCCCGGACATCAACGTGATCCGGCACGGCGGCCGGTTGCTCGCGCTGGCGGAGGCCGCTCCCCCCTACGCGTTGGGTTCCGACCTCGAGACGCTCGGGCGCGAAACCTTCGACGGCGCCCTGCCGGTCGGACTCACCGCGCACCCCAAGGTCGATCCCCGCACCGGCGAGATGGTGTCGTTCTGCTACGTGCTGGACGCGCCGTACCTGACCTGGTCGGTGATCGGCGCCGACGGCACGGTGACGCGCGGCCCGACACCGGTCGACGGTGCCGATCGCCCGTTGATGATCCACGACATGGCTCTCACCGAGCGGTACGTCGTCCTGATCCTGGCGCCGTTCGTGTTCGAGCTCGGCCGGATCTTCACGGGAGCTTCGCCGCTGGATTGGCAGCCCGAACTGGGTGTGCGGATCGCACTGATTCCTCGCGACGGCAGCGCAATCCAGTGGCACACCACCGACGCGTTCTGGGTGTGGCACACCGCAAACGCCTTCGACCTACCCGACGGCTCGGTTGCCGTCGACTACGTCGAATGGCAGTACCCGGGTGGGCTCGTCGACTCCGCCGATCCCAACCCGAGCGCCCTGCGCCGCGCGGTGATCGGACGCAACGGGATCACCCGGACGACGCTGCACGAGCGCAACATCGAATTCCCCCGCGTGGACGACCGCCGGCTCACCGAGACCCATCGGGTCGTGGCCACGGTCGGCGAATCCGGCGCGACCGAGCTGCCGGCGGGTGATGCGGACGCACTGTTCTGGTTCGACGTCGCCGCGGGCACCGAGTCCGTGTGGCTCGGCGGATCGCTGGCACCGGGCGAACCCGCCTACCTGCCGAGCAGCAACGGCGGACCCGGATACTGGGGCACCATCGCCACCGATCGCAACGACCTGACCAGCTGGTTCCTCATCTTCCCGGCGGAGGATCCCGCGTCGGGTCCGCTCACGCGGGTGCGGCTGCCGATCCGGGTTCCCGCGGGTCTGCACGGGGCGTGGATTCCGGCTTCCTGACACCGCCTACGGTGGTCGCGTGGGATTCACACGCGCAGAACTCGAGTCGTTTCGCGACGCCCTCGTCCCCGATCTGATCGGGCCCGGATGCCGGTTGCTGTTCGTCGGGATCAATCCGGGTCTGTGGACGGCGGCGACCGGCGCGCATTTCGCGCGCCCCGGAAACCGGTTCTATCCCGCGCTGCTGCGCGCCGGGATCATCACGCGCCCGATCGATCCCGGCGCGGGGATGAGCCCGGAGGACCGGCAGCATCTGCTCGACCGTGGTGTCGGGATCACCAACCTGGTCCCGCGCGCGACCGCCCGCGCCGACGAACTGACCACCGCCGAACTGCGCGCGGGTGCCGAACGGCTCGCCGCCGTCGTCGCCGAGTTCACGCCACGGGTGGTCGCGGTCGCCGGAATCACCGCCTACCGCACCGCTTTCGGACGGCGTAAGGCGGTGACGGGCCTGCAGGACGAGACGATCGGCGGCGTCCCGCTGTGGGTGGTGCCGAACCCGAGCGGACTCAACGCCCACGACACGGTCGACTCGCTCGCCACCGCCTACGCCGAGCCGGCGCTCCGCGCCGGTGTGCCTTTGTGGCGGCCAGGGGCGCCGGAAAGGCACACCAGCGATTAGCGGACCTTGGCCAGGTAGTCACTGGCGCGGTAGCCCGGCCCGACCCCCTCGACGAGGATTGCGGAGCCGTCGGAGTGCTCGGTGCGCAGCGGCAGGATCGCCTGGTACGCGGGCGATTCGTACCAGGCGCGGGCATGCTCGGCGTCCGGGAACTCGATGACGATGAGATGTCCGGGCCACGTTCCTTCCACGACCACCGGATCGGTGCCGTGGACGAGGAACCGGCCCCCGAATTCGTCGAGGGTCGCGTCGATCTCCTGGAGGTAGCGCACGATCTCCGGTCCGAAATCGACCGAGCGCAGGTGGGCGACGGCGTATGCGGTCATTTTCTTCTCCCGTGGTTCGTTGGCCGGTGGGTACACAGACGAGACTCCCGGTCGCGGCGACACGAATCGATTACCTGTGAGGTAATGGCAGCCCTTCCCGGCCTCCCCTACCGTCGAATACATGACAACCGTGCAGCAGGAATCGGCCGGCGCGCTGCTGCGGCACTGGCGGGAACGTCGCGGGCTGAGCCAGCTCGCCCTCGCCAACCTCGCGGGGGTGTCGGCGCGGCACCTCAGTTTCGTCGAGACCGGCCGGTCGAAGCCGTCCCGCAGGATGCTGCTCGCACTCGGCGAACACCTGGATCTTCCGCTGCGGGAACGCAACGCGCTGTTGCTCGCAGCGGGTCTGGCCCCGGCGTATCCGGAGCATCGGCTCGGCGACGTGCCGATGGCCGCCGTGGCCGACGCGATCGGCCGGATCCTGACGTCGCACATGCCGTTTCCGGCGCTGGTGGTGGATCGGCACTGGACGATGATCGACGCGAACGACGCTGTCACCGGACTCCTCGCAGCCTCCGCACCGGCCCTCGTCGAGCCCCCGGTGAACGTGCTGCGGTTGACGCTGCATCCCGAGGGGCTCGCCCCGCTGATCTCGAATCTGGGCCAATGGCGGGCGCATCTGCTGGCACGACTGCGCCACCAGATCGGGGCGACCGGCGACCCCGAGCTGATGCGCCTGCACGCCGAACTCGAGGGCTACCCCGGGGACGGGACCGCGGAGGCCGGGCACGCGGACGCCGGTGACAGCGCAGCGCTCGTGGTACCGCTGCGGTTGCGGGTCGGCGACGTCGAGTTGTCGCTGCTGAGTACCACCACACTGTTCGGAACCCCGCTCGATGTGACGGTGTCTGAACTGGCGATCGAGGCGTTCTATCCCGCCGACGACGCGACCGCCCGTGTGCTGCTCGGCAAGTGAACCGGTCGGCACCGAACCGCTCTCGAGTCGCACCGCCGCGCGGTAACGTCGAAACGGCCCCATCATCGTGAAACCGGATCCGGAGGACACCGATCATGAGCACTGCAAAGTGGTGGGTTCTGGACGGACGCAACAACGGTTTCGTCCTCGAGGAACGACCGAGCGGCGACATCGTCGTCGTCAACACGACGACGTCCGAGGAGCACGTGCTGCACGGCTATGTGTGGAAGCACTCGCACGTGTTCGGTGTGCAGATCCAGAGCGAGGGTCCGCCCCCGTACGGGCACTGGGTGGAGAACCCGGAAGACTGAACTCTCACCGAATCATCCTGAGCCACGGCATCATCCGGAGTCACGGAACCATCCGGCTCACGGAATGATCCGGAGCGCATAGCGCTCCCCTGTCCTGCTGTCGACGAGTGCCGCCGCATCCACGACCGCGGCGACGGGCAGCACGTCGTAGATCGCGGCGGCAAGTCGCGGCAGGTCGGTCAACCGTGTACGCGGACTCAGCGTGCAGTGGGGCATCCAGACGTCGGGGCGGTAGTGCTTGTGCAGGTCCGCGCCGGTGGCGACGACCGCGTCGACGACGCGGCGCTGCCGCTGGAGCAGGTCTGCGGTGGGTGCCGGCGCCAGCCAGATGCGCCCGCGCCGGAAGGTGCCGAGCGCGTCGAAGTGCAGGACCATGGGACCTCCGTCCGCCAGCGTCTCGACAGCGGCCGCGACCTCGTCGACGACGAAGGTCCGCAGTACCGCATAGGACAGGTGCGGGACGTGACGGCGGTGGGTGTGCGTGAGCAGCGTGGGAATGTCGAGGTCCTCGAGCCTGTCCCACAGGCGGCGCAACGCGCGTTCGGTTTCCCTGTCGAAGAGCAGGCACACCGCGAGAGCCATCAGCCGAGACGTTCGGCTCGCGCGTACAGATACCGCTGCTGGGGCAGGCTCGTGGCGCGTCGCGCGGCCTCGCCGTATTCCGCCCGGGCTGCCGCCTCGTCGCCCAGCATCTCGAGCAGATGCGCCCGCACCGCATGGAACCGCCGGCCGTCCGCGACACGGTCGTCGGCAGCGAGCCGCGCGAGGAGGTCGAGCCCCTCCTCGGGACCGCGTGCCATCGCGACGGCGACGGCGTGATTGAGCGCGACGACGGGGTTGTCCGACATCCGCAGCAGCAGTTCGTAGAGCCGCACGATCTGCGGCCAGTCCGTCTCCTCCGCACGAGACGCACGATCGTGCACCGCGGCGATCGCGGCCTGGAGCTGGTACGGGCCGGCTTCGCGGCGGCGAAGTGCCCCAGAACGAAGTGCCCCGGCAACCAGTGCCGTGCCCTCGGCGACGGCGTCGCGATCCCACAGCGAGCGGTCCTGCGCGTCCAGCGGGATCAACGCTCCGTCGGCGGACACCCGCGCGCCGCGCCGCGCGTCCGTCAGAAGCATCAATGCCAGCAGTCCCGCCACCTCGGGGTCGGACGGGAGCACCCTGTGGACGATGCGGGCCAGCCGGATCGCCTCCGACGACAGGTCGTGGCGGACGAGGTCCGTGCCCGAGGTCGCGGCGTAGCCCTCCGTGAAGATCAGGTACAGCACGTGCAGCACCGCTGCGAGTCGCTCGGCGTATCCGTCGGCCGCGGGCATCCGGAACGGCTCGCCGCTGTCCTCGATACGTTTCTTCGCGCGGCTGATCCGGCGGGCCATCGTGTCCTCGGAGGTCAGGAACGCCCGCGCGATCTCCGCGGTGGTCAGGCCGCCGACGGCCCGCAACGCGAGCGCGACCTGGGATGCGGGCGTCAGCGACGGGTGGCAGCACAGGAACAGCAGCACGAGCGTGTCGTCGGAGGGGACGTCCGCATCCGCCGCGGGTGCTCGCCATCGATCGGACGGTGTCCATTGCGTGACGACATCCTCGCGGCGCCGCCGCGCCTGCTCGCTGCGCAGCAGGTCGGTCAACCGTCGTGATGCGACGGTGACGAGCCACGCCCCCGGATCGTCCGGAAGCCCCGAGCGCGGCCATCCGGTCGCGGCCGCCAGCAGCGCTTCCTGCACCGCGTCCTCGGCCAGGTCGAAGCGCCCGTAACGCCGGACGACCGCACCGAGGACGCGCGGCGCTTCGTTGCGCAGCACGTCCTCGAGCGCGGTGTCGTGCATGTCTACGGTTCGGGTTCCGGGGGCACGCCTTCCTCGATGGGACGGACGTCGGCGTAGGCGGCGGCACGGACATGCGGCGGCGCCGGGCACTCGGCGAGCCGGAGCGCGATCTCGGTGGCGCGGTCGAAGCTGTCGCACTCGACGATCCAGTAACCGGCGAGCACTTCCTCGGACTCGGCGTACGGCCCGTCGGTCACGAGCGCGCCGGGCCCGACGCGCCGGGTGTGGACGGGCGCGGCCAGTCCCCGGGTCTCGACGAGTTCGCCGGAGGCCTCGAGTTCGGCATTGAACTTGGTCATGAACTCGGCCATGGCCGCGAAGTCCTCCTGCGACCATGCGGGCGTCCCCGTGCTCTTGCCCGCCATGCCGTCGTAGTCCTGCTGGGTCCCGTAACTCTGGATCATGAATTTCATGGCCGTTCCTCCTCCGTGGCACCCCGGATGGGTGCTGCATCGGATACGTCGGAGCCGGTGACCCCGTCCGGACACAGTCCTGAAGAGAAATTATCGGCGAATGCGGGAGACTTCGGTGCCGATCAGGCCACGGTCACGTGCCACACCAGCGCGGCCGCGAGCGCACCGACACCGTTGAGCGACCAGTGCAGCGCGATCGGGGCGAGGATGCTGCCGCTGCGACGACGCAGCCAGGTGAAGACGAATCCGGCGGCCGCGGTCGCGACGACGGCGCCCGCGATGCCGAGGACCTGCCCCCACACGCCACCGCCGAGCACTGCGCTCAGGCCCGCGTTCCCGGAGGTGAGGCCGAGCGACGACGCGATGTGCCACAGGCCGAACAGCAGCGAGCCGGCGGCGAAGACGCCGCGGGCTCCCCACGCGCGTTCGAGCGCGCCGTGCAGGACCCCGCGGAAGGCGAGTTCTTCCGGGATGACGGTCTGCAGGGGAATCACGATCATCGATGCGACGAGGGCACCGGAGATGGTCGCGTACCGCTCGGACAGGAAGAACTGCCGGGTGAACGGCAGCGCGATACCGACGGCGACGACGCCGACGACGAGCCCGATGGCCCCGAGCGAGTAGAGCGTCCCGCGCTTCCAGTGCCGGGGCGACAGTCCGAGTTCCGACCAGCGCATTCCGCGGTGCCGCATCATCGCGACGAGCACGAGCGCAGCGATGGGCACGGTCGCGATGGACGCCCACACGGTGGTGAAGTGGGCCACCATGTTGGTGGCGACGAGCACGGCGACGACGACGAGAACGTCGAGCCACGCGTGAGCGCGGTGGAGGCGTACGAGACCCGCGGTGACTCCGCCGGGCATATTCGCGAGAAGCATCCTCACAAGTGTACGGATTGCGGCCCCGTCGCGGCATGACGCACATCACTGCAACGGCGTACCACCCGTCACCGAGAGCCGGAAAACCGCAGGTGACGCACGTCACTTCGCGATCAGGAATCGGCTGGGTCACACGCCCCGTTGTCAAGGTCTTGCGTCGTCGCCGCTAGCCTGTTAGCCGAACCCAGCCCCTCTCCAGGAGTAATCATGGCCGACTTCCTCTACGAGGACCTGCTGCCCATCGGGGAAGACCCCACCGAATACCGGCTGCTGACCAGCGAGGGGGTGTCCACCGTCGAAGGACCCGACGGCCGCACCTTCCTGAAGGTCGAACCCGAGGCTCTCCGCCTGCTCACCGAGACCGCGCTGCACGATATTTCCCACTACCTGCGCACGGATCACCTGAAGCAGCTCGCCAGCATCCTCGAGGACCCGGAAGCGTCGAACAACGACAAGTTCGTGGCCCTGGATCTCCTGAAGAACGCGAACATCGCCGCGGCCGGCGTGCTCCCGATGTGCCAGGACACCGGCACCGCCATCGTCATGGGCAAGCGCGGCCAGCACGTGCTCACCCCCGGCGACGACGAGGAGTCGATCGCGCGCGGCGTGTACGACGCGTACACGAAGCTGAACCTGCGCTACTCGCAGAACGCTCCCCTGACCATGTGGGACGAGAAGAACACGGGCAACAACCTGCCCGCCCAGATCGAGCTGTACGCGGACACCGCGAAGGGCCACGAGAACTCCTACAAGTTCCTGTTCATGGCCAAGGGCGGCGGATCGGCCAACAAGTCGTACCTGTACCAGGAGACGAAGGCCATCCTGAATCCGGACTCGATGATGCAGTTCCTCGAGGCCAAGATCCGCTCTCTCGGCACCGCCGCGTGCCCGCCGTACCACCTCGCGATCGTCGTCGGTGGCACGTCCGCCGAGTTCGCGCTCAAGACCGCGAAGTACGCATCGGCGCACTACCTGGACGAGCTGCCCACCGAGGGCGCGATCACCGGCCGCGGGTTCCGCGACCACGAGCTCGAGAAGAAGGTCTTCGAGCTCACCCAGAAGATCGGCATCGGCGCGCAGTTCGGCGGCAAGTACTTCTGCCACGACGTCCGCGTGATCCGCCTCCCCCGCCACGGCGCGTCGCTGCCCGTCGCGATCGCCGTGTCCTGCTCGGCGGACCGCCAGGCGAAGGCGAAGATCACCCCCGAGGGCGTGTTCCTCGAGCAGCTCGAATTCAACCCGGGCCGGTTCCTGCCGGAGATCACCGACGAGCGCCTCGATGCCGAGACCGACGGCGTGTCCGGCACCGGCAAGGGTGCCGCCGTCAAGATCGATCTGACCCGGCCGATGCCGGAGATCCTGGCCGAGCTGTCCAAGCACCCGGTCAAGACCCGGCTGTCGCTGACCGGACCGCTGGTCGTCGCCCGCGACATCGCGCACGCCAAGATCAAGGAACGGCTCGACGCCGGCGAGGAGATGCCGCAGTACCTGCGCGACCACCCGGTCTACTACGCGGGTCCGGCCAAGACCCCCGACGGCCTGGCGTCCGGCTCGTTCGGCCCGACCACGGCGGGTCGCATGGACTCGTACGTCGAGCAGTTCCAGGCCGCGGGTGGCTCGATGGTGATGCTCGCGAAGGGCAACCGCTCCAAGCAGGTCACCGACGCGTGCGAGAAGCACGGCGGCTTCTACCTCGGCTCGATCGGCGGCCCGGCCGCCCGCCTGGCGCTGGACTGCATCAAGAGCGTCGAGGTCGTCGAGTACGAGGAACTCGGCATGGAGGCGGTCTGGAAGATCGAGGTCGAGGACTTCCCGGCCTTCATCGTCGTCGACGACAAGGGCAACGACTTCTTCGCCGGTACCGGCGAGGTCACGCTGACGATCGGTAAGCGCCCCGGCCTCTGATCGGTTGCACCCCAACGCATCCGCGGACCGTTTCGGTTCGCGGATGCGTTGTTTCGTCTGCGGCCGTCAGGCGCAGGCCGCGCACGGCTCGGTGCGGGAGAGCACCGCGGGTGCCTGCGCGACCACGTCCTGCAGGAACCGCACGACGGTGGCCGCCGAGGCGGGTTCTCCGGGCTTCAGCACCGCGCACAGGGCCCGGCAGACGTCGGGGTCGAGCGCGGGTTCGGCCCGGAAGTTGGTGCCGAGCGCGAGCGTGAGCGGTCCCGGAAGCCGGGGCGAGCGGATCTCGAGTGCCGCGCCCGCGTGCCCGTCGGTCAGGCAGACGTCGAAGCGCGCGACGTCGGCGTCGTGCTCGAAACGGACGGTCCGCACGCGGTTGTGACGCATCTGCCGGTACAGGGGTCGCAACCCGCCGAGGACCAGGGGGCGGATCGTGACCGAGTTCCTCTGGACGTTCATAATTTGGAATTATTCCAGATTATGTCGAGGGCCGGCAACCGTCCCTCACAGCACTGCCGCTCCCGCCACCTGCTTCACCGAGGCATTGATCCGATTCCAGACGTTGATCGTCGCGATCTGCACGATCAGCGCCGCGAGCTGCTCCTCGGTGTAGAGATCGGCGGCCGCGTCCCACACCTCGTCGGGAACCGGGTCCGGCCGGTCCGCGAGCCGGGTGACCGCCTCGGTCAGCGCCAGCGCCGCGCGTTCCTCGTCCGTGAAGTACGGGGATTCGCGCCAGGCGGCCACCGCGAACAGCCGCTCGGCCGTCTCGCCGTCCTTCAACGCGAGCCGCGGGTGCAGATCGACACACACGCCGCAGCCGTTGATCTGACTGGCCCGCAGGTGCATCAGATGCAACGTCTTCACGGGAATGTCGACGTCGTCGGTGGACTGTCCGAGCGCGTGGATCGCCTGCATCGCCGCGGGCAGGACCATCACCGGATTCTTCATTCGAGCCTGCATCGGTTCGCTCCTTGTCACATCGGGTCGTTCCGGTTCATCACCACATCGACGGAACAGGGCGGAAGGATGTGACAGATGAGCGACGAGGATTTCCTGGCGCGGCAGTTCGAGACCCACCGAACACACCTGTGGTCCGTCGCCTTCCGCATGCTGGGATCGGGGGCGGACGCCGACGACGCACTGCAGGAAACGTGGCTGCGGCTGAGCCGTTCCGACACCAGTGAAGTCGCCAACCTCGCCGGCTGGCTGACCACCGTCGTGAGCCGTGTATGCCTGGATCAGCTGCGGGCCCGCCGATCACGATCCGAGGTCTCCCTCGACGATCCCGATCACCCCCGGGAGCCCGCACTCCCCCAGCCTGCGACCGGGCCGGAACACGAAGCGGTTCTTGCCGATTCCGTCGGAGTCGCGATGCTCGTCGTCCTCGACACCCTCGGCCCGGCGGAACGGCTCGCGTTCGTGCTGCACGACATGTTCGGTGTGCCGTTCGACGAGATCGCCCCCATCGTCGACCGCGCCCCTGCCGCGCCCCGGCAGCTCGCCAGCCGCGCGCGACGCCGGGTGCAGGGCGCGACCCTCACCCCATCGGACCTGTCGCGCCGGCGGCAGGTCGTCGACGCGTTCCTCGCCGCGTCCCGGGAAGGCCGGTTCGACGACCTGCTGACGCTGCTCGACCCCGAGGTGCGCCTGCACGCCGACGACGCCGCGGTCGCCGCCGCGCAGGACGCCGCCGCGGCCGGGGCGCCCCTGCTCGACCGCGAACTGGTCGGGGCCAAGGCGGTGGCCACCGCGTTCTCCGGACGCGCCCGGAAGGCGCAGACCGTCCTCGTCGATGGCATGCCCGGCGCGGCCTGGGCACCGGGCGGCATGCCGCGGTCCGTGTTCGTCTTCACGATCGACGACGGCCGGGTCGCAGCGATCGACGTGGTGGTCGATCCCGACGAGATCGCCGCGCTCGACATCGTGTTCGTCGACGACTGACGTCGCCGCGTCCCCCTACCTTTTCCGAGCGAGTCCCCCTACCTTTTCCGAGCGAGTCCCCCTACCTTTTCCGAGCGAGCGGTACATTCGATCGATCGAAGGAGACGAGCGATACATTCGCTCGGACGCGCGGAGCGCACACCGCCGACGGTCAGGCGTCGAGCACGGTCCCCGCCCGCTCCGGCAGGGTGTAGGCCGCGACCGCGGCGACGGCGAACGCGGCCGCGAACACCCCGAACACGAGCCCGTTCCCGCCGTGCAGCAGCCACGGCACCATGAGCGGCGCGAGGATCGACGCGATCCGGCCGAACGCCGCGGCGGCGCCGGTGCCGGCCCCGCGCACCGACGTCGGATACAGCTCCGGCCCGATCGCATACAACGCGCCCCACGCGCCGAGGTTGAAGAACGACAGCATCATTCCCGCCGCGACGATCGTGGTCGGAGTGTCCGCGAGCCCGAACAGTCCCGCCGCGACCGCCGAGCCGACGAGGAACGTCGCGAGGGTCGCGCGGCGGCCCCACACTTCGATCAGCCAGGCCGCGACCGCGTAGCCGGGTAGCTGCGCGAGCGTGATGATCAGGGTGTATTCGAACGACTTGACCAGGTCGAAGCCCTGATTGACGAGCAGGCTGGGCAGCCAGATGAACGCGCCGTAGTACGACAGGTTGATGCCGAACCACACGATCCACAGTGCCGCGGTGCGCCCCCGCAACCGCGGGGACCAGATCGATTCCGCGACGACGGGTGTCGGCTCCGCAACCGGTTCGTCGAGCGGGGGCGTGGCGACGGCGACGCCCGCCGACCGCTCGAACGCCCGCACCGCGGCTTCCGCTTCGGCGAATCGGCCCTTCCGCTCGAGGAAGCGCACCGATTCGGGAAGACCCAACCGGATCACCACGGCGTACAGCGTCGGGACGACACCGGCGAGCAGTGCCCAGCGCCAGCCGTCGTCGTTGATCGGCACGACGAAGTAGCCGATCAGCGCGGCCATGATCCAGCCGACCGCCCAGAACGCTTCGAGCGCCACCACCACGCGACCACGCACCTTGCGCGGCGCGTACTCGCTGACCAGCGTCGATGCGACCGGGAGTTCCGCCCCCAATCCGAGTCCGACGACGAACCGCAGCACCAACAGCACCGCGACCGATCCGGCCAGCGCCGACGCACCGGTCGCCAGGCCGTAGACGAGCAGCGTGGTCGCGAACACCTGCCGGCGTCCGATGCGGTCAGCGAGCAGCCCGCCGAGCGCCGCCCCGACGGCCATGCCGACGAACCCGATCGAGCCGATCCACGAGAGCTGGGTGCTGCTGAGGTTCCATTGCACGGCGAGGGCGGCCATCACGAACGAGATGAGCCCGACGTCCATCGCGTCGAGCGCCCAGCCGATGCCGGAGCCGAGCACCAGCCTGGTGTGTCTGCGGGTGAACGGCAGTTCGTCGAGCCGCTGGGCGCGCGTGGTCATGAAGCGCAACGTACCGGCCGGGCCGCTCGATTCGCAGTGAGCGACGCGATGGGGTTTCGCACACCCGGGAGGCCGTCAGGAAGGCATCGACTGCCCACGCAACGCCTCTGCCCCCTCCCCGCTCAGACGCGACAGTGCCGCGCGCCGGCCGGTGAGCAGCAGCAGAATCGCGGAGATCGGTCCGCGCACCTCCGGACCCTCCCCGACCGACCAGTCGACATCGGTTGCGGTGAAGCGGAATCCGTCGAGCGGAACGGACGCGAAGACCCGGTTCTTGCCGGTGCCGCGGGTGGACCAGACCCGATCCGCGGCGGTGGCCGCCGCCGCGGTCGGCATCGGGAGGTCCCGCTGCAGCGGCACCGCGATGTCCTGGCTGTGGACGAGGATGTCGATCAGTGTCTCGAGCTCGGTGAGGCCGATGTTGTGCCGGCGCGAGCCGATCGTGGCCCGGATGTCCGCGACCAGCCGTTCGGGCGGTGACGAGGCGCGGCTGCGGGCGGATTCGCGGATCATCGTGTTGACACTGCCGGGATGCCGCAGCGCCATCCGGATCGCCTGACCGAGCGTGATCTGCTGCAGCGTCAGGTGGGCGGCGACGTCGCGCACGGTCCAGCCCTCGCACAACGACGGGTGCGACCACTCGTCGTCGGAAAGCTGTTCGAGCAGGTCGGCCGTGCGTCGACGTTGGTCGTCGATCGCGTCCCACACCTCGTCGGAGTCCATCCGGCCACCCCGTTTCCTGTCCGCCCGCACGACACCCGGCCCGGATGACACCCGGCACGTTCAGCCGCGCGCCGCCTCCTCGAGCACCGGCACCTCGATCTTGTGCATCTTCATCAGCGCGTCGCTGACCCGCTGCACGACTCCCAGATCCGGGTCGGACATCAGTTCCTCGAGCCTGCGGGGCACCACCTGCCAGGACACCCCGAACCTGTCCTTCAGCCATCCGCACTGCGATTCCTCGCCGCCGTCGGCGGTGAGGGCGTCCCAGTAGTGATCCACCTCGTCCTGGTCGGCGCAGTCGATCGCGAACGACACGGCCTCGTTGAACCGGAACTGGGGACCGCCGTTGAGCCCGCTGAATCGGGTGCCGTCGAGTTCGAACTCGACGGTCAGGGCGGTGCCCGCCGGAACCGGTGAGTCCTCGGGATAGGGGGTGACCTTCAGAATGCGCGAATTGGGGAACACCGTGATGTAGTACTCGGCTGCTTCCTGCGCGTTCATGTCGAACCACAGCCACGGGGTGATCGCGGGCATCGGTTTCTCCTCGTCTCGGGTTTCCATCGTCGCCTACACAGACCCCGCGGCGCGGGAAAACTCATCGGCCGACCAGCTCGGCCGGGTAGAAGAACTCGCCGATCAGGCTCCGCTCCCACCACTCACCCGTCGCACGCCGCTGCGCGCGGGTGGTGAACCGGTACCGGTACAGGCGGGCGCGCACGAAGCGCGGCGGTTCGTCCGGGAACGGGTTGTGCCGCAGCAGCTTCAGGACGTGTTTGTCGTTGCTGAGCAGTTTCGCCATGAGCTGCGGGAACCAGGCGGCCGCGTAGTCCCGGGAGATCCCGGCGAACCACATGAGCCAGTCCAGCCTCAGATGGTAGGGCGCGAACTGGCGGGGCCGGCGCCGCAGGTCGCCCGGCTTGCCCTTGAATTCGTATTCCTTCCATTCCGTGTCGGGGCCGATCGTCGCATCGGAGGTGCCTTCGACGACGACCTCGCGTCGTACTCGCGTCACGCTGCCGAACGCGCCGTAGGTGTTGACGAAATGCCACTTGTTGAAGCTGGCGTTCATCTTCTGCTTGCCCGACGCCATGTTCCGGATCGGCTGGTAGCTCAGCACCACCACCACGGCGGCCAGGGCCAATGCGGCCGCAGTGAAGGCCGCTGGTGTGTCCTTGTGGCCGCCGGGGGCGCCGAAAGGCAACACCAGGTCGTAGGCCGCATTCGGTATCACGGACAACCCGAGGATGATCGCCATCCAGTTCAACCACGAGAAGTTGCCGCTGGCCACCAGCCACAACTGGGTGACGATCATGATCCCGGCGGCGATCCCGGCGACCGGTTGCGGCAGGAACAACCCGAACGGCACGACGAGCTGCGTGAAGTGGTTGCCGAGGACCTCCACCTTGTGCAGCGGTCGCGGCAGGCGATGGAAGTACCAGCTGAACGGGCCGGGCATCGGCTGGGTCTCGTGGTGGTAGTACAGGCACGTCAGGTCCCGCCAGCAGCGGTCGCCGCGCATCTTGATCAGACCCGCTCCGAACTCGAGGCGGAACAGCAGCCACCGCAGCAGGATCAGCACGACGAACGGCGGCGCGATCTCCGCATTGCCCAGGAAGATCGCGAGCACACCCGCTTCGAGCAGCAACGATTCCCAGCCGAACGAGTACCACACCTGCCCCACGTTGACGATGGACAGGTACAGCGCCCACAGGACGAACCACACGAGCATCGTCAACGGCAGCGGCAGCAGGTCCGTGACCCCGAGGATCGTGGCGGCGGCGAGCACCGCCCCGGTCGCCGCGACCGCGGCGTAGAACCGGTCCGAATAGTGCCAATGGAACAGGCTCGGCGACCGCCGGAACGGCACCGCCCGCACGAAGTCCGGGATGGGGAGCAGCCCATCGGACGCGAGCAGCGCCCGGAACTGGTTGAACGCCACCAGGAACGCGACGAAGTACAGGGCCGCGAGTCCCCGCGTGAAGAACAACCGGCCCCACGTGTAACCGTCCGCATCGAACCAGTCCACCGCCCTCACCGATTCCGAGGATCCCACCGCTGCGACGCTTTGAAAACCCGCGCCTCCCCGAGAGGGCACCGTCGTCCGTCCGGAGCGAATATCGGTCCCCACCGCCCGGACGCGGCTACCGTCGGACTGTGCGTGTGTCCCGGATCGTCGCCGTGTCGGACGCCGTGGGTGCCACCCGCTCACGGCGGGAGAAGGTCGCGCTGCTGCGGGAGCTGCTCGCCGACCTGGACCCGGACGAGGTGGAACCGGTCGTCGCGTGGCTGTCGGGCGAGGTGCAGCAGGGCCGGATCGGCGTCGGGTGGCGCACCCTCACCGGCCTGCAGATCGGCCCGGCACCCGAGCCGACCCTGTCGGTCGGTGACGTCGACGCGACCTTCACCACCCTCGCCGCGACCACCGGCGCGGGCTCCACGGAACGCCGCCGCACGCTGCTGACCTCCTTGTTCTGTGCCGCGACCGCGGAAGAGCAGCAGTTCCTGGTCCGCCTGCTCACCGGAGATCTGCGGCAGGGCGCGCTCGAAGGGGTGATGACCGACGCCGTCGCCGCGGCCTCGTCGGTACCGGTCGAGGCGGCGCGCCGCGCGTTCATGTTGTCGGGCCGCCTCCCCGCGACCGCGGCGGCGGCGCTCGCGGGCGGTGTGGAGGCGCTGGGCGTGTTCCGGCTCGAGGTGGGACGGCCGGTCCGGCCGATGCTCGCGTCCCCCGCCGGGTCGCTCGCCGAGGCGCTCACCCAGCTCGGCCCGGCGGTGAGCGTCGAGTACAAACTCGACGGCGCCCGCATCCAGGTGCACCGGCACGGCAACGACGTCCGCGTGTACACCCGCACGCTGCGCGACATCACGTCGAGCGTGCCCGAGCTCGTCGAACTGGTTGCGGCGCTGCCGTGTTCGAGTGTCGTGCTCGACGGCGAAACCCTGGCACTGACCGACAGCGGGCGGCCGCGCCCGTTCCAGGAGACGATGAGCCGCTTCGGGGCGGCGAGCGCCCACGACCTGCTGCTGCGCCCGTACTTCTTCGACTGCCTGCACCTGGACGGCACCGATCTGCTCGACGCCTCGCTCACGGACCGGATCGCCGCCCTCGACTCGGTCGCAGCGCTCTACCGGATCCCGTCCCTGATCGAGCCCGATCCGGATGCGGCGGCGGCGCATTTCGACGCTGCCCTCGCCGACGGCCACGAGGGCGTGATGGTCAAGTCCCTCACCGACCCGTACGCGGCCGGACGGCGTGGCCGCACCTGGCTCAAGGTCAAACCCGAACACACCCTGGACTTGGTGGTACTCGGCGCCGAGTGGGGCTACGGGCGGCGCACCGGGTTCCTGTCGAACCTGCACCTGGGCGCCCGCGACCCCGACGGCGGCGAACCGATCATGGTCGGCAAGACGTTCAAGGGCCTGACCGACGAGTTGCTGCGCTGGCAGACCGAGGAGTTCCCACGCCGCGAACGTGCCCGCGACGCGCACACCGTCTACCTGCGTCCCGAGCTGGTCGTCGAGATCGAGCTCGACGGGGTGCAGATCAGCCCCCGCTATCCCGGCGGGGTGGCCCTGCGGTTCGCGCGGGTGCTGCGGTACCGGCCCGACAAGGACGCCGCCGACGCGGACACCATCGACGCGGTGCGCGCGCTGCTGCCTTCCCGGTAAACGACCTGCCGCCCACGGGTCGCGGCTACCGTCGTCGATGTGTGTGCGCCCCGAGAGGAGAACCCGTGACCGAAATCGCCGCCTCCCCCGCCGCAGGTCCCGGGCGGGAACGTCAGGGTGTCGTCTACCGCGACGGGGCGCTCGGCCGCCGCCCCGCGGTCCCGACGAACTTCGCCGATCTGGAGCGCGCCGCGCGCCGGGCCAGTTCGAAGCGTGCCTGGGCGTACGTCGCGGGAGGTGCCGGTGAGGGCCGGACGATGCGCAACAACCGTCGCGCGTTCGACCGGTGGGCGATCGTGCCGCGCATGGCGCACGGCGTCACCGAACGGAGTCTCGGCACCACGGTGGTGAACACCGCGTTGTCGTCGCCGCTGCTGCTCGCGCCCGTCGGTGCGGGCGCGTTGATGGCCCCCGACAGCGACCTGGCAATCGCGCGGGCCGCCGCGGCAACGGGGGTGCCGTACATCTTCTCCAACCAGGGCTGCACGCCGATGGAGGACTGCGCCGCCGCGATGGGCGACGCACCGCGCTGGTTCCAGCTGTACTGGAGCTCGGACGAGGACCTCGTCGACAGCCTGCTGCACCGGGCCGAGACGATCGGCGCGGAAGCCGTCGTCGTCACCCTCGACACGACCGTGCTGGGGTGGCGTCCGCAGGATCTGAATCTCGGTTCGCTGCCGTTCGCGCGTGGCGAGGGCATCGCCCAGTACACGTCCGATCCGCGTTTCCGCGACATCGTGCGGCGGCGGATCGACGCGGCACGCGAGACGGTCGCGGAGCGGCCCGACATCACGTGGGGTGCGATCCGCACGCTGCTGGCGATGACCCGGAACCATCCGGGCCGGTTCCTCGACAACCTGCGCTCCCCCGTGCCGCGTGCCGCCGCGGAAACGTTCCTCGAGATCTACTCCAATCCGGGCCTGAGCTGGGATCATCTGGCGACGCTGCGCGACCGCACCCGGTTGCCGGTGGTGCTCAAGGGGATTCTGCATCCCGACGATGCGCGCCGCGCCGTCGATCTCGGTGTGGACGCGATCGTGGTGTCGAATCACGGCGGCCGCCAGATCGACGGTTCGTTCGCCTCGCTCGATGCGCTCCTCGACATCCGGGCCGCGGTCGGGCGGGGACCGACTCTCCTGCTGGACAGCGGAATCCGAAGCGGCGCAGACGTATTCGTCGCGCTCGCGCTCGGCGCCGACGCGG
Source organism: Rhodococcus sp. NPDC003382 (assembly GCF_053589135.1). NCBI lineage: Bacteria > Bacillati > Actinomycetota > Actinomycetes > Mycobacteriales > Nocardiaceae > Rhodococcus > Rhodococcus sp. NPDC003382. The sequence goes on from NZ_JBSFRH010000002.1 coordinate 29,290, forward strand.
TGCTGCTCGGCCGGCCCTACATGTACGGGCTGGCGCTCGCGGGGCAGCGCGGGGTCGAGGAGGTGATCCGCAATGTGATCGCCGAGTTCGATCTCACCATGGCGTTGGCGGGGGCGCGGTCGGTCGACGAGATCGACGAACGGTTCGTGCGCCCCAATCCGTCGGCGTGAGCCAGGTCTTCGCGACGGTCAGCTCTCGGTGAGAAGAGTGCGACGCAACCCGCTCGCGCGCAGTACCTGGCGTCCCACTCCGGCGCGCACGGCGGCCTCGGTGCCGATGATGCGCACGCGTTTCCGGGCGCGGGTGATGGCGGTGTACAGCAACTCCCGCGTCAGCAGCGACGACGTCTCGTCGGGCAGCACCACCGACACGGTGTCGTACTGGCTGCCCTGGCTGCGGTGGATGGTCATGGCATACACCGTCTGCACCGCCGACAGGTGACTCGGGTGCAGCAGGAACGGATCCTTGCCGCGCGCGAACGCCGCGACCAGCGCGTCGTCCTCACGGCGCACCACGACCCCGGTGTCGCCGTTGTAGATGCGCAGGTCGTGGTCGTTCGCGGTGACCATCAGCGGCTGCCCCGGATACCAGCGATCGGGGTCGAGGCGACGCCCGGAGGACGCCCCGATCCATTCCATCGCCTGCCGCGCCCAGTGCTGCACGCCGTACGGGCCGTCGCGGTGCGCGCACAGCAGCCGGTGCGTCTCGAACCGGGCCAGCGCGGTGTGGGCGTCCCCCGCGACCGCCGCCGCGGTGACCTCCTCGGCGGACCGGACCACGTCGTCGTGCAGGGCGGTCAGGTCGCCGGGGGCGTGGAAGGTCACCTCGGGCACGCCGCTGAGCAGGATGCGCATCGTCTCGTCGTCGTCGCCGTCGCGCACCGCAACCGCGAGCCGGGCGATGTCCCCACCGAACCGCCTGCCGCGGCTAAGGCGAACCACGCTGCCGCGCAGTCGTTCCCGCTCGCCGGCTCCGAAGGCGGTTTCGGCCGGATCGTCGGTGACGGCGGTCAGGTCGCGGGCGGCGATGTTCACGAACACCGGGTTCGGTGTGCCGGAGACGGGCCGCGCCACCAGATCCGCGAGGACCGCACCGGCATCGACGGACGTCAGCTGGTCCGGGTCGCCGACGAGCACGAGCCTCGTGTCGGGGCGGACCGCTTCGAGCAGGCAGCTCATCATCGTCAGCGACACCATGGAGGTTTCGTCGACGACGATCGTGTCGAACGGCAGGTGGTTGCCGGCGTGGTAGCGGAAGCGGGTGCGTCCCCGCTGCCAGCCGAGCATGCGGTGCAGTGTCATGGCGGTGACGTCGGGTGCGAGCCCGAGCGGCCCGGCCTGGTCGCGCACCGATTCCTGCAGCCGTGCCGCGGCCTTGCCGGTCGGGGCCGCCAGACCGATCCGCACGCCGGGCCCGTGCAGCGAGGTGAGCAGCGCGAGGATCCGCGCGACGGTGTGCGTCTTGCCGGTGCCGGGTCCACCGGCGATGACGGTGGTCCAGTGGGTGGCGGCGAGCGCGGCGGCCACTCGCTGACGGTCCGGTGCCGACGACGGCCGGGACGGGTCTGCCGGGTCACGGAACAGTTCGTCGAGCCGCCGCACCAGCAGGTCCTCGTCGACGTCCGGGTAGTCGCGGGATCGCGCATCCAGCGCCCGCCGCACGGTCTGCTCCTGCCGGAAGTAGCGGTCCAGGTACAGCAGCGGCCCCGCGTCGGTGTCGACGAGCCGCAGCGGACGCAGGGGCCCGGTCGGGGATCCGGTGATCAGGGGGCTGCGCCGCAGGGCCGCGATCACCGCGTCGTCGTCCGGCCAGGGCAGCGTGGCCGGGTCCACCTCGGCGTTCTCGTCGACGCCGACGTCCCGCAACCGGGTCAGGTCCAGGCACACGGACCCGGACCGCACGGCCCGCACGGCCAGCGCGGTGGCCAGGTGCACGTCTTCGTCGGGTTCGGCGCCGAGGCTCGCCAGTCGCAGCGCGACGTGGACGTCGGCGGCGGCGAGCACCCCGGCCTCGTTGAACGCGCGCAGGGCGCCTTTGCCGCGCTGGGCCACCAGGACATCGATCACGGTTGGGCCTTTCCGGCGAGCAGGTCGGACAGTTCGGTGACGAGGGCGGCCGGAGGCGTCCAGTCGAACACGCCGACTCCCGCCGGCGTGTCCGGCCCGACCATGCCGCGCACGAACAGATACTGCGCTCCCCCGAGGTGCACGGCCGGATCGTAGCCGGGCAGTCGCCACCGCAGATACCGGTGCAGTGCAACCGAATACAGCAGCGCCTGCATCGGATAGTGGGCGCGCAGCATCTCCGCGGCCATCCGGTCGCGGGTGTAGTGCTCGGTGGTCAGCACCTCGTCGGGTGCCAGCCGGTTCGTCTTGTAGTCGACGATGACGTAACGACATTCCCCGTCGCTTCGCTCGCCCCCGGCGCTCCGCTCACCGGACACCCGCAGCACCGCGTCGATGCTGCCGGTGAGGTAACCGCGCAACGGAATCGGCTCGAGGGTCCGCACCAGCTCCGCGTAGGGCCGCATCGGGTCGTCGGCGGGCAGGTGCCGGCGCAGCAGCGCACCGACCGCGTCGAGCGTCACGATCGTGGAGACCGGATTGTCGCCGCCGGCGAGCGGCAGTTCGAAGTCCAGCTCCGCCAACCGATCCGACGGCGCGATCCCGGCGAGGGTCGTGCCGAGGGCACCGAGCGGGGTGTGCAGCACCGGCGTCAGGGCCGCGGCCAGGGCCGCCGGCTCGACATCCGAGTGCTGCGCGACGATCACCTCGCGGCATCGATCGAGCAGTTCGGCGTCGAGGTCGGCGGCGGCGGTGTCCACGACCTCGAGGACGGCGTGCACGAGGGTGCCGAACACGGTGCCGCCGGGCAACCCGTTCATCGGCGACTCGGTGCCGGCCACGCCCGGCACCGGTTCCGGTCCGCCGGTCGGCAGCGGCGGCTCCTCCGGTTCGTCGTCCTTGTCCGGCGTCTCGACTTCACTTGCCACACCGGGATGTTCGTGCGCGGAGGCGGTCAGCGCCGAATAGGAAGTGCGACGCCAGTATTCGTCGAGGGTCCGGTCGAACCGGGCGGCGGCGAGGGCGTCGTCACGATCCCGCTCGGGGCTCCACGTCGGCACGGCGATCGGGCCGGGCGCGACCGGTTCGGTCACGATCAGTCCGTCGGATCGTTCGGCCCACGCCGCGAACTGCTCGGCGACGACCGCATCGGCGGGGATCTTCACGTTCGGCACGAGATCGGCGGTGCCGTCGACGCGACCGGCGAGCATGCGGTGCAGCGGCGACGACCCGGTGCCGAAGGACGGCGCCCACCACAGCGCGAGATGGTTGCGTGCGCGGGTCAGCGCGACGTACAGCAGCCGCAGTTCCTCCCCGGCCGCCTCCTCGTCGTGCCGGGCGCGGCGCTGCCCGTATCCGGGACTGCCCTCGCCGCCGACGTCGAGGATGCGGCGGCCGTCCTCGTGCAGCAACAACGGATCGGGATTGGGGTGTTTCGCCGAGTCCCACCCGAACGGCACGTACACGACCGGGAATTCGAGCCCCTTGCTGCCGTGCACGGTGAGGATCTGCACGGCCGCGGCGTCGCTGTCGAGGCGGCGGCTGCGGTCGGTGCTCCCGGGACGCGGATCCAGTATGCGCTCCTCGAGCCACCGGGTCAGTGCCGCCGGGCCCAGGAACTCCTCGGCGGCAACACGATCGAGCAACTGCGCGATGTGCCGCACGTCGGTCAGGGCACGTTCGCCGGACACGGTCGCGAGCAGCCGCGCTTCGAGCCGGCTCAGCGTCGCGAGCTGTTCGAACAACGCCGCGAACCCGGACCGGGCGAACACCGCGGCCAGTTCACGCAGCATGCTGCCGACCTCGGCGACAAGCTCGTCGCCGCGGGTGTCGACGTCGTCGACGGTATATCCGAGCAGCGGGGTCAGCGCGGCCAGTCGCACCCGGTCGGATCGGTGCGGCTGTTCGATCGCCTGCAGCACCCACAGCCAGTCCTGCGCGGCCGGGGTCGCGAACACGCTGGTACCCCCGGCCAGCACGCACGGCACGCCGGTGCGCACGAGCGCGTCGTACACCAGCGACACCTGGGTGTGGGTGCGCACCAGCACCGCGATGTCACCCGGTTCGATGCGGCGCGGGCCGTGACCGTGATCGATGGCGGCGCCGCTGTCGAGCAAGCGGACGATGTCCGCGGCGACGTCGCGCGCGACCCGGGACCGCAGCGCACCGACCGCGGGGAATCCGGAACTGCCGTACGGTCCGGCACCGGTCCGCGGCAGGTAACGCAACCGAATCGGGGGTGCCCCGGTCAGGCGCGTGGACGGTCGCGCAGCATCGACCGGGTGCACGACGATCCGCGAATCCCCCAGGGCGGCACCGCCGTACAGCTGCCTCAGCGCCGCGAGCAGGTTGCCGTCGCTGCGCCAGTTGGTCGTCAGCTCCAGGTGACAGTCGGCGACCGCGACGGCCTCGAGGTAGCTGAGGACCTCGGCCCCACGGAACGCGTAGATCGCCTGCTTGGGATCGCCGACGAGCACGAGGGTGGTGTGACCGTGGAAGGCGCGGCGCAGGATCTCCCACTGCTTCGGGTCGGTGTCCTGGAATTCGTCGACGAGCACCACCGCGAACCGCGACCGGATCCGCCGGCATGCCGCCTCGCCGTGGTCAGGGTCGCCGAGTACCCGGTGCAGCAACGCGAGCTGGTCGTCGAAGTCGCGCACGCCCGCCGCGCGTTTGCGGCGTTCGACCTCGGTGCGCACGGCGCGGGCGAAGGCGACCCGCTCCCCCGCCGGTGTGCCCTCGGCGCCCTCCGGGACGAGATCGGCCTGCGGATCGAAGATCGCGGCGCGGGCGGCGGCGGTCGCCTCGGCGAGACCGATCGGCGGGCTCGGGACCCGGCCGTAGGTGCGCAGATACAGATCCGCGACGACCTCGGTGGTCAGGTCGTCGACGTCCTCGACGAGCACCACGTCGGGTTCGCGTTCCCCGGCGATGCCGAGTTCGTCGAGCATGCGCTGGCAGAAGCCGTGGGTGGTGGCGATGGTGGTGGAGTCGAAATCCGACAGGGCCTGACGCAGCCGGGTGCGGTACGCGGCGACGTCGCCCTCGGCGAGATACCGGATCAGCTCGTCGGCGCTGCGCCGCGCGCTGTCCGGCTCGGCGAGCGCCGCCGCGACGGTCGCGAACCGTTCCCGGGTGCGTTCGCGCAGTTCCTGGGTGGCGGCGCGGCTGAACGTCACGAGCAGCAGGTCCGACAGGTCGGCGTGGCCCTCGGCGACGAACCGGGTCGCCAGGCCGACGATCGCGTAGGTCTTGCCGGTGCCGGCGCTGGCCTCGAGCACCGTGGTGCCGCGCGGCAGCGGACCGAGCAGATCGAACGCCGTCGCCGGCGAGGTCGGCGCCGTCATCACGGCCTCCCCTGGGTTTCCGAGGCCAGCAACGGTTCCCACAGCCGCCGGGCGAGCACTCCGAAGCGGCTCGGGTCGTCGTACCAGGCGCGTTCGTCGTCGAGCGGCGGGGCGGTGGTCAACGCGTTCAGGCTCACTCCCGTTCCGTACAGGTAGGTCAGGTGCCGGTCCTTGCCGTCGCCGAACGCGCCGCCGAACTCCTTGGCGGCGGATTCGAGGGCCATCTCGACCGAGTCGCCGCGGTACCGCCGGTTCGCGTATTCGGCGGAGGCACAGGTGGTGATCGGCAGCGGCGTGTGCAGTCCGCGATCGCGCAGGCTCACCAGCCGCAGCAACTGATCGCGCGCATCGGCGGGCGCGATGAGGGTGGAACGCCAGGCGGGGGTGCGGAAGCGACCGCGGCCGGTGGTGACCGCCTGCCACGTGCCGGGCCGGCCGGACGCGGCGACGGCGAGCAGGTGGACCCACGCCGTCATGCGCTGTTTCGGAGCCAGGCGCGAGAAGGTGCTTCGCGCGATCGTCGTGCCGTGGATGCCGCCGACGGTGCCGGTGAGGCGGCGGCCGTCGCCGAGGTCGACGACGACGTCGGCGGTGCCGGCGGCCCCGGCGTGCACCGGCCCGCACGTCGCGACGAGTTCCTCGACGGTGCGGGTGACGTCACCGAGAACCTGCTCGCCCAGCGCGGCCGGAGGCAGGGTCCCCCGACGCCATTCGGCGGCGCGGAAGTCGGCGGGATCCACACCGGCCAGGCGTGCCTCGAGCATGCGTTCGCCGAGGTCCCAGCGGGCCAGGCCGTCGAGTTCGATGTCGAGAGCGTCGGCGATGTCCTCGTCGAGTTCGGGGATGCGCAGTCCCAGTCGCTGCCGCAGGAAACCCTGGGTCGGGTGCGTGAGGAAGGCGACGAGTTCGGCGAGGTCCACGTCGCCGTCGGCGCCGCGCGGAGCCAGCGACGCACACGCCACCCCGACCGATCGGGGTGGTTCGGGATCGGGTCGCGCCGCGGCCCGCGCCCCCGCGAGGGCAGCGGTGTCGAAGCTGAACGGCGCGTCGGCACGGAAGTTGCGGGCATCGAAGGGCTGCAACGGATGCCGCCTCACCACCTTGTTCGGTTCGCTTCCCGTCATGACGGCGACGACATCGCGCAGTTCGCTCAGCGGCACGGCGGGCGGCCGGTGCGCACCGGTGACGGGATCGGCGCCGGTGTGGAACAGCAGGACACGGTCGCGGGCGGACATCAGCGCGTCGAGCAGCAACTGCCGATCCTCGCTGCGCGGATCACGTTCTCCCACAACGGGATCGAGTGCAGTGACGTCGTCGCCGTCGATGTGGGTGCCGCGCGGGAAGTGCTCGTCGTCGAGCCCGAGCAGCACCAGGACCCGATGCGGCACCGACCGCATCGGGACCATCGTGCAGACGGTGAGCTCACCGGTGCGGAAGTTCGCCCGTGTCGGCCGGCCCGCGAGCCGGCTCGCGAGCATGGCCCGCACGTCGGGCAGACGCAGTTGCGCGTCACCGCTGTGCTCGACGGCGGCGACCAGTTCGCGGTGCGCCTGGGTGATCTGCCAACCGTCGGCCGGGGCGACATCGGTGAGCAGGTCGACGGCACGGGCCAGGTCCGCGGCCCACCGGGTCGCGGGTTTGGGACCACGGAGGCTGTGCAGCACCGAATGCAGCCGGTCGATGTACTCGGCGAATCTCCCGGCGCGGTCGATGTCGTTGCTGTCCACGTCGTCGAACGGCAGTGCGAGCGAAAGCCATTCGCTCTGCGACTCGTCGGCGGCGACACCGAGCAGGAGCCGGTCGAGTGCGGTGCCGAACGTGTTCTGCGGGTAGTCGGCGAGACCGACCGCCGCGCGCTGTCCCTTGGCCAGGCCCCAGCGCGCACCGGTCGCCACGATCCATTCCTGCAGGCGCTCGAGGTCGTCGTCGGTGAAGCGGAGCCGCCTGCGCACCGGCGGCGCCGCGGCCAGGTCGAGGACCTGACTGGCGGTGACACGGGCGTCGGCGAGGTCGAGCAGCGTCGCGACGACGGCGAGCACCGGGTTGGTGCGGCGCAGTGCGCGGTCGGCGACACGCACCCGTAGGCCGTGACCCGGATGACCGTCGACGCCCTGCCCGAACGCGGCGTGGACCAGCGGGGCGTACGTCTCGACGTCGGGGCACATGACGATCACGTCGCGCGGTTCGAGCGTCGGGTCGTCACGGAACAGGTGCAGCAGCGATTCGCGCAACACCTCGACCTGCCGGGTTGGTCCGTGGCACGCGTGGATCTGGACGGTGCCGTCGGCGGGGGCGGAACCGGCGACCGGGGCACGGCCGGCGCGGATGTCGGCCTGCAGCCGGCCGAGCAGCGTGCCGGCAGGCTCGTCCGAAGGGTGGTGGACGTCGACGGCGCCGAGGACGCTCAGGCGCATCTGGAACTCGCGGACGTCGCGGGCCAGCGCGGCGAGCAGCGGATGCCGGACCGCGAGGGCGCTGTCGTCGTCCGCGCGCCGCAGCGTCGCCGGGATCTCGGCGAGTGCCTGCCACATCGCCGGGCTCGGGTGCGGCAGCCACAGGTGCACGTCGCGGCCGGCGCCGAGCGCGGACAGGACCGCGAGCTGCACCGTCGTGAGCCGGGTGGGCCCGAACAGCGACAGTCGTTCGGGCAGGTCGACGACGCCCGGTTCGGCGCGCAGCCGCGCGCAGGCGGCGTCGAGTCGCTGGGCGGGGCTGTCGCTGCCGATGCGCTCGCGCAGGCGGCGCCACAGTTCGGGCTGCCAGAGCAGGTGCTCGTCGAGCGGCGCGGCGGTGCCGTCCGTGTCGCGGCCGTCGGCCCAGTCCAGGAGCATCTGCGGTCGCTGGGCACCGTAGCTGCGCATGAGGTCGGCCAGGTGCGCGGCGGTCGCGTACCGGCGGCCGGTGCGGAAGTCGTCGGTGCCGTACCCGAGGTGCCGGGACAGCACCGCGCACCACGGCTCGCCGACGCACTCGTCGATCACGGCGAGCAGTGCCCACAGCACGCGGGACGGATGCCAGGGATCGTCGTCGGCGGTGGTCCCGGAGGCCGCGGACAGCGCTTCGTCGACGAGTCGCGCGGGTGACGGGAAGTCGATGTTGGCCGCGACCCCGTCACCACCGGTCGTGCCGAGCGCGGTGGACAACCGCTGGGTGAGCCACCGTTCCATGCCGCGGGCGGGGACGGCCACGACCTCTCGCGCGAACGGATCGGCGGGCGGTGTCGCGAGCAGTACGGCCAGGGTGTCGGCGAGGGTGTCGGCGCGCTCGGCGCGGTGCAGCGTCAGCACGCGTGTCCTCCTCGATGTCGTCCGGTGTTCCTCCTGCGGTCTATCACACCGGTCGGACATCGAGCACCGTCGCGCGACCCCCGGGCGAGGGCGGCGCGGCGAGTGGTTCAGCGGGTGAGCCAGGCGGCGAGCGCGTCGCGGTCGTTCTCGACGATCCGGCCGATCATCTTCGCGGCCAGACCTTCGATCTGCCTGCCGACGAGCGGGATCTTCACGGTGACCTCGCCGCGCACGGCGAGGACGGTTCCGTCCGCGGCGGGCCGCAGATGCGAGGTGCCCCGGAAGTCGACGGGGATGCCGCTGGCACCGCCGACGACGAGGCCGGTCGCGCCGTCGGCGCCGAGGATGCCCCAGTGGTCGGTGCGTTCCATGATCATCGGACCGCGCACGACGCTGCGGACGAGCGCGGGCATGTCGGCCGGTTCGGCCCGTTCGGTCACGACGACGAGCAGCGTGCCGGGACCGTCCGGGTTCTCGATCCGCACGGTCGCGGTGGGGCTGGCGGCGACGCGGTCACGCCAGTACCGCTCGTCGGTCAGCGCGGCGTGCACGTCGCGGGCCGGATGGTCGAGGACTGCCGTGAACTCGAATTTCTTCGGCACCGTTCGGACGGTACTGCGTTCCGGCGATCGCGTCAGGGGAACGGGAGCGCGGGCCCGCTAGGCGAAGCTCAGGCCGTGGCGTTCGAGGTCTTCGCGCAGGATACGAACGGCCTTGGGTCCCATGCCGTGCAGCGCGAGCAGGTCCCGTTCGGTGTACCGCGTGAGGTCCTCGAGGGTCGCGACGCCGATACCGTCGAGCGCGCGCTGTGCGGGAGCGGAGGTCTTGGGCAGCGGGTGTCCGGTCACGCGGATCAGTCTGCCCCCTGGGTCACCGGGGACGCAGCGGATGCGCGCAGCGGAATCCGGCCGGTGCCGCGAACACCGCGTACCCGGTGTCGTCGGCCAGAGTGATGACGTCGCCGGGGACCAGGTGGACGCGGGGGTTGCGGACAGGCAAGTGGTTGATCCGGACCAGGCCCTCCATGAGCAGGGCCGCGGCTTCACCGGGAGATCCGGCGAGGCCGCTGTCCTGCAGAAAGCCGAACAGGGAGTCGGGAACGAGTGTCGGCATGCCATCAGCGTGCCCGGTGTGCGCGTCGAGGCGGTCACGTGTGCGGAACCATCGGGTGAACGATCCGCGAATACGCGACCGCGGGTGTTGACTGCACCCACCCGCGGTGCAACACTTAACCAAATGGTTCAGTATTCGGATCTGGATTCGACGTTCGCGGCACTGGCCGACCCCACCCGCCGCGGAATCCTCGAGCACCTGGCGAACGGCCCCGCGTCGATCAGCGACCTGGCCGCGCGATTCGAGATGAGCCTGCCCGGCATCACCAAACACATCCGACTCCTGGAGGAGGCCGGCCTGGTACTGACGGAGAAGAAGGGCCGTGTGCGGTACTGCACCCTCGGCGCCAACCCACTCGACCACGAAGCGGCATGGATCCGCGGCCACCGAAAGTCGATCGAAGACCGCATGGACCGCCTCGCCGCATTCCTCGACGAAACCAAGGAGCCATCATGACCACCCCCGATCCCGCTGTCACAGACACCACTCTCACCGTCACCACCCCCGGCGACCGTGTGATCCACATCGAGCGTGTCTTCGACGCCCCGCTCGACCGGGTCTGGGCCGCCCATTCCGAACCCGACCTGCTCGCCCGATGGTGGGGGCGGGGGAACCGGCTCGACGTCGAGAAGTTCGAATTCGAACGCGGCGGACACTGGCGGTTCGTCGAGCACGCCGACGGTGAAACCCATGGATTCGAAGGACGATTCCGCGAGATCACCCCGAAGGAACGCATCGTCCAGACCTTCGAGTGGGACGGCATGCCCGGATACGTGTCGATCGACACCGCGACGTTCGTCGACCTCGGCGACGGTCGCACGAAACTCGTCACCGAGAGCCTGTTCCACACGACCGAGGAACGCGACGGCATGCTGCAGTCCGGCATGGAGTCCGGTTTGAGCGCGAGTTACGTCGCACTGGATCGCCTGCTGGCGGCGTGACACCCGGACACCACACCCCCGCGTGACCCCCCGCGTGACACCGGCTCGGAGACTTCGGTCACCATGTCCGCATGAAACACGGGGGTGTGGCTGTTCTGTTGGGGGTCTTCGCGGTGACGGCGGGAACCGGATGCACGGTCGTCGTGCCCGGAATTCCCTCCGCCTCGGCCGAGGAGCCGACGTTCCCTGTCTCCGCCCCGCACGCGACCGCACCCGAGTCCGAGCTCGCATCGTCCCGGGCTCCGGGCATGTCCTCCCCGGTCCGATCCATCGTCGATGCCGAGAACTACCTGACCGCGCCGGGTGTCTACCACTTCACGAGCGCCAGCGGGAAGTTCGCGTGCATGATCTCCACGGAGGAACCGACGCTCGCCGGCTGCCACGGACCCATGCCGGCGACCGCACCGAAGGTGCCCGGCAGCGGCGCACCCGACGTCCTGGTACCGCCGAACTCGGTGTCCGTCACCGCCGACGGACCGGCCGCGTTCACGAGTGTGGGCGACACGCGGTTCCACGGTCCCGGAGCCGGCGTGCAGCCGCTGCCCTACGGTCACCGCCTCGACGCCGCCGGATTCACGTGCACCGTCGATCCCGTCACGGGCGTCACCTGCGCGGCACGCCTGCACGGATTCACCGTGTCGGACAGCGCATTCGACCTCTGGTAGTGCACACCGCCCCGGCGCCGCGACGTCACCCGGCGGAGGCCTGCTCCGCGGCCCACTCGGCGACCCGCCGGACGCTCTCCTCCTCGGACAGGTCCTCGACGCGCGTCATGATCGACCAGCGCACCCCGAACGGGTCGCGGATCGAGGCGTAGCGGTCGCCGGAGACGAACGTGGCCAGCGGTTCACGGATGGTGGCACCGGCACGCTCGGCCCGCAGCACCACCTCGTCGACGTTCGAGCAGTACAGCCCGAGCGAATAGCAGTCGGCGTCCCCCTGCGGCGCCGCGACGAGCCCGTAGTCCGGATTGGGTTCGCCGAGTTGCATTCGCCCACAGCCGAAGTCGAGGTCGGCATGGACAACGATTCCCCCGATCTCGGTGACGTCGACGACGCGGGCACCGAACACCGAGCGGTAGAACTCGATGGCGTCGCGGGCCGACGGCACCGCGATGAACGGGGTCAGGCTGGTGGATCCGTGCGGGATACCGTCGGTCGTGTGGTCGCCGGTGACACCGGCTCCGGTCATGGTGTTCTCGTTCATGCCCCGACGCTAGGACCGGACCGTCGGGGGTGGCTTGTAGATTCGCGACAGCACACGAGAAGGGATCCGGCGTGACGACCAGCGACCGACGCGGGGTCCTGTATCCCGCGCGCCTGCCCACGTTCCATCGCGAACCGCCGCCGCGCGAACTCACAGGCCTGGTGCGGTGGTTCTGGATTCCGGAATGGCAGCTCGCCCCGGGCCGAACCTCGCGGCAGGAGGTCCTGTCCTTCCCCGCCTCGAATCTCACCGTCGGAGCCGATGGGGTGACCCTGACCGGTCCGACGACGCGACGGTCGCACCGCGACCTGACCGGCACCGGCTGGGCGGTCGGTGCGCTGCTGCGCCCCGCCGCTGTCCCGGCGCTCGTCGGCGACCCCCGCGCGGCACGCGACCGGCAGGTCCCGTTCGAGGCACCCGAACTGCACCGGGCCGTGACGGCGGCGATGTCGTCCGAGGGTGACGGCGCCGCCCGGCGGGCTCGCGCGACCGCGGCGTACTCCGCGTGGCTCCTCGATCGCGTCGGCCCACCCGACGCCGAGGGTGAACTGGCCAACGCGATGGAGGACACGATCGCCGCCGATCTCGGACCGACCCGTGTCGACGACCTGGCACAGACGCTGGGTATCTCCGTGCGCAGCGTGCAGCGCCTCGCGCAGCGGTACGTCGGGGTGACACCGCTGGCGATGATCCGCCGTTACCGGCTGCAGGAGGCCGCCCAGCGCCTGCGCGACGATCCGCGGATTCCGATCGGGCAGGTCGCCGCCGAGCTCGGGTACGCCGACCAGGCACACCTGTGCGCGGACTTCCGTCGCGTGCTCGGTTTCACCCCGAGCGCGTACCGCGACCGCGCCGTCCCCGGCGACGACCCGTCCCGCCCCGCACCGACCGGGTGAGCGATCGGATCCGGTCCGGAGCCCGGACTCAGAAGTTGCCGCGTGCGGCCTGCTCCCGCTCGATCGCCTCGAACAGCGCCTTGAAGTTGCCCTTGCCGAAGCCGAGCGATCCGTGCCGCTCGATCAGTTCGAAGAACACCGTCGGGCGGTCGCCGATGGGCTTCGTGAAGATCTGCAGCAGGTAGCCGTCCTCGTCGCGGTCGACCAGAATGCCGCGCTTCTTCAGCTCCTCGATCGGCACCCGGACCTTGCCGATACGGGCACGCAGCTCCGGATCGTCGTAGTACGCATCGGGAGTCGCGAGGAACTCCACACCCTCCTCACGCAGCCGGTCGACCGCGGTGAGGATGTCGTTGGTGGCCAGGGCGAGGTGCTGCGCACCCGGTCCGCGGTAGAAGTCGAGGTATTCGTCGATCTGCGAACGCTTCTTCGCGATCGCGGGCTCGTTGAGCGGGAACTTCACGCGGTGGTTGCCGTTGCACACCACCTTGCTCATGAGAGCCGAGTAGTCGGTCGCGATGTCGTCGCCGATGAACTCCGCCATGTTCGTGAAACCCATGACGCGGTTGTAGAAGTCGACCCACTCGTCCATGCGTCCGAGTTCGACGTTGCCGACGACGTGATCGAGCGCCTGGAAGATCCGCTTCGGCGCGCCCTCGCGCTTGCGGTAGGTCGAGGTGCGCTCGACGTAGCCGGGCAGGTACGGACCGTTGTAGCGCGACCGGTCGACCAGCGTGTGCCGCGTGTCGCCGTAGGTCGCGATGGCGCCGATGCGGACGGTGCCGTTCTCGTCGCTCAGCTCGTAGGGCTCCTCGAGGACGGTCGCTCCCTGGCGCCGGGCGTGCTCGATGCACTTGTCGACATCCGGGACCTGCAGAGCGATGTCGACCACGCCGTCACCGTGCAGGCGGTGATGCTCGATCAGCGGACTGTCCGGGTCCACCGCGCCCTTGATCACGAATCGCACGGCGCCGCTGCGCAGTACGTAGGCGTGGTGGTCGCGGTTGCCGGTGGTGGGTCCGGAATAGGCGACGAGTTCCATGCCGTAGGCCGACTGGAAGTAGTGCGCCGTCTGCGTCGCGTTGCCGACCACCCACACCACAGCGTCCCAGCCGCTCACGGGGAACGGATCCCGTTCGCTGTCGTACTCCACCAGACCGACGAGGCGCTGGAGCTCCTCGGCGTCGAGCTGAGCGAGTCGTTCGCTGTCGGTCAGGGTGTATTCCAGAGTCATCGCTGCAACCTCCTGCCGCTCACTGCGGCACAGTCGTTGTGTCGTGTGTCACCAGGAGAAACCCACCCGCCGGTGGGACGCAACGTCGCCTTCGGGAACTGGTCCGACTGACTCGAATTCGCTGGAATCCTGACGTTCACCTATACAATCAGGCTAGTTTTCGGCGTCCGATGGGAAGGAAGCGCGATGCGCGAGCCCGTGCAGCTGGACGAATTGGATTTCGCGCTTCTCGAGGCCCTGCACGCCGACCCGAAGGTCGGCGCGCTCGAGCTGTCCCGTCGCCTGAAGGTCGCGCGCGCCACCGTCTCGGCACGCCTGCGGCGCCTCGAGGACACCGGGGTGATCGCCGGCTACGAACCCCGGATCAACCTCGCCGCAGCCGGTTTCGAGGTCCAGGCGTTCGTGACGATGGAGATCGTGCAGGGCGCTCTCGAAGACGTCACGGAGGTCCTCGAACGCATCCCGGGGGTGCTCGAAGCGTTCGCCACCACCGGCGCGGGCGACGTCCTGTGCCGCATCGGGGCCGAATCGCATCTCGGCCTCCAGCAGACCCTCATCGAACTGAACCGCTCGTCGATCGTCGCGCGCTCGACGAGCGTGATGGTGCTGTCGGAGGTCGTGCACTACCGGGCGATGCCGCTGCTCCGCACCCTCCAGCCCGAACGATCCGCGAAAGCACCCGCGTACCGGCGCTGAGCCGATCACGCCCACAATCCCGCTCCGACTAGCCGGATTGCACAGAAAAAAGCGCTTCGGGCATCCGGACCCTCCGCACGCTGCACAGTTCTCCGAGGCACAGTTGCGCGGCATTTGTTACTGCCGTCACAGTCGTTCGCCATGAAGAACCTGCTGACCCGATTCGAAGAAAAAGCCCCCGAGATCGTCTTCGAGTGGCACGACACCGAGACCACCGCCCGGGGCTGGGTCGTCATCAACTCGCTGCGGGGCGGCGCAGCGGGCGGCGGCACCCGCATGCGCCGCGGTCTCGACCGGCGGGAGGTGGAGTCGCTGGCGAAGACCATGGAGATCAAGTTCACCGTCTCCGGACCCGCGATCGGTGGCGCCAAGTCCGGCATCGATTTCGATCCGTCCGACCCGCGCAAGGAAGGCGTGCTGCGCCGTTGGTTCGCAGCGGTCACTCCCCTGCTGCAGGCGTACTACGGCACCGGCGGCGACCTCAACGTCGACGAGATGAACGAGGTCGTTCCGCTCACCGAGGCCAACGGCCTGTGGCACCCACAGGAAGGCGTCGTCAACGGTCACTTCGGCAAGGACGAGCGCCAGCGGATCCAGCGGGTCGGCCAGCTGCGACTCGGCGTCGCGAAGGTCGTCGAGGACGCGCGGTTCACCCCCGCCACCAGCACGAAATACACTGTCGCCGATCTGATCACCGGCTACGGTGTCGCCGAGTCGGTCCGTCACCACCAGCTCGTCTACCGGGGCAGCGACCTGGCCGGCAAGCGCGTGATCGTGCAGGGCTGGGGCAATGTCGGCGCCGCCGCTGCCTACTATCTCGCCCAGGCCGGCGCGTCGATCGTGGGCATCATCGACCGCAACGGCGGCATCCTCGAGCCCGAGGGGCTCTCCTTCGACGAGGTCCGCACCCTGCTGCTCGAGCGCGACGGCAACGCCCTGCGCAGCGACCGCATGCTCCCCTTCGACGAGGTGAACGCCCGCATCTGGGATCTCGGAGCCGAGATCTTCCTGCCCTGCGCCGCAAGCCGACTCGTCACCCGCGAGCAGGTCGACCGCATGGTCGCTGCGGGACTCGAGTCGATCGCCTCGGGCGCGAACGTCCCGTTCGCCGACGACGAGATCTTCTACGGCCCCACCTACGAGCACGCCGACAAGTCCGTCGCCGTGATCCCCGACTTCATCGCCAACTGCGGCATGGCCCGTGCCTTCGCCCAGCTCATGGAAGGCGACGTGGAGGTCTCCGACGCCGCGATCTTCGGTGATGTGTCCACCACCATCGAGACTGCACTGCGTCGGTGCCACGACCGTTCGGCCGAGCTCACCGGACTCGCCGCGACGGCCTTCGAAATCGCCCTCGACCAGCTGGTTCCTGCCGGGGAGCGCATCGATGACTGAAACCCTGGCTCCCGCGACCACGACCGGTGCCCAGAGCACCGCCGGTCTGCATCGCGCGATGAAGCCCCGCCAGCTCGTCATGATGAGCCTCGGCGGCGCCATCGGAGCCGGCCTGTTCGTCGGGTCGGGGGCGGGCATCGCCGTCGCCGGCCCGGCGATCCTGATCTCGTTCCTCGTCGCGGCCGTTCTCGTCGTGTTCGTGATGCGGATGATGGGTGAGATGGCCGCGGCCAACCCCGCCAGCGGCGCCTTCTCCGAACACACCGAGAACGCCCTCGGTCCCGTCGCGGGCCGGACCATCGGGTGGTTGTACTGGGTGCAGGTCATCATCGTGATCGCCGCGGAGGCCACCGGCGCTGCCGCGATCACCGCGGTGGCACTGCCCGGGATCCCCCAGTGGGCGTCCGCGCTGTTCTACATGGTCGCGCTGACGGGCGTGAACCTCGTCGGCGTGCGCCGCTTCGGCGAGGTCGAATTCTGGTTCGCCGCAATCAAGATCGCCGCGATCCTCGGGTTCCTGGTGATCGGTGTCGCGATGATCGCCGGGTGGATGCCCACCTTCGAGACGACCGGCTTCGCGAACCTCACGGCGCACGGCGGGTTCGCACCCACCGGTATCGCCGGTATCGCCGCCGGCCTGCTCATCGTGGTGTTCGCGTTCGGTGGCACCGAGATCATCGCGATCGCCGCCGCGGAGACCGCCGATCCTCGTCGCAACGTGGGCCGCGCGGTGCGCACCCTGGTGTGGCGCATCCTCGTGTTCTACATCGGGTCGGTGCTCGTGATGGTGACGATCCTGCCGTGGACCTCCGAGGACCTCGCGACCGGTCCGTTCGTCGCCGTGCTGCAGGCCGGGGCCGTCCCGGGTGCCGCCGCGGTGATGACCGTGATCGTCGTGGTCGCGCTGCTCTCGTCGCTCAACGCGATGCTGTTCAGCGCTTCCCGAATGATCTTCTCGCTGTCGCACCGAGGATCGGCGCATCCCGTCTTCGGGCGACTGTCGTCCAACGGCGTCCCGCGCAATGCGGTGCTCGCCTCGGTGGCGTTCGGTTTCGTCACGGTCGGGCTGAACTATCTCTACCCCGACCGGGTGCTGCCGCTGCTCCTCAACGCCGTCGGCTCCACGATCCTGGTGCTGTGGACGTTCGTCGCGGTCTCGCACATCGTGCTCCGTCGTCGCGCACGACGCAACGGCACCGAGGATGCACAGCCGCTGAAGATGTGGGGCTTCCCGTACCTGTCGTACGCGACGCTCGGCCTGCTCGCCGGCATCGCGGTGCTCGCACTGTTCGACACCGCCGCCCGCACACAGCTGCTCGCGACCGGCGCTCTGACCGCAACGATCGCCGGTACCTGCACGGTGCTGGCGCGGCGACGCGCCGCGGCCGAAAAGGTTCAGGCCGAGACGGTTCAGGAGCGCCAACCGTAGGGACGCGTGATCATCTCCACGAAGTGACCGGCGGGGTCGAGGAAACAGATTCCTCGACCCCGCCGTTCCTGTTGCTTCCGTGCGCGGACTGCCGAGGATCGGCCGTCAGGCGGTGACCCGCGCCGCCGCACCCGCGTCGACCGACATCACGGTTCCGGTGATGTGCGCACTCGCCTCGGCCGCGAGGAACAGCACGGCGTGGGTCACCTCCTCCGGCTCCAGGAACGGGACGGGCTGTCCGTGGAGACTCGCGAAGATCGGTTCGATGTCGGCGCGCGTGGGGTTCTCGAGATCGGGCCGCATCATCCGATACAGAGCGTCGTTGTGCACCATGGGAGTCGAGATATTCCCGGGAGCAACAGCATTGACCGTGATCCCGTGCGGGGCGAGGTCGAGCGCCGCGCTCTTGGTCATCCCGATGACACCCCACTTCGACGCACAGTAGGCGACCTGACCCGGGGCCGCACCACGGCCGAGCATCGACGCGATCGTCACGATCCGACCGTAGCCTCGCTCGATCATCCCGGGTGCAACGGCAGCCACGGTGTGGAACACACCCGTCAGATTCGTGCCGAGGACCTCGGACCACTGACTGTCGGGAAGGTCCTGGACGGGCGCAGCCGCCGAGACCCCGGCGTTGGCCACGGCGATGTCGATTCTTCCGAGTTCCTCCTCGGCCCGACGGACCAGTGCCTCGATCGCCGACCGGTCTGCCGTGTCGGCCTGGACCGCGATGCACCGCCGGCCGGTCGCTTCGACCAGGCGCACGGTCTCTTCGAGATCGTCCTTGGTGCTCAACGGGTATGCGACCGCGTCACTGTCCTCGCAGCGGTCGCAGACGACGATGTCGGCCCCGCGTTCGGCGAGCGCGACGGCATGCGAGCGGCCCTGTCCTCTTGCGGCACCGGTCACCAGCGCCACCCGGTTCGTGAAGTCGGTCATCTCGTCTCCTCAGCTAGCTGGATGTGGACTGTTCGTCTGCACGCGCCCGGACGAACCGGGCGCACGACTCGATCGACGCGACGGAGACGCTGTGAGCGGGCTGGATCAGCGGCCACGTGTGTCCTTGCTCCGCAACCACTTCCAGCGTGCAGGTGACGTTCGCCTTCGCAAGCGACTCGGCCAGACCGAGCGCGTCACCGACCAGCGCCTCGTTGCCCCCGACCTGAATCAGCGTGGGCGGAAATCCCGCGTGGTCGGCCAGCAACGGCGAGGCCAGCGGGTCGCTTGCAGGGGCACCCTGCAGATAGTCCTCGCGCGCCGACTCCGCCGTCGCCAGCGGGAAGAACACATCGGACGCGGTCTCGTAGAACGGCGACGAGCAGTGCAGGTCGAGCCACGGCGACAGCAGCATCAGCCCGTCGGGAGTGCGCAGAGCGCCCGCCTTCGCCGCGACGATCACCGCGGCGGCGAGACCGGCGCCCGCCGAGTCACCGGCGAGGACGATCGGTCCCTCGGTTGTGGAGGCGAGTTCCTCGTAGACCGCGACGGCATCGCGCAGACCGGCCGGGAACGGGTTCTCCGGCGCGAGCCGATAGCGCGGCAGGACGACCGTCGCCTCCGCGCCCGCCGCGATCTTCGCCGCGTAGGCGTTGTACGCCTCCGGGCTGCCCATCCGGTATCCGCCCCCGTGCAGATAGAGGATGGTCGCCCGGCCGTCGGCGCGGATGGTCCGGCACGGCACACCCGCGAAGTCCGCATCGCCCGCCGTGACCTCCAGCACGGGGTCGATCTCGGTCGCGGCGAACAGCGCGCGGCGTTCCAGCAGTTCCGGGCTCGCCGGCGCACCGGTCCGCTCGGCGGGCAGCGCATCGTGCACTGTCGGCATGTCGTCTCCCAAATAGTTTTCTACGAAAGGACTCTCACGAGCGAGCGGCCTCGACGAGCTTGTCCGGATGGCGCGCGGCGATCGTCCGGCGGATGCCTTCACGCCAATCCACCGTGCACGGTCCGGTGATGGAGGCACGCAGCGTGGTGTCCGCGATCGATCCGCGCAGCGTTCCCTCGATCGGAGCCACGTCGACGACGGGGTCGATCCCCATCAGTTCGCCGGCGTAGGCCGCCCACTCCTGCACGCTCACCGGTTCGTCGCCACCCCAGTTGACGATGAGCGCAGGCGTGGCGGCCGCCTCGAGCAGGGCACCGACCTGGCTGTTGATGTCGTCCTCGTAGATCGGGCTGTACATGCACGGATCCCAGCGGGTGGTGATCGGCCGGCCGTCGGCGAGGGCGTCGACGTGCATGGCCGGCAGCCCACCGTTGGGACCGTACGAGGCGTTCATCCGAGCGATCGTCACCGGGACGCCGAAAGCGCGTGCGGCGAATCGCGCGGTGGCCTCCTGGCTGATCTTCGACATCGAGTAGGTCGGGGTGTGGGTGCTGTTGCACTCCCCCAGCGGCGACTGCTCGGTGAACACGTACATCGGGTCGTCCTGCGGTCGGTAGACCGAATGGGTCGACATCACGAGGGCGCCCTTGGCGGATCGGCAGTGCTGCAGGAGGAGTCCGGTGCCTTCCGCATTGGCGCGGATCGCAGCGTCGTAATCCCATCCCGGAGCCAGGCTCGCAGCCAGGTGCACGACGTACGTGAAATCTGCAGGGACACCGTCGAAGTCGCCGTTTCCGAGATCGCAGGTGACCGGGGTGATCCCCGCGTCGCTCACCCGCTGCCGGTCGTCGGGTCGGCTGTACCGCGCCAGTCCCCACACCTCGTTCTCGGCCGCGAGTGTCCTCGCGATCGGAAAGGCGATCTGACCGGTCACCCCGGTCACCAGGATCTTCTCACCGCTCAGCACGGGTCTCACCACAATTCGTCGGTGTACTTGTCCGTCCCGACCACGGTCGGGATGAACGGCGAGGCGAAGGTGACGTGACCGGCACCGGAGTTCTCGATGTTCTCGGCGTAGTCGACGATGTGCTGCCAGCTCTCGGCGGGATTGCCCTCGAGGAAGCACATCTGCAGGATGCGCTCGGTGGATCCGCCGTCGTTGCCCATCTTCATCGGCACGTTGTGGTCGGCGGGCCAGGGCTTCATGCGCCAGTTGCTCACGAGATCGACAGCACCGGTGGCGAGCAGCTTCTCGACCGGACCGCTGTTGATGGTCTCGAGCGCGGAGGCGCGGTCGACGCCGTCGGCCGGCTCGATCATGACGATGACGAGGCCGCCGTAGTGATGGTCGTGTGCAAGCTCGAGCGGGACGCCGTCCTCGTGTGCCGAGATATTGGAATCCGGCAGGTACTGGCCGGTGTGGACGTGCTCACGCTCGGCGAAACCGCGTCCGGCAGCGTAGAGTTCGCCGACCTGCTTCTGAGCCCAGGCGTCGGCGACCTCCGCATCGGGCTCGTGAACCCAGTAGATCGCGAGATACGAACCGTCCTCGGTCCTGGTCGCGACCGGTCCGGTCGCCGGGAAGCGCAGGTCCTTCAGGGCCTTCGTGGCGACCCAGCGGCTGCCGGCGAACCAACCCGGACCGACCATGCAGCCCGAGTAGCGGTGGTCGCGCTCGTACCAGCGGTTGTACTCGACCTCGTGACCGCGCGACGGATCCACCATGGTGAACAGTGCGTAGCCGAGTCGCACAGGAGTCAACGTCATTGCTCTCTCCTACTTTCGTGAACCGGACGCGCGGGCAGCCGGAAGGCCGGCTGCCCGCGGTCCTCGAGAATTCCTGCCGGTATGCCGCCGGTCAGCGAGTCGCGGCGATGCCGTCGAAAGTGTCGTCCTCACGCCACTTCTGGAGCATCTCGAAGTACTCGTAGCCGGGTCCGTACAGACCGCCCGCGAGGATGCTGCGCTTGTCGTCGATGCGGCCCTCGTTGTTGTAGTGACCCGGCGTGCACGAGAGGTTCCATTCCCGTCGCATCTCCACGTGCTCGGCGATGGTCGCGTTCCAGCCGGCCTCGGCCTCGGTGGTCGGTTCGATCGCCCGGATGCCCTCGTTCAGGCACTTGCCGACCATGTAGACCATGTGCCGGGCCTGGTTGTCGATGAGGTTGGAGATGTTCGAAACCTGCGTCGACTGAACGAATCCCAGGAAGAACAGGTTCGGGAAGTCCTTGCTGAGGAAGCCGTGGTAGGTGCTGGCGCCCTCGGCGAACTTCTTCGACAGCCGGTTGCCGTTGCGGCCCAGCACGTCGTAGCCGGCCTTGTCGGTCCAGGTGCGTCCCTGCTGGAAGCCGGTCGCGTAGATGATGAGGTCGACCTCGTACTCGCGGTCGCCGACTACGATGCCCTTCTCGGTGATCCGGTCGATCGGCGTGGTGGAGGTGTCGACGATGTCGACGGACTCCTTGTTGAAGACCGGAAGGAAGTCGTCGCTGAAGCCCGGCCGCTTGCACATGGTGCGGTAGTAGGTCTTCAGCTTCTCGGCCTTGACCGGGTCCGTGACGATAGCATCGACACGGTCGCGCAGCATCTCGTTCCACTCGTAGTCCGAGCGCTCCATCGCGTCCATGTACTGCTCGAGGGTCGGCTCCGCGCCGCCGGCCTCGTAGATCGCGTGCAGCTGGTACTTCGCGAACTTGATCCAGCCGTCGTCGACGTCGCAGTCGGCGGTGGCGCGGTCCATCGCGCACTTGTCGAAGGAGACGCGGCGCTCCTTCTGCCAGCCGGCGGGCAGGGACTTGAACCATTCGACATCGGTCGGGGCGTTCTCGCGCGGCGCGATCTGGCTGGGCGTGCGCTGGAAGACGACCAGCGACTTCGCGTGCTCGGCGAGATGCGGGATGGCCTGGACACCGGTGGCACCGGTACCGATGATGGCCACACGCTTGTCGCGCAGTTCGGTCAGGTTTCCGGTGGCGTCGCCACCGGTGTAGTCGTAGTCCCACCGGCTCGTGTGGAAGCTGTGGCCGGCGAACTTCTCGATCCCCGGAATGCCGGGCAGCTGGGGACGGCTGAACAGGCCGCTCTGGGTGGAGACGAAGCGGGCGCGGAACACATCGCCGCCGTCGGTGCGCACCGTCCACCGCGCGGTGTCCTCGTCCCATTCCATCTCGGTGACCCGGGTCTGGAACAGGGCGTGCTCGTACAGGCCGAACTGCTTGCAGAGGGACTGCGTGTAGGCGAAGATCTCGCTGCCGCGGGTGTATCGCTCGGTGGGGACGTAGCCGGTCTCCTCGAGGTACGGCAGGTAGATGTACGACTCGATGTCGCAACGCACGCCCGGGTAGCGGTTCCAGTACCAGGTGCCACCGAAATCGGCTGCGACGTCGAGGATCTTGAAGTCGGTGACGCCGATCTTCTTCAGCTCGATGCCGGTGCTGATGCCCATGAAACCGGCGCCGATGACGAGCATGTCGAGATCGGCGGTCTGCGGCGGCGTGGTGCGCGGGCCGTCCGCGTGCGGGTCGGCGTCGAAGTCCGCGAACTTGCCTTCGAAATCGATCGCCTGGAAGGTGTCGGCACCGGTGTTCGGCAGGCGCTTGTCGCGCTCTTCGGCGTACTTCTTCCGGAACCATTCGAGGTCGTCGACCTTGCGCTGGGGTTCCCAGAGGTGTGGATCGCGGGCGGTGGTGTCGGGGGCGGTCATGAAAGTCCTTTGGTCGTCACTGCGTCGGAATGTGCGATCCGGCGACGGGGGGCTCGTCGCCGCAACGCATTCAGCGATAGTTCGAGGGGAAGCCGTGATCCGGCGCAGGTCCGGTCACCAGGGGGTGCCGGCAGGGATGTGCATGAGCTCGACGCGGTTGCCGTCGGGGTCGGCCACGAACACGAACTGCGGGGCGGTCGGATCGCCCAGACCGGCGCGGGTCTCCGGCACCAGCGCTCCGCCATACTCGCACAACGCCTCTGCCGCGGCGTCGATGTCGTCGGCGAAGAACGACAGGTGGGTCATGCCCAGATGGTTACGGCGGGTGGGCGGGGTGCCGATCACGCCGGGCTGCCGGTAGGACAGCAGTTCGATACGCAGGCCGTCCTTCTCCAGAAAGGTCGAGGTGAGGCTGCACGGTGCATCCACCTCGGGGATCTGCTCGTCGATGTCGTATTCCATGATCTTGGTGAAACCCAGTCCGTCGCAGTAGAAGCGAAGGCTCTTGGCGAGATCGGAGACACACAGCCCGACATGGGAGGTGCGGTAGGTGTGCGCGGCAGCTTCGGTGTTCGCAGTCATCCGAGAATCCTGTTCGTGTGAGGGGGTACGGTCAGCCGACGGCGACGGGGGTAACCGGGCTCGCCGTACCGCCGGTGATCTTCAGCGCGCCGATGGTGAGCAGGAACTCGTAGCACCGGTCGGCGGCGAGTTCTGCGAGGTTCATGTTCTCGACCAGGTAGATGCCGTGCTCGACGAGCAGGATGATGTGTCCGCCGAGGTAGATGTTCTGGTCGAACGGGATCGGCTCGATCGCCGCGTTGTCGGATCCGACCAACGCGACGTCCTTCTCGGCGAGGAAGGCGGCAGCTTCGAGGCCGATGCCCGGCTGCGGCATCATCTCGCCCTGGTTGGTCAGGTAGTCCTCGAGCCATCCGGTGCGGATGAGCACCAGGTCGCCCGTCTGCAGTTCGACGCCCTGCTCGTCCAGCGCCTTCTGCAGGTCGGCGACGGTGATGACGTAGCCGGGCTCGAGCAGATCGACCCCCTTCGAGGCGGCGACGTCGATGAGGACGCCGCGGCCGGCGATGCCACCGACCTTGTCGATGCTGCACTTGGCCGCGCCCGAGTACGGGGTGACCTGGTCGGCCGGGTAACCGTTGTAGATCTTGTTGTCGGCGTACACGTGGCACAGGGCGTCCATGTGCGTCGAGGTGTGCGACGGCATGACGAGCTGGTCCTCGTTGGCACCGACACCGGGGACACCGCCGTTGGCGAGGGCCATCGCCTCGTCCTGATGGTTGGTGAGGGTGAGACGCTGCGGGATGCCACGGTATTCGAGGTTCGGCACGCCCGATCGCTGGATCGGAATGCTGAGGCTGTAGGTCTTGCCCGTCTTGGGCAGGCGGAGCGCGGAGAGCACCCGCTCCGGCGTGAGGTGATTGAGGGCGCCCAGCTCATCCGCTTCGCCCCAGCGGCCCCAGTTCGACTTACGCGTGCTCAACATCGACTCCTCAACTTGTGTCCTCGGTAGCGAGGTTCGGGGTGGTTGTCGGTCGGCTCGGGACGTGTCGGTAACCGAGCACGAAACGAATCCGTAAGCGACGACATATACCCATCCGCTTTGTGACCGGACTCACTGTAGCCATCGGCTACGTTTGCGTCAACAGCTCTGTCCGATTCGATTCCGCACAATTCGGTCAGTGCCGACATTCATCGCCTGACGCAGCTGTGACCGCGAAATAGCGACTGCCGGCGAGCATTTAGGAGCGAGCAACCGAAGAGCCCGGCAGTGTCCATTGACATTTCCGCGGCGGTATGAGCACACGACGCGGCGACGGTCACTCTCGGGGTGCACCCCGTCCGCCTCGGCGTCAACCCCCGGCGGGATGCGCTGGTCACTTCCCGAATCCGGCGACGAATTCCGGCACGGACTCGATCGACCGGAGTCGGCGCACCCGGAGAACGAGCACACCGCGTACGACCGCACGAGCACGCGAGCCCGAACCGCCTGTGTCGCCAGCGGATACCGTATGCGGTTCCGGCACAGTCGGTTCGGGCTCGCTCGGCCACCCGGAGGCAGACGTGCTATTGCGCGTCCGTGAATTCGAAGTGCGACTCGTCCGGCTTCTCGCACAGTTCGTAGTACTTCTCGCCGCTCCACGGTGCGTTCATCTGCAGCCGACCGAACTCGTTGACGTAGTAGTTCTTCTCCATCGCCGAGTTCGGCATCAGGTAGATGAGCTTCTTGGCCTCTTCGTGCAACTGCTCGTTGTACTCGTCGAAGGCGTCCTTGCGGATGACCATCGACGCCCGGCCCTTCTCGAGCATTCCCACGATGCACTCGGCGATGTAGCCGGTCCAGACCTCGAACCACACCGGCAGGCCCGCACCACTGGCCACCGGCTGCGAGTTCGGTCCGTACAGCATGAACATGTTCGGGAAGCCGGGTACGGTCATGCCGAGGTGCGCCTGCGCACCCTGCGCGGTCCAGACGTCTTCGAGAGTCACCCCGCCGAGGCCGAAGTACTGCGTCGGCCAGATGTACTTCTCCGTCTGGAAACCGACCGCGGCAATGACCAGTTCCGTCTCGCGGGTCTCCCCGTCGGCAGTGACGATCGCGGTGTCGGTCATCCGCTCGATCGGAGTTGTGACGAGCTCGACGTTGTTCCTGGTCAGCGAGGCGTACCAGTTGTTGTCGACCACCGGACGCCGCGTCATGGGCGGGTAGTCCGGGATCAGCTTGTCGATGAGATCCTGCCTGCCGTCGACCTGGGCCGAGATGTAGCCGACCAGGATCTCGCGCAGCATGTCGTTGCGCTTGCTGATCTGCCCGCCGTTCGCGATCCACTCCTCGTCCGGCATGAGCACGTTGCGCAGGTCGATCGTGGCCAGGCCGGCGACGTACTTGTTCCAGTTCCAGTAGAACGGCATCTTCCGGATCAGCCACTGCAGCTCGTCGGAGATCGGCACCCCGTAGTTGGTTCGCGGCGAGATCCACTGCGGTGTGCGCTGATACACCGTGACGGATTCGGCCTTCTCGGCGATCTTCGACAGCAGCTGCACGCCGGTCGAGCCGTTGCCGATCACGGCGACCTTCTTGCCTGCGTACTCGACGTCCTCGCTCCACCGGGCGGTGTGCACGATCCGGCCGGTGAAGTCGGAGACGCCCTCCACCGAGAGCTCGCGCGGCGTCGCGAACACACCGCTGGCGGCGACCACCACGTTCGCTTCGACCTCGGTGACGGACTCCTCGCCCTGCACGGTCAGTGTCCAGCGCTGCGTCGCCTCGTCGAAACGGGCCTCCGTGACGTCGGACCCGAACCGGATGTGCTCGTACACACCGTATTTGCGTGCCACGTGATCGATGTATGCGCGCACGTCGGACTGACGGGCGAAGTATTCGGTCCACGGGTACTTCTTCTCGAAGGCGTATTCGTAGGTGAAGCTCACGGTGTCGACACGGACGTCGGGGTAGGTGTTGATGCTCCACACCCCACCGACCTCGGCGCGACGCTCGTAGATCGTGAACGGGACGCCGAGGTTGGCCAGCTGCACACCCATGGCGACACCGGCGAAACCGGCACCGACGATCGCGACGTGGTAGCCCTCGGGAATCACCTTCTCCCCGTGCCATTCCGCCTGATAGGGCAGGTCGGAGAAGGCCGGGATCTTGTGTCGCATGATCAGGTCGTCGGGCCCGAGGGTGCGGGCTTCCGCCATCCCGAGCAGCTCGACGATCTCGTCCCGGGACGGGACCGGCAGCGTCGACTCGTCCGGTTCGGTGAGCAGGTATTCGACGGCCTTCGCCCGGATGAGCGCGGTGTCCTCGTCGGAGAACACGATCGCGTCGGTGGTCGGACCGAAGACGCGTTCGGGAGCGATCGCGGCGATCTCCGCGTCGCGGGTCGCCTGGTACAGCGCCATCCGCAACGCGTTGGGGTCGGCGCACTCGACGGCGCGCTCTATGAAGCTACGTCCTGGCATGGGAACTTCCAATTCTCGGTTTCGGGGGCGGGCACGGGGGCCGTGTCAGTCGACGGCCGCGCCGGACAGGGCCCGCTGGTCGATGACGGCCTGCCGGAGGTGCTGCTTACGGATCTTCATGGTCGGGGTCTTCGGCATCTCCGAGACGATCACGACGTCCTCGGGGAACTTCGCCGGCGAGATGCCGGCCTCCCGGCAGTACGCGCGGACCTCGTCGACGTCGGGATCGGCTGCGCCCTCGTGCAACTGCAGTACTGCGCAGATGCGCTCACCCGACCTGTCGTCGGGCAGGCCGATCACGGCGACATCCGCGACCGCGGTGTGCGCGGCGAGCACCTCTTCGATCTCGGTGGGGCTGATCGATTCGCCCTTGCGGATGATCAGGTCCTTCTCCCGGCCGACGAGGACCAGGTGACCCTCCGACTCGAGCTTTCCGGTGTCACCGGTGAACATCCAGCCGTCGCCGTCGAAGGGACGGATGATCTCGCCGTCGGCGCGGTACTCCTTGAACAACATCGGGCCTCGCAGCCACACCCGGCCGACCTCGCCGGTGGGCAGCACGGCGTCGTCCTCGGTGCGGATCTGTACCTCGCAGCCGAGCACGGGACGTCCGGAGGTGGTGGCCAGTTGCTCGATGCTGTCGCTCATCCGCGCCGAGGTGATCATCGGGCACTCGGTCATGCCGTAGGCGTGCAGAATCGGGATACCCATCTCGATGAGCACGTCCCGGAACAGCTTCTCCGGCATGGGAGCTCCGCCGCCGGTCAGCATGCGCAGGCTCGGGACCACCCGTGCGCCCGGATTCTTCCGCTGTTCCTCGAGCAGCATGGCGTAGTGCGGGGTCGAGCCACCAGTGATGGTCACGCCCGCACGACGCATCAGGTCCACCGCGGCACGCGGCTCGTAGACCTCCATGAGGGCCAGCGACATACCGGTGGTCAGCGAGGCGATCAGCAGGTCGGGGCCGCCGATGTGCGCGTACGGGAAGAAGATGGTGCCGACGTCCTCGGCAGTCGCACCGATGGCGTCGGCGAGGGAGACGCCGCCGGCGATGAGCGTGCCGTCGGTGTGGCAGACACCCTTCGGCGCCGACGTCGTTCCGGAGGTCGTGTAGATCCAGCGCACCTCGTCGCGGCCGACCGGCGCGGGAGGAAGGGTGGCCGGGTCGCCGTCGGGCAGCTCGGAGGAGACGATCAGCAGGTTCAGGCGGTCACCGCTCGCCGCGCGCAGCTCCTCGGCCATGGCGCCGTGGTCGAAGCCGCGGAACTCTGCCAGGGTGATCAGCCATTCCGACTCGCACTGGGCGACCATCGCCCCGACCTCGCGTGCCCGGTAGAGCGGGATGATCGGGTTCTGGGTCACGCCGAGACGCGACAATGCCAGACTGAGCACGACGGTCTCGATGCGGGTGGGCAGCTGCCAGCTCACCGTGGAACCGGGGTCGATGCCGCGGGCCAGCAGGCCGGCCGCGACACGTTCGGCCACGGAGACGACCTCGGCGAAGGTCATGCGGCGATCGTGCTCGTCGATGAGGGCGACGGCGTCGCCGGTGGACCCGGCCCGCAGGGCCAGCAGATCCCACAGGGAGACTGCGTCGTTCGGCGCGATGTCCGAGTTCACGAGTTCTCCTCCTTCGTCTTCGTCTTCGAGGAAAGCGGGCCGGGCGTCAGGAGCGGATATCCGGTGCGCAACAGGGCATTCGCGTGCCCGTGCCAGTGGATGTCGAAGGCCGACTGCAGGGCCGCCTGCTGACCCATGATGTCGAGGGTCTGGTTGACGGCACGCTTGGCGGTGGCCAGTCCCCAGGGGTCCATCTGCGCGATCTCCCGCGCGAGGTCCATGGTCTGCGTGTCGAGTTCGTCGAGCGGGACGACGCGGTTCACCATGCCGGCGTCGAACGCCTCCACCGCGGTGAGCTTCCGGGCGGTGAAAAGCATCTCCTTGGCGCGGCGGGCACCGAGTTCCCAGGTGTGCGCGTGGTATTCGACGCCACCGACACCGAATTTCACGACGGGGTCGCTGAAATAGGTGTTGTCGGCCGCGACGATCAGGTCGCACGGCCAGATGACGTTGAGAGCCCCGGCGACGCAGGCGCCCTGGACTGCTGCGATCGACGGCTTCGGCACGTCGCGCCACTTGCGGGAGAAACCGAGATAGTGCTCGGTCTCCCACCCGTAGGCGCTCTCGAGGGTCGTCTTACTCTCCTTGAAGTACCCCGGGGCCACGGTCTTCAGGTCGTGGCCGGCGGAGAAGTTGTCGCCGTTGGCACGCACGACGATCACCTTGACGTCGTCGTCGCGGGCAGCCTCCTGCCAGCTGGCGTCGAGGTCCTGCAACAGCGATGCGTCCTGTGCGTTGTGCTGCTCCGGACGGTTCAGGCTGATGACGGCGACGGCGTCGTCGACGCGGTAGTCGATGTAGGTCATCGGCCGGTCCCGGTGTAGATACGGTCGAGTGCCTCGACGATGTCGGCGTCGTTGCCTGCCGCAGAACCGAAATCGAACTGCCAGCGCTTGGCGGCGTCGGTGAACAGGTGCACGTTCGACTCGATCATGTACCCGATGCCGGCGTGAACCTCGTGCGCCGAGTGGACGATCTCCTGCGCGGCCTTCGCCGCCTGCTTGCGCATCAGGCCGACGTGGGGTTGCGGATCGAGGGCGGCGTCGAGGGCGGCGGCGGCCGACCGCGCGTGCACCGAGGTGAAGTGCGCAGCGATCGCGAGGTCGGTGCACAGGTACTGCACCGCCTGGAAGCGTCCGATCGGTCCACCGAACTGGTGCCGCTGCTGCGCGTACAGCACGGTGATGTCGAGCAGCTTCAGCCCGGCACCGTAGAGCTGTGCCGCGCGCAGCACCGCGCCGCGCTGCTCTGCGACCTCGACGGCACGGTCGGCGTCGGCGCCGCGGGCCAGCACGGCACCGTCGGCCACCGGCACCTTGTCGAAGGTCACCGCGAACATCGGGTACCCGCCCATGTTCGGCATCGCCTCGACAGTAGCCGCGGAGCTCGCCTCCACCACCGCCACAACACTTTCCGAACCGGATGCGTACACGAGGAAGCTGTCGGCGTCGCCGGCGTGGTCCACTGCCAGTGCGACGCCGTCGAGCGTGCCGTTCTCGTACGTCACCGCCGAGCCCCACTCGGGGGACTGGAACACCGGGACCACCACGGCCTCACCGTTGCCGATGCGCTTGGCGAGGCTCGTCGCCTCATCGGTGCCGATCACCAGTGCGGCGTCGCGGGACATCGTCAGCTCGAGCAGCGGCGTGTCGGCCAGCGCCCGTCCCGCCTCGAC
This sequence comes from Rhodococcus sp. NPDC003382, assembly GCF_053589135.1. NCBI lineage: Bacteria > Bacillati > Actinomycetota > Actinomycetes > Mycobacteriales > Nocardiaceae > Rhodococcus > Rhodococcus sp. NPDC003382. The sequence continues at coordinate 59,710 of NZ_JBSFRH010000002.1, forward strand.
GAAGATGCCGGCGATCGTCGCGAGCGACGGGCTGTCGGCGTCGGCGCCGGTCGGATCACCGAGTTGCAGCCAGCCGAGTTCGGCGAACTGTGCGACCTGGTCCGCGAACGGAACAGTGTTGGATCGGTCCTCCAGCGGCGAGTACCGCGCGAACACCGACTTGCTCACATCTGCGAGGGCTGCGAAGTCCTCGCCCCATGCCAATTCCATCTTCAGCTCCTATCGGGGCAGGCCGAGGCCCCGCGTCGCGAGCACCATCCGCTTGAGTTGGGACGTTCCTCCGGCGTGGTTGGCGAAGGACTGCCGGTACCACGCCTCGGGCTTTCCGTTGAGGGGGGCGTACGACGATCCCGACCGCAGTTGACTGGTCGGGCCGAGCACCCGGTCGTAGATCTGGGCGAACAGCGGTTCGTACTCCTTGGCGGCGACCTGCTGCACGCCACCGCCCCAGGGGGTCTGGCGGCCGTGGGCGTTGTCGCCGATGATCTCGTAGGCGAGCAGACGCTGGGTCTGGACGATGCCGGCGAGTTCGGCCAGGTCGGCCTTCACGTGCGGGTCGTCGAGCTTGCCCGGGATCGCCTTGCAGTACTCGATCAGATCGCGGAGCCGGGCTTCCTGCATCGCGTAGATCGGCTCGACGGTCCCCGACGCGTAGAAGGCGCGCATGATGTACTGCCAGCCCTTGCCCTCTTCACCGATCAGCGAGGACGCCGGCACACGGACGTGGTCGAGGAAGGTGCTGGACTGGACGCCGCCGCCGTAGTTGCGCATCGGGTGCAAGGTGACGCCGGGGCTGTTCAGGTCGACGACGAAGATGCTGACGCCGGCACTCAGGCTCGCCTCGGGGTCGGTGCGGGCGGCCACGTACAGCACGTCCGACATCGGTCCCCAGGAGGTGAATGCCTTCTCGCCGGTGATGACCCACTCGTCGCCGTCCTTGACGGCCTTGGTCCGCAGGGAGCCGAGATCGGAGCCGGCGCCGGGTTCGGTCAGGCCCTCGGCCCAGAGGGTGCGCATGTTCGCGATGTCGGGCAGCAGCCGCTTCTTCTGCTCCTCGGTGCCGCCCACCAGGATGGTGCCGGCGGCGAGGAAGATCCCGACGGAGTTGATCAGGGGCGCGTCGGCCGCGTACAGCTCCTCGAGGAATATCTGATTCCAGATCGGGGACAGCCCCTTGCCGCCGTACTCCTTCGGCCAGGTCAGGCCGATCCATCCCTTGGCGGCGATCTTCTTGCTGAATTCGACTGCGATGGCCCACTGTTCGGGTGCGTCGTCGAACTCCGGGTTGAAGGCGTGTTCCTTCGGCAGCTCGGCGTCGAGGAATTCTCGGATCTCGGCGCGCCAGGCCTCGTGTTCTTCGGTCAGAGTCGGTCTCATGAGGTGGTTCCTGCCTGGAGTTCGTCGGTGCCCGCGGTCTGCTCGGCAGCACCGTTTCCGAGGTGACCTTCGGGATAGAAGCGGCGGGCCCACTTGCGGATGTCGCGGAAGCCTGCGGCTTCGGCGGTCGCGAGTCCGGGCGGCTCGGTGTAGCGCTGGTGCTCCCAGATGGCGATGTCGGCCTTCAGCTGACCCACGGCGCTGCGCTGGCGCTTGGCGACGCGGTCGGCGCCCTCACCGTCTTCCTTGCTGGCCCAGGCGGTGAACCGGAGGATCGAGGTTTCGTCGTCGACGGGCGTGACCGCGGTCAGCGAGCAGATGGCGCCGACGCCGTCGGCGTAGGAGTAGCCGAGCCCGACGCCCAGCAGTGTCGCGCGGGTGCGTCCTTCGACGAGCTCGAAGGAGCCGTCGGCGTTGCGGCGCTTGAAGTTCAGGGCCAGTTCGGTGCGGAAGGTGTTGTCACCGAATTCGCGGTGGACGACGGTGGGGATCTCGTCGGCGCGGTGGACGTACTTGAAGTGGGCGAAGTCGACGCCGTTCTCGGAGGCGTACTGCGGGTGGATCGGCAGCGCGGCGCTCTCGAAGCGGCCGGTCTCGCCCGGTTCGTGGTAGTCGTCGGCGGAGCCGCAGCCGGGGAACAGGTCGAAGAGGCTGGGCACGTCGTACGACGGGGCGCGGCCTTCGGCATCGTGCCAGAGGTACATGATGCCGTCGCGTTCGGCGGCGGTCCAGGTACCGATCTTGCGGACGCGGTTGGTGGCCTTCTGGTACGGGATGCAGGTGTTGCGGCCCTCGGGGCTCCATTCCCAGCCGTGGAAGGGGCAACGGATGTCGTCGCCGGAGACGGTGCCGCCGTGGCCGAGGTGGGCGCCGAGGTGCTCACAGTAGGCGTTGAGCACGACCAGGCGGCCGCTCCGGGTGCGGTAGGCGACCAGGTCCTGACCGAAGTAACGCAGTGGCTTCACGTCACCGGCGTCGAGCTCGGTGGACCATCCGATCTGGAACCACCCCGTCGGTTTCATCGATAACGCCATGGGTGACAATTCATCCTCCTGAACTGTTGCAACAGAAGCGCTTTCGGCACCTGCGCAGAAGACGTTCGACAACAAGGGTTTTCGTGGATCGCACACCGGCAGGCATGCGTCGGCACGCCCCTTCGTCAGGGTTCGACGCGGGGCGCCGTACCCGGGAGACCCGGTTCACCGCGATTCCGCGTCGTGACTGGCATCACTGTAGCCACCGGCTACGTTGACGTCAACAGCCCCTCGACACTTCTCTTTTTCCGCAGGTGAGAACGGGTACGGCCAAACTCCGAGGAGGACTGTCTGTGGCCAGTGGCTACAGTGCGTCTCCTCATCCTGGATGTCCGCCCCCGGCCCGACACCGGCGCGCTGCGGCCCTGCCCCATCGACCACTCGCATGCTTGACGCTCGGAGCCCACCGCCCCTAGCATCACCAGCGTCGATACCGGCGCCACCGCGGCGACCGGATTCTCCCAGCACCCCTTCGTTTCCCGCCCGTCATTCGCTGCGCCCGCGCGCACCGCACGGCGCGGGATCCCCCAGGACAGCGAGGTCGAAAGTGAAAGCGATCGTCTACGACGGCACCGACAACAAGCTGGTCGACGGTGTCACCGTCCGCGACCCCGGCCCCGGTGAAGTCCAGGTCCGCATCGTCGCGAGCGGCCTGTGCCAGAGCGACCTGAGCGTCGTCAACGGCAAGATCCCGTTCCCCACCCCCGTCATCCTCGGCCACGAGGGTGCCGGCATCGTCGAGGCCGTCGGGCCGGGCGTCAGCACGCCCGCCGTCGGCGACCATGTCGTGCTGTCCACGCTGGCGACCTGCGGACAGTGCGCCGCGTGCACCGCCGGCCGCCCGACGATGTGCCGCGAATCGTTCGGCAACCGCGAGACCCCCTTCGAACTCGACGGCACGCCGATCTACAACTACGCGGCACTGTCGACCTTCGCCGAACGCCTCGTCGTCAAGGCCGGTCAGGCGGTGCCGATCTCGAAGGACGTCCCACTGTCGACGGCGTGCCTGATCGGTTGCGCGGTGCTGACCGGCGCGGGAGCGGTGTTCAACCGTGCCCGGGTCGCGCCCGGCGACTCGGTGGTCGTCATCGGCGCCGGCGGCATCGGCCTCAACGTCATCCAGGCCGCCCGCATCGCGGGGGCCACGCCAATCGTCGCCATCGACACGAACCCGGACAAGGAAGCGAAGACCAGCCTGTTCGGTGCCACGCACTTCGTCGATGCGACCGTCGGCGACACCGTCGCCGCGATCCGGGAGCTCACCGACGGCGGTGCCGCGCACGTCTTCGACTGCGTCGGTGGTGAGGCCATCACCAGCCAGGCGATGGAGATGCTCGACTGGGGCGGGCAGCTGATCATGCTCGGTGTCGCGGGCCCCGAGGCCAAGCTGTCGGTCCCGGCGACCACCTTCTACATGGACCGTTCGGTGCTGGGATGCCGCTACGGCTCGTCCCGGCCGGGAGCCGACATCCCGAAGTACGTGGAGATGTACCGCTCCGGGCGGCTCCTCCTCGACGAACTCGTCACCAAGACCTACGAACTCGACGACTTCGCCACCCTCGTGGACGATGCCCGTGCCGGCAGGCTCGATCGTGGCGTGCTGCTGATGCCGTCCTGAATCGGCACCCCCTCGACGACACAGGCGGAAGGCCCCTTCGGGGTCTTCCGCCTGTTTTCGTGTCTTCTGGGGTCAGCGGTTGGGTCGGGCCGCGTACACGAGGAGCTTGAGCAGCTCGGTGACTTCCTGCCGCAGATCCTCCCGGCTACGCCACCGCCTGTCGGCGAGCTCGATCATGTACGGCTCGTACAGATCCCACGCCGACCCGACGACACCGATCAGTGCCGCCACCACGCTCGAATCGAACTCGGCACGCACGTGCGGCTCGACCGGGTCCTTCCAGAGTGCGTCGATGTGCGTGCGGTAGCCTCTCGCACGCGCTTCTCCGAGCAATCGATCCGGCTCGATTCCTTCGAAGATCGACCACATCAGCATCCGGCCGAACTGGCCGGAATCGAGATCGGCGCCGATGGAGTTGTCGATGGCGTCGTACACGTCCTTCTCCCCGGACAGACGCTCGCCGCCGTAGCCGACCAGCAGTTCCATCACCGCCACCAGCAGGTTCTCCTTGGTGCGATAGAACCGGTGGATCAGCCCGTACGACACATCCGCGGCAGCGGCGACCTCCCGGAGCGTCACCTTCGCAGGACCCTTGCGTGCGAAGAGGTCCGCGGCGGCGAGAAGGATGGCCTCCTGCGCTCCGGACGTACCCGGGCGGGTCGGCCTCCACTCTGCGACCTTCTTCGCAGACTCGGAGTCGGTCTCGACCTGCAGCGCCGGATTCTCCTCGATCGAGTCGGCCGTGTAGGTGCCGGCCAACCGCAGCACGTCGTCCTCGGTGTCAGGGTCCAGCAGCAGCTCGGCCGGCGTCAGATCGAATCCGTCGACCTTCGTGATCGCCCACAGGGCGATGGCAGCAGGTTCGATCTTCTCGTCGAAAGCCGCGAGGAGCTCCGGGACCTCGGGGTGGATCCTGTGATTCTCCGTGTCGAACTGCCACACCGGAAAGAGCGTCACCCCGTCGCCCGCATATCCGAGCATCTTCCGGCTCCGGACACGCTTGTTGATCGCCTGACGACTGATACCCAGGAAGCTCGCCACCTGCGGCGTGGTCCAGACGTCGTCGGCGAGGGCGGCGGCCTTACTGAGGTGCTCCATATGACGCAGACCCTATCATGATCGGCGACAGGAAGATTCGCGTGGCGAATCCGAATGCCGGCACCGGCGGTGACGGATCGGTGTTCCGATGTCGCATCCCATCCTTGCGGATCTCCCAGGCCGTGTCATCCCATCGGGTCGAACAACTCGCGCACCCATATTGACGCAGACGTAGCCAATGGCTACTGTGACGACAGTCACTGGGTCGGCGGTGGCCCGGCACGACTGCAGGCGGTCGCCGAGGTCCGTCGAACGTGAATCGGAAGTACATGCGCCTCCGTCGTCGCGGAGGCCTCGACATCTGCGCGGTCCGCTCACGAGACCCGCCTGCAACGAGTCGGAACCGAACTTTCCTCGGTGAGTACACCGGAGGACACAACCGAACAGGATCGATATGAACTCACCCGAGATCGCGCCTGCGCGAAACCTGGTCCGCAAGGCGTCGCTCGCAGGCTTCTTCGGAACTGCCGTCGAAGCCTACGACTTCATGGTCTTCACTTTTCTCATCGCCTATCTGTCGCCGCTGTTCTTTCCCAGCGACAACCCCGCGGCCGGAATCCTGAGCTCGCTCGCGGTTCTCGGCACCGGATTCCTCGCACGCCCCATCGGCGGCGTCGTCTTCGGCCGGATCGGTGACCGATACGGTCGTCGCTTCGCGCTGATCCTCACGATCTCCGGCATGGGCGGTGCCACCATCCTCATGGGTCTCCTGCCGACGCACGCCGGCGTCGGAATCGTGGCCCCGGTCCTGCTCGTACTCACTCGTATGCTGCAGGGATTCTTCGCCGGCGGCGAACAGATGGGTTCGGCCACGTTCGTCACCGAACACGCTTCCGCCAAGAACTACGGCATCCTGAGTGCGATGACCCCGGTGGGATTCGCATTCGGCAGTGCCCTCGCTCCCCTGGCCGTCGCCCTCACCACCTCCCTGACTTCCGAAGAGACGATGGCCGACTGGGGCTGGCGGATCCCGCTCCTGATGTCGCTGCCGTTGATGCTGTACGTGCTGTATCTGCGCAAGCGACTGGAGGAATCGCCCGATTTCCAGGAACTCGCCGGTACGCACAAGGTTCAGTCCTCCCCCGTGCGTTCGGTTGTCACGCGGTACCCCGCGACGTTGCTCCGAGTGATCGCACTCAGCACCTCGGTACTCGCGATCGGGTACGTGGTTCCGGCATACATGCCGCTGTTCCTGCAGCAGGAGGTCGATATGGCCCCGGGCGTCACCGCCTGGATCGCCACCGCCGGATCGACCTTCGCGATCGTCATCGGCTTCGGCGCCGGCTTCCTGATCGACAGGACCGGCCGCAGGAACACCATGATCATCGGGCTGGGCACGATTCTGGTCACGATGTTCCCGATCATGTACTTCATGAAGGCCACCGGCGGAAACCTGATCGTCACCGCTGCCGGTCACATGCTCCTCGTCGGACTGGCCGGAGCCTCCGCCGTCCCCGTCTACGCGACGCTCACGTCGGCCTTCCCTGCCGCGGTCCGCTACACGGGCGCTGCCATCGGATTCGGTCTCGGCTCGGCGATCGGTGGAGGCCTCGGCCCCTATCTCGCAGGGAAGTTCACCGCGATCACGGGCAATCCCTACGCCGCCTCCGGCGTCGTCGGCGCTGCAGCACTTCTGGGCATCGTGGTGATTGCCACCATGCCGAACAGCAACAGCAGCGCAGCACCCGAGGCCTCGCTCATCACGGGCGACACCGAATCCGTCGACGCGGAGCCGGTCGAGGAGCCTTCCCCGGCTCCGAAGATGGTCTGACACGTACCGATCGTGGCCCCGATGCACCCGCACGCATCGGGGCCACGCCCATCACACCACGGCCCCGAGGCCTCCCGTTCTCCCGATCGGAGTACCCATGTCCCAGGATTCCGCGCCGCCGCACGGTCCCGCCGAGAGCGACCGGATCATCGATTACCGCAGTCGATTCGATCTCTCACAACGCCGCTACCTCGTACTCGGTGGCGGGCAGGGAATGGGACGACAGGTCTCCCACGCCCTCGCCCAGCTCGGTGCCGAGGTGATCGTCGTCGACGTGGACCGGGACCGCGCCGACGCGGTGTGCGCCGAGCTCGGTTCCCGGGCCACCTCGGAGCAGGTCGATGCCACCGACAACTCCGACATGGCCGCGTTGGCCGAGCGGGTGGGTGAGATCGACGGCGTCGTGGACGTCATCGGCATGGCTCGCTACGGACCCTTGCTCGACATCAGCGACGACGACTGGCATTGGGAAGAGTCCATCGTCCTGCGTCACGCGGTGCTCACGCTGCGGCATTTCGGTCGCCGGCTGCGCGACCGCGGCGAAGGGTCCGTCACGTTCGTCTCGTCGGTCTCCGGTATCGGCAGCTCTCCGGTGCACGCCGCCTACGGCGTCTACAAGGCGGCGCTCGGCTCACTGGTCAGGTCCGCATCGATCGAATTGGGGCCGTTCGGTGTTCGCGTCAATGCGGTGGCCCCCGGATTCGTCGTCACACCGCGGATCTCGGCAGTGCTCGACTCCGAGGCACTCGAGAACACCCGCACCCAGATTCCGCTCCAGCGGTTGACGCTGCCGGCCGACGTCGCGAGCGCCCTGACCTTCCTCGTGAGTGACCTCGCCCGGACGATCACCGGCCAGGTGATGGTCGTGGACGGCGGAGCCACCAACAAATACCCCTACGACATGTCGGGTTTCTGAGTCGAAGCGAGCCTGCTCCGGGAAACATCACGATTGATGGTTGACGAGAAAGTAGCCAATGGCTACAGTTCTCTCAGCCGCAGTGATCGCAGTCACGTCACACAGTTCCGGTCGCGGTCGACCGGAGCACTCGTTCCTAGCGCACAAGGAGAGGAATCGATGTCCTACGCCGTCGATCCCGAATACCGGCCGATGATGGGATTCCTCCCCGAACTCGACGTCGCCGACGCCGAGAAGGCGCGCGCAGTCATCCGGTCCATGAGGACCGAAGATCCGATGACGGCCGTACCCGCAGGCGTCGCAGTGCACCACCGAACCGCACCCGCAGCCGACGGCTCCGACATCGGCCTCGTCGTGTTCGAACCGGAAGAGCGCACCGCGCAACCACTCCCGTGCGTCGTCTACTTCCACGGCGGCGGGTTCGTCTTCGGCGACGCCACAACCGACGTCCGGGTTCCGTCGGCCCTCGCCGCGAGCCTGGACGCGGTGGTGGTCTCCGTCAACTATCGACTCGCTCCGGAACACGCCTTCCCCACACCGTTCGACGACGCGTTCGACGCTCTGACCTGGGTCGCCGGCGACAACGACCTGGGGATCGACCCGACCCGGATCGTCCTCGCCGGAATCAGCGCCGGCGCCGGACTCGCCGCGGCAGTTGCACTCAAGGCCCGCGACACCGGTGGACCTGCTGTGATCTTCCAGGCGCTGGACTCCCCCGTCCTCGACGACCGCCTGCTCACGACCTCTGCCACCGAATACATCGATTCCCCGTTGTGGAACCGGCAGAACGGAATCGACAGCTGGCGCCACTACTTGGGAGCCGACGCCGACCGGACCGCCACCTCGGCATACGCCGCCCCCGCGCGGGCCACCGACCTCAGCGGGTTGCCCCCGGCCTACATCGCGGTCACCTCCTTCGATCCGCTCCGCGACGAAGGGATCGACTACGCCCAGCGGTTGACGCAGGCAGGCGTGGCGACCGAGCTGCATCTCTACCCCGGAACGTTCCACGGATCGTCCGGAGTGTTCCCGCAGGCTGCGATCTCCCAGCGGATCGACGCCGACTACACAGCCGCCATCCGGCGAGCACTGAACAGCTGAACCACGAGCATCCCGGAATCGGAGAATCATGCCGCACCGCTTCGAAGGAAAGGTCGCGATCGTCACCGGTGGCGCACGCGGACAGGGCGAACAGATCGTTCGGACCCTGGCACGCGAAGGCTGCTCGCTCGTGATCGGCGACGTTCTCGACGACCTGGGAAAGACCGTCGCCGACGACCTCGGCGAGTCCGTCGTCTACACACATCTCGACGTGACGGTCGAGGCAGACTGGGCCGACGCTGTGGCGCTGGCCGAATCGACGTTCGGCGGGCTCGACGTCCTCGTCAACAATGCGGCGATCTACCGCAAGCAGTTGCTGGAGGACGAGACAGTTGCCGACCTCGACAAGGTCCTCGCCGTCAACCTGCACGGACCGTTCCTCGGCATCCAGGCCGTCACCCCCGCGATGCGTGCCCGAGGTGGCGGATCGATCGTCAACGTGTCGTCGCTCGCCGGAACTACGTCCTACGCAGGACACGGCGCGTACAGCATGTCCAAGTGGGCTCTGCGCGGACTGACGAGGACCGCCGCGATCGAGCTCGAACCGTCGAAGATCCGGGTGAATGCCGTGCTGCCCGGCAACATTCGCACCGACATGTCGCCGACGACCGCCTCCGCCGAGACCCCGACCGGCCTCAAGCGTCAGGCCGACCCACAGGAGACCGCGAACGTCGTGGTCTTCCTCGCCTCGGACGACGCGTCCTTCGTCAACGGCACCGACGTCGTCGCGGATGGCGGCTCCCTGCTCGGGTAGCAGTCTCCACTCCCAAACTCCTCAGCAAGGCGCCCCGCCGCGCCGCTGCAGCAGATCCGATCCTTGGAGGAACATGTCCACCTCGACCCCGGAAGCCGGCCGCACCGCCGAACGCTTCGACGTCGTCGTCATCGGCGCGGGATTCAGCGGAATGTACGCGCTGCACCGTCTCCGTCAGCAGGGCCGTCGGGTCGTCTGCCTGGAAGCAGGCGACGGTGTGGGCGGCACCTGGTACTGGAACCGCTACCCCGGCGCCCGCGTGGACATCGAGTCCATGCAGTACTCGTACTCCTTCGACGACGATCTCCAGCAGGAATGGTCGTGGTCGGAGCACTTCTCGCCGCAGCCGGATCTCGAGGCATACGCGAATCACGTCGCCGATCGCTTCGACCTGCGCGAGGACATCCGTTTCGAGACCCGTGTCGACGCACTGACCTTCGACGAGTCCACGGACGAATGGCATGTCGGTACCGCATCGGGCGACCGCTTCGTCGCCAAGTACGTGATCGCGGCCACCGGCAGTCTCGACGTCTCCAACGTCCCCGACTGGCCCGGCCTGGACCGTTTCCGCGGTCAGGCGTACCACACCTCGCGGTGGCCCAAGGAGGGCGTCGAGCTCGCAGGTAAGCGAGTGGGTCTGATCGGCACCGGTTCCACCGGCATCCAGATCACCCCCGAGGTCGCTGCGGTCGCCGAGCACCTCACGGTCTTCCAACGGACCCCGAACTTCAGCCTTCCCTCACGCAACCGGAAACTGGATCCGGAATACCAGCAGGAATGGAAGGCCAACTATCCCGAGCGACGCAAGCAGATCCTCGACACCCACGGCGCAGTGCTCATGAGCAATGTCGCCGAGCAGCGTTCGATCTTCGACTACACCGAAGAGGAGCGCGAAGAAGTCATGGAGCGCGCGTGGAACGCTCGGAACGGACTCGACTTCATCCGGACGTTCACCGACACCTCCAGCAATCCGGAAGCGAACGCAATTCTCGCCGAGTTCGTGCGCAACAAGATCCGGGCCATCGTCCGCGACCGGGAAACCGCAGAACTCCTGTGCCCGAAGACCTATCCGATCGGCGGCAAGCGGATCTGCATCGACTCCGGCTATTACGAGACGTTCAACCGGGACAACGTGACCCTGATCGACGTGAGGACCCACCCCATCGAGGAGATCACCGAGTCGGGGCTTCGGACCACCGAGTCCGAGTACGAACTCGACGTGATCATCTTCGCGACCGGATTCGACGCGATGACCGGTTCGATGCTGCGGATGAACGTGACCGGCGTCGACGGAGCACGGCTCGCCGACCACTGGGCCGACGGACCGAGGACCGTCTTCGGCCTGATGACCGCCGGTTTCCCGAACCTGTTCATGGTGCACGGCCCCGGGAGCCCGTCCGTTCTGGCGCAGATGATCACCACCGGTGAGTGGCAGGTCGATTGGATCCTGCGGACCATCGATCACGTCGAGGAGAACGGGATCTCCCGTTTCGGCGCCACCCCCGCACAGGAGAGCGAGTGGGCGGCCGAAGTCGACACCGCGGCCTCGCGTACGATGCATGCCCGTACCGACTCCTGGTACACGGGTGCGAACATCCCCGGCAAGCCGCGCGTGCTGCTGATGTACGTCGGCGGTTTCCAGAGCTATTCCGATTGGTGCACCCGCGCCGCGGACGAGGGGTACACCGGATTCGAGAAGAAGCAGCGGGTACCCCTGACCTGAGTCGAACCATCGGCCCCACAGGTAGATTCACGAACACAAGTAGTCAACGGAGAGCGCAGGCGACCGAAAGTGAGCACCTTGCAGACCGTCGGTGTCGGTTACGAGCTGACCGTCACCGACGTCATCGAAGAGACCCCGGATTCGAAGTCGATCGTCCTGCGCACGCCGGAGACCTCTTGTGAACTCTTCGCGTACCGGCCCGGGCAGTTCCTGACCGTCCGGATACCGAGCGAGCGCACCGGACATGTGGCCCGGTCGTATTCGCTGTCCAGCGCCCCCGGCATCGACGACGAGTTGAAGGTCACCGTCAAACGCACCGCCGACGGATACGGGTCGAACTGGTTGTGCGACAACGTGGAGCCCGGGAACTTCCTCACCGTCCTGCCACCCTCGGGCCGTTTCACGCCGGCGGACTTCACGAACGACTTCCTGCTGTTCGCGGCAGGAAGTGGCATCACACCGATCATCTCGATCCTGAAGACCGCCCTGCTCCGGTCCGATCGTTCGGTCGTACTGTTCTACGCCAATCGCGACCGCAACTCGGTGATCTTCCACAGCGAACTCGAGGACTACGCCGCGAAGTTCGGCAATCGTCTGGCGATCCACTACTGGTTCGACGACGTCCACGGCATCCCGACCCGGGAGAGGTTCGCGGCACTGGCGACGGACCATTCCTCGCGCGAGGTGTTCGTCTGCGGCCCCGGTCCGTTCATGGACAGTGTGGCCGAAGGAGTGCGCGCGGCCGATATTCCGGCAGAGCGCTTCCATCAGGAGGTATTCGTCTCGATCTCGGGCGATCCCTTCGAAGCTCCCCGGCCGATCGTCGACGGCGATCCGGCTTCGGCGGTCGAGACGGTCGTACACCTGGACGGCGAGTCGCATCGGTTCGAGTGGCCGAGCGGCAACACCCTCGTCGACGTATTGCTGGACCGCGGTGTCGACGTCCCGTTCTCCTGCCGATCGGGTGAGTGCGGATCCTGCGCGTGCACGGTGGTTTCGGGCAAGGTCGTGATGGAGAAGTCGGACATCCTCGATCCCTCCGATATCGCCGAGGGTTACATCCTCGGATGCCAGGCGCGCCCCGACTCGGGCCCGATCGAGATCGAGTTCTGACGCCGTTCGCTCGGCGGGCCGCATGTATTGACGCTGACATGGCCAGCGGCTACAGTGATCTCCATCACGGCCCGTCGAGCGAAATATGTTTTGCTCCAACCATTTTCGTGATCATTTCGTCGCGCATCGGTATCCGGGAATCACGACCCGATCGCGTTCTGCGCCGCGGTAGACCTCCTCCAGAAAAGAGACAGCGTTGACTCGGTTGTTCGACACCCATCGGCTCGGTGAACTCGTCCTCGACAATCGTCTCGTGATGGCGCCCATGACGCGGGCACGGTGCGTCGACACCATCCCCAACGCGGAGACGGCGGAGTACTACCGCCAGCGGGCGACCGCCGGACTGATCGTCACCGAAGGCACACCGATCTCCCCGGAAGCGCAAGGCTACGTGTACGTCCCGGGTATCTGGTCGCCGGCGCAGGTCGCCGGATGGCACTCGGTCACCGACGCCGTCCACAGCGAGGGTGGGCGGATCTTCGCCCAGCTCTGGCACGTCGGCCGGTTGTCGCACGCCTCCCTCCAGCCGGAAGGCGAACAACCCGTCAGTGCAGGCGCCGTGCCCGCTCCGGAGAGCAAGATCTTCGCGTTCGACGACGACGGGAACGTCGGCTTCGTCGACGTCAGCGATCCCCGCCCGCTGAGCACCGTGGAAGTCGGTCGCGTGGTCGACGATTTCGCAAGTGCGGCAACCAATGCCGAGGTGGCCGGCTTCGACGGTGTCGAGTTGCACGGAGCCAACGGCTACCTGTTCGAACAGTTCCTCAACCCCGCGACCAACACCCGATCCGACCGATACGGCGGCTCCTACACCGATCGCGCCCGTTTCCTGCTCGAGACGGTCGACGCCGTGATCGACGTACTCGGTTCCGCCCGAGTCGGGATCCGCCTCTCGCCGTTCAGCGAACTGTTCGACATGCCCGCCTATCCCGAAGCAGCAGAGACCTATCTGTACCTGGCCGCGGAACTGTCGCGCCGCGACCTCGCCTACATTCACCTCATCGACCAGCGTCCCGCCGGCGGTCGGCTTCTCGACACCGACTTCCTCACCACCTTCCGTGCCCGGTTCCGCGGAACGATCATCCTCGCTGGGGGAATGACCCAGGAGTACGCCGACGAACTGATCGAGCGGGACCTGATCGACCTCGCCGCCTTCGGGCAACCGTTCATCGCGAACCCCGATCTCGTCGCACGCCTGCAGAACGGGTGGCCGCTGACGGCACCGGACCCGAACACCTACTACGGCGGGGGTGCCGAGGGCTACCTCGACTACCCGCGATTCACCCCGGCGACCGTGTGACCCGACAGACCGGGCACACGCGCGCCGCCAACACCAGAAGGGACCTCCATCGATGACCGAAACGACGTCGACCCCCACCCGGTGGCGTGGCCACGACCTGGGCACCCGAGTGGTCGGCTACGACGAGCGCGACGCCATCCTGTACGCGCTGGCGGTCGGCGCCCACGCCACCGACCTCGACCTGGTCTTCGAGGACCGACTCCGCGTCCTGCCCACCTTCGCCCTGACCCTGGCACAGTGGGCACCCGATGCGCTGGGCGCTCTCGGTGCGTTCGACACGAAGACCGCTCTGCACGGCTCGCAGAGCCTCGACGTCCTCGCCCCGCTGCCTCGGTCCGGGGAGATCACCATGTCGGCGCGAGTCGGAGAGGTCTGGGACAAGGGTCGCGCGGCGGTGTTCGAAGTCGTCGTCGAAAGCGACCACTTCGTCGCGACCTGGTCGCTGTTCGCGCCCGGCGCCGGCGGCTTCGGTGGCGACCGCGGTCCCTCGGCGCCGTCTGCGCCCGAGGGAGAACCGACCGTGGTCGGCACCTTCACCACCAGCCCCGATCAAGCCGCGCTCTACCGGCTCACCGGCGACCGGCACCACATCCACATCGATCCCGACGCCGCAGCGCGCATCGGACAGCCGCGCCCCATCCTGCACGGGATGTGCACGCTCGCCGCGACCACGCTGCCTCTCGCGGAGATGCTCGGCACCCACCCGGCCGATCTGAAATCCCTGTCCGGCCGCTTCGCGGCACCCGTCTTCCCCGGCGACATCGCACAGGTCCGCGCGTGGGGCGATGCGACCGACGCGCGCTTCGACGTCACGACCGACGGCGGTGCCGTCCTGACCGGTGGCCACGCGTCCTTCGCCTGATACCGACCACAATCACTACCGAAGGAACATCATGACGAGCACACGCCGCTTCGAAGGCAAGATCGCGTTCATCACCGGAGCCGCCCGCGGGCAGGGCCGCGCCGAAGCCGTGCGACTGGCAAGTGAAGGCGCCGACATCATCGCCGTCGACATCTGCAAGCCGCTCGAATACCCCGCATATCCAGGCGCCACGCCGGACGATCTGGCCGTGACCGTCAAGGAGGTCGAAGCACTCGGCCGGCGCATCGTCGCCCGCGAGGTCGACGTCCGTGACTTCGACGCACTCCAGCAGGCGCTCTCCGCGGGCGTTGCCGAACTCGGCGGTCTCGACGTCGTCGTCGCCAACGCAGGTGTCTGCACCGCCGCCACCACCTGGGAGCACGCCCTCGAGCAGTGGAAGGAGACCATCGACATCAACCTGACCGGGGTCTTCCACACCGTCAAAGCGGCCGTGCCGATCCTGCTCGAGCGGGGCCGCGGCGGTGCCATCGTCATGACCAGTTCGGTGGCAGGCCTGCGCGGACTGCCGTTCGTCGCCGCCTATTCGGCCAGCAAGCACGGCGTCGTCGGCCTGTGCAAGACGCTCGCGAACGAACTCGGGCAGCACCGCATCCGCGTCAACACCGTTCACCCCGCCGGGGTGACCACCGACATGCAGCCCGTCGAGATGCAGCAGATGATCGCCGAGCACGCCGACACCCTCGGCCCGATCTTCATGAACGCCCTTCCGGACGCGGCAACCGACGCGGAGGACATCGCCGGAACCGTCGCCTGGCTGCTGTCCGACGAAGCCCGTCACATCACCGGAGCCCAGATTCCGGTCGACCTGGGAACCCTCATTCGCTGACTATCGGAGGACCGATGACCGAACTGCCTATCCCCCAATACGATTCCGCTACCACTGTTCGCTCCGTCGAGGTCGAGATCGACGCCCCCGCGAGTGTCGTCTGGGAGGTCCTCACCGACCTCGGCAACTACCCGAACTGGAACCCCTTCTGCATCGCGGTGGAATCGACACTGGAAATCGGTGCGCCGGTGAACATGACACTGGCCGACTACTCGGGAGCCACGGAGACCTTCCCGTACACCGAATACGTCTGCGCGGTGGTGCCGGAGCGTCTGCTGTCGTGGGAACTGCGACCCACCGAGGTCTCCGCGCAGGCCGCTCGGCGCGATCAGGTCATCGAGCCGATCGACGAGACCCGGTGCCGTTACTACTCCACCGACGCTTTCCTCGGCGAGGAAGCACACCAGATCATGGCCGACAGCGGTGCGTGGGTGAAGCGCGCCTTCGACGACACCGCTGTCGCGCTGAAGAAGCGCAGCGAGGCGGTCTTCGCCGAGCGCCGCCTCGACCCGCAGTCCGTGTGACGCAGACGCCGATCACCCCACCGCACGACCACTCGAAAGGCCGACATATGGCAAACCGCATGCAGGACAAGATCGTCATCGTCACCGGTGCTTCCTCCGGCCTCGGCCGAGCGACCGCCGAACTGATGGTCGCCGAGGGCGCTCGCGTGGTGATGGCGGACGTCAACCAGGAGGCGGGTGAGGCGGCAGCGCAGGCGATCGGCGCCGAATTCGTCCGCACCGACGTCGGCAACCCGGCCGAGGTCGAGGCGCTGGTCTCCGGCACCGTCGCCAAGTACGGGCGACTCGACGTGATGTGCAACAACGCCGGAGTCCACTCCGCCGCACCGCTTCTCGACACGACGAACGAGGATTTCGAACGCGTGGTTGCCGTGAACTTCGGGGGGATCTTCTACGGGACGCGGGCGGCAGGCCGTGTGATGGCGGAAAAAGGTTCCGGTGTCATCGTCAACACGGCCTCGAACGGCGGGTACCTGCCCACCGAGGGCATGGCCGTCTACTGCGGTACGAAGGCGGCCGTGGTAGCAATGTCCAAGGCCTGCGCCCTCGAACTCGCACCCAAGGGTGTTCGGGTGAACACGATTTCGCCCGGGACGATGCTGAGCGGCATGGTTCCGGACGTGGAGGGCATCGTCGAGGTCCTCGACAAGCTCCAGCCCATCGGATACGCCGCGAATCCGTCCCAGATGGCCACGGGAATCCTGTACCTCGCCTCGGACGACGCCAACTACGTCACCGGGCACGATCTGATCGTCGACGGAGGCGCCACCGCGGGCCGAGTCGCAGTCGGAATCTGACACAGCCCCGGAAGAAACTCCGCGAGAAGGAAGCGAGTCGATGAATCGGTTCGAGAACAAGGTGGCATTGGTGACCGGCGCCGCGAGCGGCATCGGCCGTGCGGTTGCGGAACGGTTCGCCGCCGAGGGAGGCACCGTCGTCGTCGCCGACATCCAGGACGACCTGGGTTCCGCTGTTGCGCAGTCGATCGTGGCCGGCGGCGGCCGTGCCGTGTACCGACACCTGGATGTCTCGTCCGAAGCCGAATGGGACGGGGCAATCGCCGAGACGGTCGACACCTTCGGTTCCCTGGGAATCCTGGTGAACAACGCGGGTATCGCCCATCCGGACCTGATCGAGGGCACCGCTACGGAGCTCTACAACCGTGTCATCGCGGTGACGCAGACCAGCGTCTTCCTCGGTCAGCGTGCGGCAAGCTCCGCTCTGAAGTCGTCCGGCTACGGTTCGGTCGTCAACGTCAGTTCGATGTTCGGCATCGTCGGAGGCTTCGGGTCCGCACCGGCGTACGCGGCCGCGAAGGGCGCCGTGCGGACCTTGTCCAAGAACACCGCGATCGCGTGGGCCAAGGAAGGTGTCCGCGTGAACTCGGTACATCCCGGATTCATCGACACTCCCACCCTCGGGGACCAGGGACACGAGCACATGGTCGCGGTGACCCCGATGGGCAGGCTCGGCACCTCGGACGAAGTGGCCGGACTCGTTGCCTTCCTGGCGAGCGACGAGGCATCGTTCATCACGGGTGGCGAGTTCGTCGTGGACGGCGGATACACCGCGCAATAGCACTCGAGGGTGGCCGGCACGAGTGGTCGTGCCGGCCACCTCCCCGGCCTGCGTCGGGTCTCGACGGGCGCCGCGATGACTTTCGGGTCCGAAACCGGTCGACACTGGAGAAGAGATCCATTCGACCCCTGGGGAGAGATCATGACCCAGCAGACCGCCCGTGCCCTACCTCCGATCGTCGACCGGCAGACCTGGCGGGAAGCGCTCGACGACCTGCGCAGACGGGAGAAGGCCGCCACCCGTGAACTCGACGCCATCGCGGCGCAGCGCCGCAGGCTGCCGATGGTCGAACTGCCCGATTACACGCTGATCGGCCCGGACGGCCCGATTCGCCTCGTCGACGTGTTCCAGGGCCACTCGCAACTCATCGTCTACCACCACATGTGGTCCGACGGCGCGGAGTGGCAGTGCGGCGGATGCACGAGCCTCTCCACGCAGTGGACCCGGCTGGGCATCCTCGACAACTACGACGCCCGCATGGTCATCGTCACCAACGGGCCCATCGACGAGGCCCTGGCCTACAAGGCCAAGGTCGGCAACAGGATGGACTGGTACTCGTCCTCGGAGAGTTCGTTCGGCGCCGACGTCGACGCGCCGCCCGGCGGCGACTTCGCGGTCAACGTGTTCCTCCGCGACGGCGACAAGGTCTACCGCACCTGGCACACCACCGGCCGCGGCACCGAACAGCTCAGCTACACCTTCGCCCTGCTCGACATCCTGCCGTGGGGCCGGCAGGAGGAATGGCAGGACTCCCCCGAGGGATGGCCGCAATCGCCCACCTACTCCAAGTGGCTCGACTCCCCCGACGTGGCGCGGCTCTACGGTCCGGGCACAGACGCCCGGTAAGGTTCGCCGCGTAGCGGCGCCGCTCCCCCACGTGGAGGTGAGTCCGAATCACTTTCCGACACAATCCAATCGAACTGATCGAACTAATCGGCGAGATTTCGGCTGCCGATCCGGCCGGTTCCGTCCCGCAGGGGGCTCGGCTCCACCGAAGCGACATCGTCCCGCCCCGGTGAGACCTTCAGCGGGCGTACAGCCGCCGCCGGTCCATCGCTCCACAACCTCGCAGCCTTGCGGCGGTATCTCCGGCCGAAGGTCTGCATGAGAACGAAGCGCGGGACGGCGGGGATGACGTGCAGGATCACATCGCGGTCCTCCGGGGTGGCGCCGTCGACGATCCAAGGTCCTTCGGCTCCCAGCTCGACGATGCCCTTCGGTTTGACGAAGTACTCGTTCTCGACGGCGAGGTACTCGGCTGTGGTGAGGGTGGCGCCGACGACCGGCATCATCTCGAGTTCTTCACGCCGAAGGTGCGGCAACAGGACCTCGTTGAGCCCGGCCAGCGCGCCGAGCAACCGTTCCCGCGCGCCCCCATCTACGCGGTAGGCCCGGGCAGCGTCCTCCACAGCGGTGATCGCGGGAGCGATCCGCCGATGGTCGGTCGCCATCTCGTCGAGCAGTGCACTCGCGGAGGGACTCCTGGCCCGGATCAGCGGCCACAGTCCGGCATCCTCGGCGGTGTGGTGCAAGTGCAGGGCACGCATCATCCACACGATGTGGTCGGCGAGCTCTCGTCGGCGTCGCTCGTCGGGTGGTGATTCGGACACCAGTACCAGCCGGGTTCGTTCCAGATCGCGACGCAGAGCGCTGTGGACGATTCCCATGCTTCGGGTATCGGCGGGCTCATGACGCTCCATGTCCATGGCTCTCTCCTTTCCTTCGTCCGCTCAGCCCCTCGAATTCACGGAAGTCTTCTGCCGCACAACGGATTACGCCTCTTCTGCAAAGGCTCGACAAATTGCTCCGATGTTCAGGGATGCGGTGGCGGAGTTCGCGGTGGCGGACCTGATATATTGAGTTCAATCAGGTTGTACCCAAATTATCGGAGCGGTGATGGCCGAAGTCAAGAGGCGATACGACTCCTCCGGCAGGCAGGAACAGGCCCGCGCGCGACGTCGCGCCGTGGTCGTGGCCGCGAAAGAGTTGTTCGAACGCGACGGCTTTCGGGCCACCACCCTCGCCGGGATCGCGGACCGGGCGGGTGTCTCGGTCAAAGGCCTGTACAAGAGTTTCGGCAGCAAGGCGGCGCTGGCGAAAGCGGTCTTCGACTTCGTGATCGCCGGTGACGACGAACCGGTGCCGGTCGCCGAACGTCCGGAGCAGCAGGCGATGTTCGCCGAACCGGACGTGCGCCGCAAGATCGAGATATTCGTCCACGCCCTGGCCCGCCGGCAGCAACGATCGGCGAAGGTGCAGATCCTCATTCGCGACGGACGGCACGTGGACGACTCGCTCACCCCGGTGTGGCGGCAACTGAGCGAGGAGGGACTGACCGCAGCGACGATGCTCGGGGGGCACTTCCTGGCCACCGGACAGCTTCGTGCCGGCGTCGACCTCGACGAGGTTCGCGATGTTCTGTGGAACTATCTGGCGATCGACACCTACGAGCGACTGGTCCTCGAACGGGGTTGGACACTCGACCGGTATGCGGACTGGGTGGCGCGAACGGTCGTGGCCGCGCTCTGCCCACCGTGATCAGAGCACGTGCGGAATCAGCCGCCACGTGCAGGCGATGTAGCGGCGGTAGGGGTCGCCGAGCGCGTCGACGAGCATGCGTTCCTCCGCCGGTATCCGCACCACATAGGCGGCGGCCAGCGCGAGCACCGTGAGGGGCGCCAGCCAATTCGTATATGCGAGAGTGAATCCCAGCGCACAGATCAGAGCTCCCGTGTACGACGGATGCCGGATCCGCGCGTACGGCCCGGTGTCGATCACCCGCTGACCCGCGACCGTCTGCAGTTCGAAGGTGAACGACGCACCGAGTTCCCGCACCGCGCGCAGCCGGAATCCCTGCCCCGCCAACGCAATCGCCAGTCCGGCAACGAAAAGGAGCAGCTGCGCGGTGGTGATCGTCGTTTCCGTGACGGTCAGGCTCAGAACGGGACCGCCGACGTAGACGGCGACCAGGCCCAGCCCGACGGCGACACCGATTCCGCGGCCGACCGGGTTCGTCCCGGACGGCGGATGCCGCCGCCCGATGAGAACCTCGGAGACGATCCACGCTGCCAGCGCCACGACCAGGGCGATCCCGGCCAGGGGCTCGGCGGCGAACAGCGGAGCGGTCACGGTCCGAGTATCCCGCCGCGCCCGGATCGGGCGCCCGCGAACCCTCGCGAACCACCCGGAGAGGACCGGCCCGGTCGGTACCATCGGATTCGTGCCCGCCCCGGAACACATGCACGCGGCCTACGTCGAATCGCTCGGCGGCGTCGACGCGATTCGCTACGGCCTGTTGCCCGTTCCGCGATGCGGCCCCGGTGATGTGCTCCTGCGGGTCGAGGCGGTCGCGGTCGACAACGTCGACACCTTCGTCCGGTCCGGACGATTCCGAACCGAGGTGACGTTCCCGTTCGTGATCGGACGTGACGTCGTCGGCACCGTCGTCGACCGGGGCGCCGACGTGACGGCCCCGAACATCGGCGACCGCGTGTGGTGCAACAGCCTGGGGCACGACGGCCGGCAGGGCCCGACCTCGGAATACACGACCGCTCCGGTCGAACGGGTGTATTCGCTGCCCGAAGGGGTGGATCCGGTCGTCGCGGTCGCGGTCGCGCACCCCGCGGCGACCGCGCATCTCGCCCTGTACACCCATGCCGGTCTGCGGGCGGTCGACACGGTGTTCGTCGCCGGCGGCGCCGGGCATGTGGGCTCGGCGTTGACCGCCATGGCTGCGCGCTCCGGTGCGAGCGTCCTGGCGTCGGCGCGCGCGCAGGACCACGAATGGTGCCGTTCGGCGGGCGCGGCGCAGGTGTTCGACTATGCAGCTCCCGACCTGATCGAACAACTGTGCGCCGCCGCTCCGAACGGTGTCGACGTGCTCGTCGACACGTCCGGCCGGCTCGATCTCTCCGACGCCCTGGAGCTGCTCGCGCTGCGTGGCCGGATCGTGGTGATGGCCGGGATGGACCGGAAACTCGAGTGCCGGGCAGGCGATCTGTACCCCCGCGACCGCAGTCTGCTCGGCTTCGCGATCAGCAACGCCACCACCGACGAGCTGGCCGAAGCCGCACGGCACGTCACCACGTTGCTCGCCGACGGGGTGCTGCGCCCCCGGCACATCGAGGAGCTACCGCTGAGCGCCGCCGGCGAGGCCCACCGCCGCCTCGAGGCCGGAGAGGCGCGCGGCACCCGCCTGGTGCTGCGTCCCGACAACTGAACGGGATGCCGACGCGATGGACATCGGAAACGGCCGGGTAGTGATCGAGTGGGAGGGCGGCCGCACCGTCGTGGACGCGCCCGACCAGGTGCGGATCGGCCGGGACGAGGCAATGGACATCACGATCGCCGATCCGATGGTCTCCCGCGAGCATGCCCGCGTGCTGTGGGACGACGGCTGGTACGTCACGGACTCGGACAGCAAGAACGGCACGTTCGTCGACGGCCACCGCGTGGATCGGATCGCGGTGACCGACTCCGTCGTGGTGCGCTGCGGCGGTCCCTTCACCGCGCCGTCGCTGAAGATCAGCGTGGCCGACCCGTCCGCGACACGGACCCGGAAGGGCATGATCGAGCAGTGGCGGACGATGCGCGCCGACGATATGCGGCCCGCACCGCGCCGCAAGCGACGCCCCCTGGAAGCCGGCGCACGTTCGATCGGACGCGACCGGACCTGCGACATCGTCGTGAACGACGTCCTCGTCTCCCGCGTCCATGCGGCGTTGCACACCGGCCCGTCGGGCCTCGAGATCGAGGATCTGGGCAGCGTCAACGGCACGTACGTCGACGGGAAAGCGGTGACCCGCACACCCCTGCGCGACGGCGACGTCGTCACCATCGGCAACACCGATCTGGTGGTGCACGGCGATCGCCTCGTGCCACGGCAGGAGGAGCCGTCACCCACGGTCGGGCTGCGTGTGCACGGCGTCGGTCTGACGATCTCCGGTGGGCAGCGACTTCTGGACGACGTCAGCCTGTCCGCCCCGCTCGGTACGCTCACCGCCGTGATCGGCCCGTCCGGGGCGGGCAAGTCGACGGTCGCGAGGATCATTTCCGGAACCACCGGCCCGACCGACGGTGTCGTCGAATTCGAGGGCCACGACGTGCACTCGGAGTACGAGGCGTTGCGGTCGCGGATCGGACTCGTCCCGCAGGACGACGTGGTGCACCGGCAGCTCACCGTGCGGCAGGCACTCGGCTATGCGGCGGAACTGCGGCTGCCGCCGGACACGACGCGTTCGGACCGGGACGAGGCCATTGCGAATGTGCTGGCGGAGCTGCAGCTCACCGAGCACGCCGACACCCGTGTCGATCATCTGTCCGGCGGGCAGCGCAAGCGGGCGTCGGTGGCCCTGGAGCTGCTCACCGGTCCGTCACTGCTGATCCTCGACGAGCCCACGTCCGGGCTGGACCCGGCCCTGGACCGGCAGATCATGGCCACCCTGCGGCGCCTCGCGGACCTGGGCCGGGTGATCCTCGTGATCACGCATTCGCTGTCCTATCTGGAGATGTGCGATCAGGTGCTGCTCCTGGCACCAGGCGGCAAGACCGCCTACGTCGGCCCGCCCGCGCAGGTGGGTTCGGCGCTGGGCAGTACCGACTGGGCGGAGATCTTCGCCCGGGTCGCGGCCGAACCCGACGCCGTGTACGCCGATCACCTGGCGCGCAGCACCCTGGTCGAGCAGCCACCGGCGACCGAGCCCGGTCCGCTGCCGCAACCGGCCCAGACGTCGCGGACGAAGCAGCTCGGCACGGTGGCGCGGCGGCAGCTGCGACTGATCCGCGCGGACCGCGGATATCTGATCTTCCTGTCGGTGCTGCCGTTCGTCCTCGGTGGCCTGACGATTCTCGTGCCGGGCGACGACGGTTTCGGATTCCCGTCCCCCGGCGAAGAACCCGGAGAGCTGTCGTTCATCCTCATCCTGCTGATCCTCGGCGCCTGCTTCATGGGCCTGTCGCTGACGGTGCGCGATCTCGTCGGCGAACGGCAGATCTACTTCCGGGAACGCGCCGCGGGACTGCAACCCTCCGCTTATCTGTGGGCCAAGATCCTGGTGTTCTGTGCGGCGGCGATCGTCCAGTCCGTCGTATTGGTGCTGGTGGTCATGGCCGGCAAGGGCGCTCCGGGCCCCGGCTCCCTGATTCCGGTCGGCGCCGTGGAACTGATGGTGGACATCGCGCTGACCACGTGCTCGTGCGTCGTCCTCGGCTTGGCCCTGTCCGCGGTGGCCCGGTCGAGTGAGCAGGTCATGCCGATGCTCGTTGTGGCGGTGATGGTGCAGCTGGTGATGAGCGGGGGCCTGATCCCGATCACCGGCCGCGTCGTGCTCGAACAGTTGTCGTGGCTGTTCTCGGCACGCTGGGGATACGCCGCATCGGCCTCGACCGTCGACCTTCGCGCGAAGGATCCGACGGCCGAGGCCGATGCGCTGTGGCAGCACACCTCGTCGGCGTGGCTGTTCAACATCGGGATGCTGGTGCTGGTCGGAGTCGTGCTCGCGCTGTTCGCCTACAGTCGGCTGCGGCTGCGGGGTCGGCGCTCGGCACGTCGACGCGAACTCCGCGCTCGCGCAGGCGGCTGATCCGTGCCGCGACCGACACCCGAACAAAGGACACGGCCATGAGCTTCGACACCCCCGCGGGAACTCGTGGTGCCCGCCAGCCGTCCGGTCCCCTGTTCCGTCTGGTCAACAAACTGATGGCCGGGCGCATCCGGCGCAGTGGCCGCTTCCGCGGGAGCAATGCCCTCATCCTCACCACTGTGGGCCGCAAGACGGGGCAGGAACGTTCGACGCCGGTCAACTGGTTCCCCGGTCCGGACGGCAGCCGGCTCATCGTCGCCTCGGCCGCCGGCGCCGCCGGCAATCCCGGCTGGTACTACAACATCGCGGCCAACCCCGACAAGGTGCGCATCGAGGTCGAAGGACGCACCGTCGCCGTCGACGCCGAGCAGCTTCACGACGCCGAACGAGAGC
The DNA here is from genome assembly GCF_053589135.1 of Rhodococcus sp. NPDC003382. NCBI lineage: Bacteria > Bacillati > Actinomycetota > Actinomycetes > Mycobacteriales > Nocardiaceae > Rhodococcus > Rhodococcus sp. NPDC003382. Next base: position 84,300 of record NZ_JBSFRH010000002.1, read on the forward strand.
GCGCCTGGGAACAGATCGTCAGCGCGAGCCCGGGGTTCGCCGATTACGAGAAGAAGACCGACCGCGAACTTCCCGTCATCCGTCTCACCGAGCGGAACTGACCCACAACCGGCGCCGACTCTGCTTTCCCCACCAGGTTCGCTGTCGGAGACCGCAGCAGACTCGGTCCGCAGCCGCGACCGGACCGAACCTCGCGGACTCCACGCAGCCCGAAGCAGCTGAGCAGCGCGGGGGCCAGGGGCGGCGGCCGCGACCACGAGGAAGGCCGTGGAGAACCCGCTGCCGAGCGCCTCGAGCGCGCGGGGTTGCGCGGCGGCACCGGGCGCGCCCTCGGGCAGCCTACCCAGCGCGATCGGGCGGAGCCTGCGGCGGCGGGTGGGACGGCGGCGCGATCGCATCCACCTGGTCGTTGCTCACGTAGTGACTCCGTCCGGTATCCGAGGGCCCGGAATCGGCGCGCGAGACCGAGTAAAATTTCGCTCGATCGTTCCCGTTCTGCCTGCAACGGTGAGGATTGTCGATGCCGAGATCCGATCGGACCGCAGATCCCACCACCCCGGCCCGACCCCGGCGGCGGACGTCCTCCCCTGCTCCGGCGCTCACCGGTGCCGCTGCATCCGCGACCGCGACAGCCAGGGCTTCCCTCGCTCGGAGCAACCCATGACGACACCGATCGGACTCGACGACCTTCCCGGCCCCCACGGACTCCCGTGGCTCGGCAACCTGCTGGACATCGACACCCACAGCCCGATCGACGGCTTCATCGCGCTCGCCCGCGAATACGGCCCGATCTACAAGCTGTCGCTACCCATGGGAACCCGGGTGATGGTCTCCGGCGCCGATCTCGTCGACGACCTGTGCGACGACACCCGGTTCGACAAACAAGTCGGTGCCGGGCTCGGCGCCCTCCGCAACAGCGTCGCCGGATCCGGATTGTTCACCAGCGCAACCGACGACCCGTTGTGGCATCGCGCCCACAACATCCTCATGGCGCCGTTCAGCCAGCAGGCGATGCGCGACTACGTCCCGCGCATGCTGGACATCGCCGGCCAGCTGATGGACAAGTGGTCGCGTCTCAATCCCGGCGACGAGGTGAACGTCCCGGTCGACATGACCGCACTGACCCTCGACACGATCGCCCTGTGCGGGTTCGACTACCGATTCAACTCCTTCTACCGCGAGACACCGCACCCGTTCGTCGCGGCGATGGTCCGCTCACTGGCCCAGGCCCAGAAACGCGCCCGCCAGCTGCCGATTCAGCGGCGCCTGGACATCCAGGCGAAACGGCGGGCCCAGGAAGACCAGGAGTACATGCAAACCCTTGTCCAAGGGCTCATTTCGGAACGTCGCCGACGCGGAAGCGACGCCGACAATACGGACCTGCTGGGCCGCATGCTCGAGGGTGTCGATCCGAAGAGCGGTCTCGGCCTTCCCGACGAGAACATCGTCGCCCAGTGCCTGACATTCCTGATCGCCGGGCACGAGACGACCAGCGGCCTGCTCTCGTTCGCACTGTACTTCCTGGTGAAACACCCCGAGATCGCCGACCGTGCGCGGGCCGAGGTCGACGAGGTGCTCGGCGACAATCCACGGCCTACCTACGAGCAGATCCGCCGCCTCACCTACGTCACGCAGATTCTCGACGAGACGCTCCGATTGTGGCCCACCGCACCGATGTTCACGCGTGCTCCACGCCAGGACGAGATCCTCGCCGGACGCTACGCGATCCCCGCCGGCACAGGACTTTCCGTAATCATCCAAGCGTTGCACCGCGACCCGGCCGTCTGGGGCGACGACGCCGACACATTCGATCCGGACCGCTTCACCCCCGAACACAAGCAGGCACTTCCCCCGAACGCCTACAAGCCCTTCGGCACCGGGATGCGGGCCTGCATCGGACGGCAGTTCGCGATGCAGGAGGCCACGCTCGTCCTCGGAATGCTTCTGCAACGCTTCGAGTTCGAAGATCACCGCGATTACCAACTGCACACCCGGACCGCGCTCACCGTCAAACCGGACGAGTTCTACATCCGGGTCCGGCCTCGCGCGGGGCACACACTCGGCACCGCGGCGCCTGTCGCCGCTGACACCGCGCCCACCCCGGAACCTGCCGCCGAGCCGGCAGCACCCGCCACCGGGCACGGCACACCGCTGACGATCCTGTTCGGATCGAATCTCGGTACCGCCGAAGGCATTGCGAACAAACTCGCCCGGGAAGGCACCGAACGCGGATTCCGGGTGACCGTCGGCACGCTCGACGACCACATCGATGCCGCCCGTACGGCGTCGTCGCTGATCGTGGTGTGCTCGTCGTACAACGGGATGCCACCGGAGAACGCCGAACAATTCGTCGCGGCGCTGCGCGAGCCGTCGCTGCCCGACGATGCGTACTCGGCCGTGCGGTACACCGTGTTCGGCTGCGGCGACACCGACTGGGCCGCCACCTATCAGGCGGTCCCGACCCTCATCGACACGGAACTCGAACGGCACGGCGCGCAACGCATCCGCCCGCGCGGTGCGGGCGACGCGCACGGCGACTTCGACGCCCAGTACCGGCAGTGGCATTCGGAGCTGTGGTCGGACTTCGAAACAGCGCTCGATCTGCCCTCGGCAGCCGTCGCACCTCCGGACGGCGGTGGCATGTCGATCTCGATCGTCAACCGTCAGCTCGCCAATCCAGTCGTCCTGTCCTATCGAGCCGTCCCCGCCCGGGTCCGTGTGAACCGGGAACTCGTGCGCGATGGTGCCACCGTTCCCGAGCCTCGATCCACCCGGCACGTCGAGGTCGCGCTGCCCGAGGGCATGGACTATCGCGCCGGTGATCATCTGGGCGTGCTGCCGCGCAACAGCGTCGACTTGATCCGGCGGGTGATGTGGCGGTTCGGCCTGGATGCCGGGATGTACCTCACGATCGTCGCGGACCCCGGCACCCACACCCACCTGCCGGTCGACGAATCCACCCCGCTGCTGGGAATCCTGGGCAGTTGCGTCGAACTGCAGGCCTGCGCCACCCGCGCCGACATCGAGGTGCTCGCCGAGCACACCGAGGATCCGGAACAACGCGCCGAACTGACGGACCTCCTCGACGACGAGCAGTACCGCGACGAAGTCGCCCTGCCCAACGTGTCGGTTCTCGACCTGCTCGAGCGCTTCCCCGCCTGCACGGTGCCATTCGAGAAGTACCTGGATCTGCTGCCACCGCTGCAGCCGCGGTACTACTCGATCTCGTCGTCGCCGGCGACCGATCCGGAGACGTGCAGCCTCACCACCGGGGTGCTGCGTGCCCCGGCTCGCGGTGATGGTCGCCCGTTCGCGGGTGTGTGCTCGAACTATCTGGCGGACATGGCGCCCAACAGCACCATCTTCGTCTTCCGCCGTCGGCCGACCATCCCGTTCTACCCGCCGTCCGATCCGAGTGTGCCGATGATCATGATCGGGGCCGGGACCGGGCTGGCACCGTTCCGCGGGTTCCTTCAGGAACGCGCGACCCAGAAGACACGGAGTGGTTCGGTGGCCCGTTCGCTGTTGTTCTTCGGTTGCCGCTGCCCCGGATACGACGACATCTACTCCGACGAACTGGAGTCCTACGCGTCGAGCGCCGACGTCGGGGTGCACATCGCGTACTCACGGCAACCGCGCGAGGGCCGCCGGTACGCGCAGGACGAGATGCTCGCCCACCAGGACGAAATCTGGGATCTGATCGGGCAGGGCGCGTCGATCTTCGTGTGCGGCAACGCCCGCACGCTCGCTCCCGGGGTTCGTGCTGCCCTGAGCCAGATCGTGGCAGGTAAGCGCGGCTGCTCGGTCGACGAAGCGCAGACCTGGCTGTCCGGTATGCGCGCAGAACACCGCTTCCTCGAGGACATCTGGGGCGGAAGCTGAGTAACGCCGCGAGCCCCGCAATACCGGGCCTGCGCGGGTTTTGCTGCCTATACTCCCGGCATGCTGATCATCGGGATCATCCTGTTCGGATTGCTCGTCGGCGCGGTCGCACAGCTCGTCGTGGGCAAGTCCAAGTCCGGAATCGACTGGACCCTGGCGTTCGTTGCCGGTGTCGGCGGTTCGTTCGTCGGTGGCCTGATCATCAGCCTGCTCGCCGGCGACGGTCTGGCGCTGCGCCCCAGCGGCATCATCGGTTCCATCGCCGGCGCGATCATCGTGACCGCGCTGTGGTCGTGGTGGAAGTCGCGGTCCACGTCGCCGGTCGACTGACCATGCTGCACACCTGACCGCGCCGCACACCTGACCTGCGGATACACGATTCCGGCAGCGAGAGCGCGCTTCCGGCCGTACCGTGAACCGATGATCACCGGCGTACACACTCTGGTCTACTCCGACGACCCCGACGCGACCCGCGCGTTCTTCCGCGACATCCTCGGGTTCCTCTCCGTCGATACCGGTGGCGGCTGGCTCATCTTCCGCACCGGACCGTCCGAACTCGGCGTCCACCCGACGTCGGGCGTCCACGAAGGCGTCGAGTACTCCTCGCCGCGGCAGCATTCGATCTCGCTGATGTGTGACGACCTCGAAGCGACGATGGCCGAATTGTCCTCGAAGGGTGCACGATTCACCCGTGAGGTACGCGACGACGGCTACGGCCGCACCGTCGATGTTGCGGTACCCGGGGCCGACGACATCCTGCTGTTCCAACCGCGCTACGATCCGCCGGCCTTCCTCTGACCGGCACGGCGACGCCGATCATGCGGGCGAATGCGGTGCTCCCACACCCGGATCGATCCGCACCGGGCCGTCCGCCGTCGGCTTCACGGGGAAGTCGAAGATCGTCGTCGGAATGTACACCGTCGCACAGGAGTTGGGGATGTCGACGACCCCCGACAATCTTCCCTCGATCGGTGCCGCGCCGAGCAGCAGATATGCCTGTTCCGGGCTGTATCCGAATTTCGTGAGGTAGTCGATCGCGTGCAGGCATGCCCGCTGGTATGCCAATTGGGAATCGAGGTAGCGCTGTTCGCCGTCGAGGGTGACCGAGGTGCCGGAGAACGCGAGCCATTCCGAGAACTGCGGGTCGGTGTTGCCCGGCATGAAGATCGCATTCTCGCTCACCCCGTAGGTCTCCATGCCTCCCCGGATGAGGTCGACGCGCAGATCGATGAAGCCGCCCATCTCGATGGCCCCGCAGAACGTGATCTCGCCGTCGCCCTGGGAGAAGTGCAGGTCGCCGACCGACAGGTTCGCGCCGTCGACGAACACCGGGTAGAAGATCCGACTCCCCTTGGTGAGGTTCTTGATGTCCTGGTTGCCGCCGTTCTCGCGCGGCGGCGCGGTCCGTGCCGCCTCTGCTGCGACCCGGTCGAAATCCGCACCGGTGAGGCTGCCGAGGATCGCGGCGTCCGGCTCGGGCGGTAGTGCCAGCGGCGGCACCCGATCCGGATCCGTGGCGATCAGCGCGGCTTCGCGCGTGTTCCACGTCGAGAGCAGATCGTGCGAGGGGGCCGTCCCCATCAGCCCGGGATGCACGATGCCGGTGAACGACACGTGCGGCACGTGGCGACTCGTCGTCTTCTGTCCGGAGAAGTCCCAGATCGCCTTGTACGCGTCCGGGAATTGATCGGTGAGGAAGCCGCCGCCGTTGGGCTTGGCGAAGATCCCGGTGTAGCCCCAGCCCTGACCGGCGAGCGGGCCGGAGTCCTCCTGCGGGATCGGGCCGACGTCGAGGATGTCGACGATCAGCAGATCGCCGGGTTTCGCGCCCTCCACGGCAAACGGACCCGAGAGTGCGTGCACGGTGTGCAGCGGCGCGTTGCGGATGTCGTCGGCCGAGTCGTCGTTGTGGATCGCCCCGTCGAACCATTCCCGGCAGTGCACCCGGAACGAGTCCCCCGGCTTCACGGTCGCGACGGGCGGGATGTCGGGGTGCCAGCGGTTGTGACCGATCTTGTCCTGGTCGGTGAAGCGGCGGGTCGAATCGAGGGGGAAGATGACGTCGGGCACGAAACCTCCTTGATCGGCGACTTCAGGGGCGAGGAAGCAAGCGGTGCCGGGGATCCGTCGTAACGGGCCGCGGCGGTCGCCGCGAGCTCCCCGGCAGTGCACCCGATACGACGCCGGGTTCGGACGCCGTCCGCGCTGCCGCATCGTGTGCACGCATCGCCGCCGATCCGCCACGACCGAGGCGCGGCGCGCCGAGCAGACGCGGAGCCGATCGGGAACAACGGGGACAGGGCGCGGCCGGCCCGACCTCGCTCATCGACATCGAGAGATCGAAGGAACCGCAGTCGGCGCATCGGAATTCGTACAGCGGCATCGGCATCCGTTCTTCGCATATCCGGTGTGCCCCCGACCGTATCCGACCGATTGCGGCCGCGCCGGAGGTCGGCGAAAGTCGTAACGTCGAGGCAACCTTGCGGCTCGGGTGCTGCGACTGCCTGGCAACCCGGGCGAATCGGCGACGGCGACGTGCCCGTCGAGTCGCCCGCGGCGACGGCTCTGCCAGGATGTGCCCATGAAATCAGTGGCCCGGCTGGGCACGATCCCTGTGTCCACGATGGTGCTGCTCGCTGCCCTGTATTTCGCGCAGGGCCTGCCGTTCGGGTTCTTCACCCAGGCTCTGCCCGTGGTGCTCCGGGAGTCCGGATTCTCGTTGATCGCGATCAGCGCGACCGGAGTTTTGTTCGCACCGTGGGCGCTGAAGTTCCTGTGGGCGCCGTACGTCGACCACTACGGCACTCGACGCCGATGGCTGCTGACGCTGCAGTTGCTGTCGGCGGCGGTGACCCTCTCGATGGCGGCACTGGACCTCGAGTCGTCGCTGCGCTGGCTCCTGGTTGGGATCGCGGTCGTCAATGCGGTGTCGGCGACCCAGGACATCGCCACCGACGGGCTCGCAGTGCAGCTGCTGAGCCCTCGAGAGCGCGGTGTCGGCAACGGAATTCAGGCGGGCGCCTACCGAATCGGGATGATCGTGGGCGGCGGTGCGTTGCTGTGGCTGTTCTCCATCGCGGGATGGCGAGCGCTGTTCGTCACGATGGCCGTGCTGCTGCTTCTGACGACGATCCCCGTGTGGACGATGCCGCAGGCGTCGGTACGCAGCGTTCAGGAGCCGGCGACCCCGGTACGGCTGGCGGCCGGGTGGTGGACGCGTCTGCGCTGGCCCGGGATGATCGTCTTCATCCTGCTCATCGGCGGCTTCAAGTTCGGAGACTCGATGGGGTCGGCGATGGTCGGCCCCTTCATGTCGGACGCGGGTCTGTCCCTCGGGCAGATCGCGCTGATCAAGGGCGTCCTGTCGTCGGTCGGTGCACTCGCGGGTGCGGCACTGGGTGCGTGGATGTGCTCACGGTGGGGCCGGCGGAGGGCTCTGCTGATCGGTGGCGTCACCCAGACCGCGAGCGTGGCGCTGTATCTGGTCGCCTCGCTCGGGGTCGGCGGATTCGGATTGATCGTCTCGGCGAGCCTGGCCGAGCACGTCCTCGGCGGCGCCGCGACCGTGGCGGTGTTCACGCTCATGATGGACGCCGCCGATCGCGACCACGCGGGCAGCGACTACACGCTGATGGCGTGCGCGATCGTGGTCGTCCAGGGCATCGCCGGTTTCACGGCGGGCGCGGTCGGTGAACTGCTCGGTTATCCCGCTCTGTTCGGCACGGGTGCCGCCCTGTCGGGTCTCGGCTGCGCGGTTCTGCTCGTCGCTCTCGACCGAGGAGTGGGACCTCGTGGCGTCGGCGACGTCTGGCGAGCGCCCGAACGGACGAACGCAACCTGAACGGATTCGGCCGGACGCCCGTGAGGCGTCCGGCCGAATCCGGGTCGGGCAGGTGTCAGGCCTGCGCCTCGGCGGGTGCGCGACGCGCGCCCACGGCGTAGAGCGCCAGGCCCACGACGACCCACGTCACGAGAGTCAATGCGGCCGTTGCCCCGCCGGCCCAGTCGAAGTAGGCGGCCGAGCGGACCAGGGTTCCGGCTGCACCCGGCGGCAGGATCTGGCCGAACGTGCCGAGCCCGCTGGGCAGCCACGCCGAGGTGGTGGCGATGCCGGCCAGGGGGTTGCCGAGGAACATCATCGTCATGGCGCCGAGCGTGAATCCCTTGGCACCGAACGCCTTCTGAAGACCCGCCAGCGGAAGGGCGAGCCCTGCGATACCCAGCGTGAGGGCCGCCGCGACCGGCCACATGCTCGATTCGATGCTGCCGAACCAGTGGGTGAGCACGGCGGAAACTGCGATACCGCCGAGCGCGGCGAAGCCGATCAGGCCCGCGAGGTACCACGCATTGCTACGCGGGAAGATCTTCCGGAACGCGACGACCGGGACGATGCCGCCGAAGACGAGCGGGAACGCGAGTCCGCCGATGCCGATGCCGGTGGGATCGGACGCGGGCAGCGGAACGACGTCCTCGACCGTCACTGCGGATCCGGTCGCGCGGGCCACGGTCTGCGCGGTGCCGGTGAGCGATCCGGAGATGGCGGACGAACCGGCACTGGCGACCAGAGCGTGGACGTTGCCGCCGTCGACGACGAACCCGCCGACGACCTCGCGATTGCGGATCGCGTCGCGCAGAGCCTCGTCCGACTCGAAACGCTGCGGCTCGTATGCATCCGGGGCGGCCGCGCCGAGGGCCTGCTCGAATTGGGCGGTATCGGTTCCCACCACCCCCACCTGCAGATCGTGGGCGCCGCTCTCGAGCGACGGCAGGATGAAGACCATCAGGAGCAGAACCAGGATCACGCCGAGGCCGGCACACATGGCGAGCAGCATGGCGGCGGGGTTTCGGGTGCGTCCGGAAGCGCCCTCCTCGGCTGCCGCCGGGGACTCCGTGTCGATCTGTGTCATTCCCTCGTCCTTCTGCCCCGGTGTTGAACCGGATGAAGATCCTCCACTTATGTGGAGAATAATCCTCCGTTTAGAATGGGATGTCAAGAACGCCCGTCAGGACCGAGCGCCCGAGGAGTTACAGATGCGTTCCGATGCCGCGAAGCGTCGTCAGGCAATCGTCCGGGAGGCACGACGGTTGTTCGCCGCCCACGGCAGCGACGTCGCGTTGGAGACCATCGCCGAGGCCGCAGGCGTCGGCATCGCCACCCTGTACCGGAACTTCGAATCACGCAGCGCGCTTGCCCACGAGGTGGCGCTGGCGATCCTCGGCGACATGCAAGCAGCGGCGGCCGATGCCCTCGACGCGTTCGATGCGGCGCCCGACACCGCCTGGACGAACTACGTGCAGCGACTCGTCGAACTGGATCTCGGGGCGTTGTCGGGCGCTCTGACGGAGTACGTCGCGCACGAACTGCCGGAGTCGGTGCGCCGGGCGCAGCAAATCACGCTCGCCGGGGTCGAGGACGTGCTCGCCGCCGCCCGGTCCGCGGGCGCGGTCCGCGCGGATCTGGGTGCGCTCGAACTCGTTCTCGGGATCGGCATGATCACCCGCCCCCAGCCCGCGGCCATCCGCGCCGTCGCACCCGACCTCGTCCCCCGCCTGGTGTCGATCATGCTGGCCGGGATGCGGCCCTAACTGTCCCCTTCCAGGGTCCGTTCCAGGACATCGGCGGGCGCATAGTTCGCCCAGCCGTGCCCGGGCCAGTTGAACCATCCGGACGACGCGAGGGTTCCGCCGTCCGGATGCAGCGTCGTGCCGTGATGAACGACGACAGTCCCGACGCGAGGAACACGACGCAGTTGGAGATGTCGTGGACATGTCCGACGCGCCCCATCGGAATCGCGATCGCCGCACTGCGCGGATCGGCCAGGGCGTGCTCCCCCGCCGCGAGCCGCTCGAGGTTCGGTGTCGGAACGAAGTCGGGCGCAACGTTGTTCACGCGGATGCGGTCCGGCGCCACCTCGACCGCGAGTGTTCAGGCGAACTGCTCGACGGCGGCCTTCGTAGCGGAGTAGACGGCGAAACCCGATGCGGCCCGGTGCGCTTCGATGGTCGAGAGGTTGACGATGCTGCCGCCGCGGCCACCGTTCTTCATCCGGCGCACCGCGAGCGAACACGCGTGCAACACGTGCGAGAGGTGTACGCCACCTCGGCCACGTTGAACAGCGAGATCGCGAACCTCGAGAAGTGCGCGGCCACTCATTTCGGCCGGCACCCGGACGCTGAGATCCTGCTCGGCCAGCCCGGTCTCGGGGTCGTTCTCGGTGCCCGGGTGCTCACCGAGTTCGGGGACGCCCCCGGTCGTTACGTCGGTGCGAAGGCACGGAAGAACTACGCCGGGACCAGCCCGATCACCCGAGCGTCCGGCAAGACGCGTGTGGTCTGCGCCCGGCACGTGCACAACGACCGGCTCGTCGACGCCCTGAACACTGCTCGGCGGTTGTCACGTGGACGGGTGCCCCGGCCGGTGCGAGTGCAGAACCTCGAGACAACGCCGAAACTCGTCCTCGTCGATCTCCCCGTGCGCAAAGCGTGTTGCCAGGATGCTCTCCGGGGTCGGTTCCGGAACAGGCGGCGGGACCGGAGGCGGTCCCACTTGCGGACCCGGACTCAATGCTCGCACCAACAGGACGATCCCCGCGATCACGAGCGCCCAGAACAGCACCATCGCGACGGTCATGAGGACATAGCCCCAGCCGCTCATGCCGTCGCCGTACCAGAACATCATCGAGATCCACTCCTCCCGCTCGGCGACGCTCCTTCGGGGCGCCGCGGGACCGTTCGTCCACTTCCATGCTCCCCGTCCACGACAATCTGTTCCGCGTCGATTTCGCGAAGACCCGCCCGAGATGGGCCGGACCGAACATGCAGCCGACCACAACGGGAACCGGTGCCCAGCGGCGTCACGGGGGTGGAACCGCCGCGGTCACCGATCCTGCGTCGCCGAGGCATCCTCCGGGTTGTTCCAGACCGCGACAGCGCCGCTGTCACCGACCCGATAGACCTGGACGACGGATCCAACCGCGAGAACGATCCCGACGACGGCGAACCCGATCGCAAGCACCCGGGACACCTGTGTCGGTGCGGAACCCGCGCGCTTCGCCCACCACGCGCGGACCCGGGACTGGTGGATCGCCCACCACGCGAACGAGACCAGGAACAGCCCGGCCGACCAGTAGACGAGCTGGTCGCCCAGCTCGGCGTGGGTCTCCACCAGCGGATCGCGCGGCGTCCGGTGCTCGAGCCACTCGCCCGCCTGAGTTGTCAGCGGGACAAGGACGAGGGACACGAACGCAACTGTCGGCGTGATGACCCCGAGCCTGCGCCGGGCGGCCGGCCAGCATACCGACAACAGCAGGAGCAGCGCCGACAACGGAACCAGCACCACCACGAAATGCACCAGCAGCGGGTGGATCGGCATTCCGTTGAACGTTGTGGGGCCCATGCTTACTCGCCTTCGTCGAGATGTGTGCGATCGGGCGCCAGACTAGGGGCGAATTCTTGGAGCTTTCTGGGAATCGACAGGTAGTTCGAGCGTGAAGCCGGCTCCGTGACCTTCTCGCGATTCGACCAGGACCCGGCCGCCGTGAGCCTCCGCCACCTCTCGGACGAGGGCGAGGCCGATACCGTATCGGCGCGGCCCCCCGGGCCGGTCCGGTCCGTGCGCGAACCGCGTGAACAGCCGCTGCATCTGCTGAGGAGGGATGCCGATGCCGGTGTCTGTCACCGTAATTCGGGCATACTCGGCATCGGCAGCGACGCGGATGGTGACACGTCCGCCCGGCCGGACGTGAGTGACGGCATTGTCGACGAGTCCGTGCACCGCACGCCGCAGGGCCGGACGGGATCCCGACACCACTGCCGTCGCGGTGTCTCGTTCCAAGTCGACAGTGACACCGAGGGATTGCGCGTGCGCCGAGACGCTGTCGCGGATCTCTTCGCACATGTCCGCCGTGTCGACCGGTTCGCGGGCGTCCGGGCCGGACTCCAACGACGCCGAGAGCAGGAGATCCTCCACGAGCTCGGAGAGTGCTCGGGTATCGTCCACCAGCCCCTCGAGCTGCCGGGACACCTCGGACGGCTCGAGGCGGCCGGCCCGGCGCGCCAGCAGCTGCGCCCGGGTGTGCAGGACGGTGAGCGGCGCCCGCAGCTCGTGGGAGGCGTCGGCGACGAATCGACGCTGCAGCGAAAGCGCCTGCGAGAGCGGCCGGATGGACCTTCGGGTCAGCAGGAAGACGACCAGCGTCGAGGCCGCGATGCCGGCGAACTCGGCGAGGGCCAGCGCCGTCAGCAGTCGATCCCGCCCGGCCTCGAACGGTTCCAGGTCGAGAAGGACGACGGCGCGTCCGTACGAGTTGTCGGCGACAAGCACCCGGAAGTGCCGGTCGCCGTCACGGAACTCGACGAAACCGTTCGGGGCATCCACCAACTCCAGGGCCCGCGGCGGGGCGCCGGGGCCGGCCTCGGTGGCTCCGTCGTGGTCCCGGAGCACGATCACCGTGCCGGGCGGAGGATCGTCGACGTCCTCGGCGGTCGCGACGATCGACCGCAGCTGAGTGTCGATCTGACGCGATTGCACGCGGCTGTCGACGAGGAACACGGCGACGCCGACAACCAGCAGAACGAGAGCGAGGGCGATCGCGGACTGCAGCGCTGCGAGCCGACCCGCGCGGCGCAGCAGGTGCTCGTCCCCGATCACCGCGGCCGGTCGCGTCGCGAGGGTCGGAGGGCGACCGCGCCGTCGTGTTCTCATCGGGAGCCGAGCCGGTATCCGACGCCGCGCACGGTTCGCACGACATCGGGTCCGAGCTTGCGACGCAGGTAGTGGACGTAGGTGTCGACGGTCCCCAGCGCACCGGCGGCACCGAACGCGGCGTCGAGGAGTTGCCCTCGCGTGAAGACCTGACCGGGAGCCGCGGCGAGCACTGCCAGCAGCGCACATTCGCTCGCCGATAGCTCGACCACCCCGTCGTCCCCGATCACCGTCCGGCTCGCGAGATCCAGTCGACGACCTGCCACCGGCAACTGTTCGGCCCCGTCGAACCGGCGACGCCGCAGAGCCCGGAGCCGGGCGAGCAGCTCGGGGATCTCGAACGGCTTGACGAGGTAGTCCTCGGCACCGGCGTCGAGTCCCTCGACGCGATCCCCGAGTGTGCCCCGGGCGGTCAGAACGAGCACCGGTGTGCCCACCCCGCGCCGCCGCAGCGCACGCAGCACCTCGATACCGTCGCGTCCCGGCAGGCCCCGGTCGAGGACGACGACGTCGTGCCGGCCGGTCAAGCCCAGCTGCAGACCGGCCTGGGCGTCACCGGCGACATCGACGCGGTAGCCCTCGTCCGTGAGCAGTTCGACGAGCAGATCCGCGAGGCGCGCGTCGTCCTCGACGAGCAGGACCGACGGGGGCGCGGCAGACGTGGACATGATTCGAGAGTGCCACTCGGCGCTCACTCGGGGCCGTACCGCCGCGGTCCGGACGTCTACAGTTCCCGCGTCAGCCCGACGTGAGTGCTGTCGTAACCGAGCCGCGCGAAGAACGTACAGACCCGCTCGCAGACCCGGTCCGCGGTGACCTGAGCGAGCGACGCCCCACGCTGTCGGCCGTGCCCGTGCGCCCACTCGAGCATCGCGGTGCCGACACCCCGGGAACGTTCGGACGGCGCCACTCTGACCCCTTCGATCTGCATCCGCGTGACACCGCCGCGGGAAAGCCCCGGAACGATGGAGAGCTGCATGGTGCCGACGATCCGATCGTCCTCGTCGCGCACCGCGGCCAGGTAGTGCGCGGAGTCCCGGGTCACCGCGTCGTACGCCTCCTCGTACCGCGCGATCTCGGCGCCTTCACGGCCGGTGTCGCCGGACAGGAGCGCGACCAGCGCCGGCACGTCCACGCGGGCGGCGCGCGTCACCCGGTACGTCCGGTCGCCGACACTCAGCCGTCCCCCGACCGATTCCCGCGCTCGTGACCGCAAGCGGGCGATGAGCGTGTCCAGCCAATTGCCGACATTCAGCCGGGCCTCGGAGGTGTCGGGGTAGCGGCAGCGCAGGTGCAAGCCGGACTCGTCGAGGATGAACCACAGCATCACGCCGTCGGTGCGGATCGTCGCGCCGACGTACTGCGCCTCCAGCCCGGTCGCGTCGACCCGGACCGGTAACCGGCGCAGATCCAGCCACGAGATCGCGAACATCCCCGGCGCCTCGGGCATCCCACCCCACGGACGCAGCACGTCCTCGAGGGGCCAAGACCCCATCCCCACCGCTTCCTTGACCGCCTCCGCGGCGGCGCGGGGCTCGGGGACGGCCGATTCCAGCACCGAATTGGTGATGAACCAGCCGACGGAGTCGTGCCACGTGGCGTCGTACCGGCTGTGCACCGGGAACACCGCCCGCAACGGAGAGCCGGCCAGCTCGAGGGTCACGTCGGTCATCGCCGCCACCACCAGGGCGAGGGTCGAGACGCCGTCGTCTTTGGCCTGCGCCCCGAAGGCAGCGCTGTCGTCGACGTCGAGCACGTCGCGCACCTCCACGCGTTCGCGATGCAGCGTCTCCTCGCCCAGCGGCAGCGGGAACCGCGGCATCACGTCGCCACTGGCCGCGAGGACCTCGGCCCAGCGGCGGCGTACGTCGTCGGGTGCGGTCGGGCGGTCGCGAAGCGCGCTGGTGTGCTCGGCGAACGCCGGTGCCGTCGGCAATGCCGGTTCACGGCCCTCGTGGACCGCTGCGAGTGCGGCGAGCAGGTCGCGGGCGAGCACCAGCATCGACCACATGTCGACGTGCGAGTGGTCGGCGGCGATCACCACCGTCGGTCCGTCCGCTGTCTCGAGCATGCACAGCCGGTGCGACGGACGGGTGTACGGCGAGCACGCGCGGTCGAGCACGTCCCGCAGGGCATCGTTGACCGCCTGGCCGGGCGCGATCGAGTGCTCGACCCACCGGCCGGGTGTGATTTCGACCTCGTACAACTTCGGCTCACCGTCGTCTCCGGGCACGAAGACCGACCGCAACGTGCCGTGCCGCGCGATCACCGCCAGCCACGCGGTCGCGAGATCGTCGGGTGACACCGGCTCGGAGAGCCTGAAGGACAAGGCCATCCAGGATCCGGCACGGTCGCCCGCACCGACGTGGCGTCCCTGGTCGAAGGAGACGGGCAGGGGTCGGCCCGGCTGTCCGGCTGTCACGTCGTAGCCGAGCAGCCGACCGAAGGGAAGGCGCAGGTGCGCGACGTTCGTGAGCCGCATGGCGGTATCCTAGGCGCCTTCCTCAGCGACGACCGACCAAGGAGCCGCCGTGCCGACCTTCAGTGTTCCGGGAGCCGAACTGGACGTGGAGCTGAGCGACGAGGGTGGCCACCCGGTTGTGCAACTCCACGGCCTCACCTCCAGCCGCCATCGCGACCGCCTGATGGATCTCGATCTCGGGCGTGGACTGAGCGGGACCCGACTCCTCAGGTACGACGCGCGCGGGCACGGCCGTTCGACCGGCCGCGCGGTGCCGGAGGACTACCGCTGGGAGGTCCTCGCCGACGACCTGCTGCGACTGCTCGACCACTGGTTCCCCGGCGAGCAGGTCCACGGCGTCGGCCCGTCGATGGGCACCGGAACACTGCTGCACGCGGCGGTCCGGGATCCGGGGCGGTTCAGTGGCCTCACCCTGATGGTGCCGGCGACCGCATGGGAAACGCGCGCGGCCAAGGCAGAGAGTTACCGGCAGAATGCCCGGGTCATCGAGGAGCAGGGACTCGACGCGTTCCTCCGAGCGGACCTGTCGCAGTCGCGTCCGCCTGCAACCGCGGGAACCCCGGAGACCGTGCCGGACGTCGCCGAGCACCTGCTTCCGTCGCTGTTCCGAGGAGCCGCGCTGAGCGACCTGCCCGACCCCGACGAGGTCGCCAAGATCGACGTTCCCGCAACGATTCTCGCCTGGATCGACGATCCCGGGCACCCGGTGTCCACGGCCGAGGCGTTGCTGGATCTTCTCCCGGACTCGACTCTGGAGGTGGCCCGCACGCCGGACGACCTCGCCCGCTGGCCGAGTATCCTGTGCGCGGACGTGGCGCGGCAGGGGTAGCGGCGGGGCGAGTCGTCACATGCGTGGCGACTGGCGGAACTCCGGGGCCGGGGTCGGGGCACCACTGCGGAGGTCGGCGTCGGGCACATCCGGCCCCTTCCCCACGTTCTGCAGCAGCGTCTTCGCAGGGTCCCAGAACTGGCCGTTACTCGGAATGAAGAGCTGAACCTCGTCCGTCAGGCCTTCTTCCTCCAGCCACGTCTTCCCCGCGGCCTCGGTGGCACCTGCCTCGTGGAACAGGTCGCGATACGCGGGAAGCGCGATCGCGGTCGTCTCACAAACCTCGTCGAGGGTGCTCACCGCTGCGCGCAGACGCAGCCACTTGTGGCGCTTCCAACGCTTTTCGTCGGCTGCGAAGCGGTGCCGCAGTCTGGCCCCGGCGAGCGCACCGCGCAACGCCATCGACGCGACCGTCTCACGCCTCATGAACAGGTTGGTTCCGCCTTCCTCGGCACGCTGCCGCACCCACGCGACCCGGCCGCGGGTGCTGGGCATGTTCGTCTGCATGACATCCCGCCAGGTCCGGGCGGTGGACACGATCGCCGCGACGAATCCGGCCGCGGTCCCGCGAACTACGCTGTACGGCGGCACGCTGGACTGCCAGTCCTCGGGAAACCACACGTCCTGATGCTCGAATCCCCGCGGATGCCGCCCCAGGTTCAGACCGAACGTCGGCCATTCCGGCAGAGACTGGTCGAACAGGTGCACCGGGAAGTTCGAAGTGATACCGCCGTCCGACAGCCACAGTTCCTCTGCGATTTCGTTATCGGCATTCATCATCGGGGACTCGAGCGCCTTCTTCGGCTCGAACTCGAGCGGCCGACCCATATCGTCGCGCACCGTGGTCGGCTTTCGCAACCGGTAGACGCGGACGGCCTTGAAGAGGAACGGTAGCGCCATGCTAGCCCGGACCGCGAATACGACGGGAAGGTCCCACGGCTCGGGAAGCGCCCAGAGTTCGCGCCGTTCCCACTTCCCCTTCTCCTCGTCCCAGCACTTGTACGTACTGGAATTCTGCTCGCCCTCGACTGACTCGGGCGCCACCAAGTCGACGACCTCCGGTGGGAAGATCGCCTCGAGATCCTTACGGTCGACATAGAACTGGCTGCCCAGCGAGTCCTTCATGCTCGCGTTGTCGACGAACGGAAACAGGAACGGCCGCTGCTGCGCCAGATCGGTGGTGACCAGTTGCAGATTGACGCGGCGCGCGCGGGCACGGTGTGCCAGCTTCTCCCCCCGTCTGTTCTCATCGTTTTCGTCGACGCCCCACAGGTCACCGAACGTCAACGGCCTTTCCTGCCCGGCGAGATCCCGGAGCCGAGCGTCGATCCATGCCACCAGGCGATCCCCTGAGAACAGCCCGTACTGATCCCGCGACCGGAATTTCGCGTTCATGTCCATTGCTATGACGCCCAGGAACGCCGCGGATACGAGCGCCCACAACCCGGTGAAGGCCAGTACGAGCAATGCGGCCGAGGCAGTTCCGGCGAAATCCATGGTCGAGCGTTCCGTCGCGATCCACACGAATGCCGCACCGGCCGAGACGCAGGCCACCAGCCCGATCACGGTCGCTGCGAGCACCCCGGTCGTCGCACGCGGCTCCTCGGCACTGGTGTGGCTCTTCAGCAGCTCCTGGTAGAGCGCGGTTGCCTTCGCGTCCTTGCCGGCGATCCAGTTCTCGATCTCACGATCCAGATCCCGTTTCATGCCGCGCGCTCGTTGGAGACGGAATACACCGACCGCGCTCACGACCACCAACACGATCGTGAGGATCCCGGTCACCGACAGTCCCAACGCCGAGCCCCACCGGCCCCGCGCGTCACCGGCCGCTTCGTCGACGGCCCGGCGCATCGCCACGACCAGGAGTGCGAAGGTCCCGGCGCTGATCAGCATGCCGAGGGTGCACCATCGCAATCCGAGCGCCAGCGCGGCCCGCCAGACCGCCTGGTAACGGTTGCGGCGCCGCATGATCGGTTCGAGCAACCCGAACAGTCGCCGCTCCCGGCGCTTCGCCGACTTCGCCTCGCGAGTCCCCGGAGTACCGGGCGCCGGATCGCTCGGACGGAAGAGCTCGGCCAGCCGAAATTCGTCGTCCGACCCACCTTCCGTGTCGGGCCGGCGTCCATCGAGTTGTGTCAGCCATTGGACAACTTCGGCGAGACCCGCGAAACCTCGCTGCACGGACTCCGGGGAGGAATCCTCTGTCGGCAGTTTCTTTCCTTCGACCCCGCGCATGCGCCCCAGCTCCGCGGCGGCAGCTGCGGCCGCGGCGATCGCACCCGCCGACGTCCCACCGATGTTGCGCAGCCGGAACGCGCGGGCGATCTCACACACCGCGAGCGGGTAGACGATGCCCGAGGTCGTGCCGCCGCGCATGGTGATATCCGTGCTGCGCCGACAATAGTCCCCGTACTTATCGACCTCGTCCGCGAACGTCTCCGCCGCCTCCGCGTGGCTGAGATTCAGATCAGGATTGCCCAGGTCGTTTTCGAAGTAAGTATTCGGGTTGAGATAGCCCGTCGCCGGGGGATCCGGCACGGGCGTCGGTGGCGACTCGGCCGGCTCGAGCCCCTTCGGATTCGGCTTGTCGCGCTGCCAGACCTTGCGCGACTCAGTACCGGCGAGCAATTCATCGAGTCGTTTCAGCGCCGACGACGGACCTGGCACGGCCATGGTCGCCGCCTCCTCCCTGTCGGTTCCACAACCGATCGCTATACGCTGCGCTCACCGAAAGACTTGTCCAGAAGGCATTCTCGGATCGAGATCACACTTCCGAACCTGCCACCGCCGAGCCGGCATCAATGAAGAATTGGCCGAACCCAGATCAGAACGGCCCCAGCATATTCCGACACACCCTTGTGCCTCTTGGGCGATTTCGAACTCCCGAGAAGTGTCGAGTCCCCGCCTTTCGTGAGTAGCGCGAGCTTCGTTGCGTCTACAACCACGACCGAACTGCACGACACCGACCCATTCACATTCCGACCGGTGCAACAATGTCCCCCGACTGCGCATTCGATTCTAGGCCAGGGCCCTCGGGTTGGGCGGCGAGTTCGTGCGGTAAGCCCATCCCGACGACCATCGGCGTTGATCACCGTCTACCGGCGCCTCGGCGCGACCCGATGCGCGGCCGAACCGGCGGCCGATGAGATGATGACGGGCGTGCCCATGCCCTCACCACTACCTGTCAGGAACGGCGTCGGGCCGACGCGACTGCGCGTCCCGAACTCCGGCCCCTGGTCGACGATCGCCGAATACGTCGTCGCCAGGTTCGATCACCTCGACGCCGACGACCTGTACCGGCGGTTCGACGCCGACGAGATCGTGGGCGCCGACGGCAGTCCGATCGACCGCGATACGGAACTGGGAGCGCACCGGTTCGTCTGGTACTACCGCGATCTGCCGACCGAGGAACCGGTGCCGTTCGACGAGGAGATTCTCCACGTCGACGACGACCTCGTCGTGATCGACAAGCCGCACTTCCTGCCGACCACCCCGGGCGGGCGGTACCTGCGCGAGTCCGCGCTCGTCCGACTGCGGACCCGCCTCGACAATCCGGATCTGACGCCGATCCATCGACTCGATCGAGCAACCGCAGGTCTGGTGATGTTCTCGACTCGTCCCGAGACGCGCGGCGCCTACCAATCGCTGTTCGAGAAGCGGCAGGTCGTGAAGGTCTACGAGGCGGTGTCGGCGCTTCCGTCCGAATGGGACCCTGCCGCACCGGCGCTCGCCAGGCACGCCGTGCCCGTCGTCTACCGCAACCACATCGAGTCGCGCCGCGGCGAGCTGCGGGTCGTCGTCGACGATTCGCGAGAGCCCAACTCCGAGACGGTGATCGAGGTGCTCGGCACCGGCGTGAGCGCCTCGGGACGTGCGGTGCTGCACACGCTCCTGCGGCCGCACACCGGACGGATGCACCAACTGCGGGTGCATCTGGCGGCGCTCGGCGTCGGGATCCTGGGCGACCGTTGGTATCCCGACCTCTTGGCCGAGGAACCCGACGATTATTCCCTCCCCCTCCAATTACTGGCGCGGGAACTGGAATTCACCGATCCACTGTCAGGGGTGCCGCGACGGTTCGTCACCCGACGGACGTTGAGCGAAGCACCCGTTCCGGGACGCTGAGCCCGTCCGAAGATCGCACTCGGTCAACCGGCCGGCTCCGCAGCGTCGGCGAGCCCGAACTTGGCTAGTTTCCGGTACAGCGACGACCGTGAAATGCCCAGTGCGCGAGCGGTTTCCGCCCGGTTCCCGCCGGCATCCCGCAACGCTTTGGCCACCACGTCGCGCTCGACCGCCTCGACGGCGCTCAGTTTGCGGCCCGGCCCGTGATGGCACCATTCGGGCAGGTCCTCGCGCGTGATTCGCCCGGCCGGCCGCAGCGCGACGGCGCTGCGCAGCGCATCCTCCAGCTCGTGGATGTTGCGCGGCCACGGGTAGCGCACGAGGAGGCGCATCGCGTCGGGCGTGAGCTCGCGGCTCGACGAGCCGGTGATCGTCCGAAGCACCTGCGCCACCACTCCGGGGATGTCGTCGGTGCGGTGCCGCAGCGCGGGCACGTGCACGGTTCGCTCGAGCGCGTCGAGCAACGGAGCGAGGAACTCCGGCGCCGGTTCATCCGAATCCTGCATGGTGGCGACGACGAACACGTGCTCGGGACAGGGTTTCGCCAGCGCCGCCGCCAGGGTTGCAACCACCGGTTCGGGCATGGATCGAATGTTGCGCAGTACGTACAGGGTGGGAGTCGGGGAATCGTCGGTAAGCCCCGAGAGGTCGGTACTGCCGTCGACGAGGATGCTGCGCCCGCCGGGCACCACCGAGTGGAAGATCTCGGACGCCAGCGAGGCCTTGCCCGTGCCCGGCTCGCCGGTGACCAGCACCCGCTCCCCCGTCCGCACCGCGTCCTCGATCTCGTTGCAGGTCCGGGTCCACAGGGGCGAACCGCCGGCCCGCAACTTCCCGGTTCCTGCGGCAGCCAGTCCCGCCCCATGCGAGGGCACGCGGGGCGGAGCGGTGGGCCGGACCGCGGCCGGGATCGCGGCCGCCGCAGCGGCGGATTCGGACACTTCGATCAGGTACCCGGCAGTGTCCTCGCCCGCCCGGATCCGGACGGCCCGCACCCGGACGCTGACACCGTCGGGCAGTTCGACGTGCTCGTCGATGCGGTCGCGATGGCCGATCATGTAGTCGACATGCTCGCCGACGCGGCGCTGATCTTCCGGCGCCAGGATGGCGTGGGCGAGCGGATTCGCCAGCGACATCGCGCTGCCGGTGGCCAGCAGCGCCGTCCCCCCACGTGCGTCGGCGCGGACGAACGCGTCGAACAGCGCGTGCTGACGGGCGCTGCGATCGCGAAACAGGTTCAGTTCGATCTCGGATGCTGCGCTGCGCGCCACGCTCGCCAGCAACGGGGAAGAATGCTCGGAGAGACAGCTGAGGTCGACGACACCGGCGATGTGGCCGCTGAACGGGTCGCGGATCGGGGCACCGGAACACGCGAACGGTTGGAACCGGTCGTGGAAGTGCTCGGCGCCGTCGATCTGGACTGCCTGTCCGGATTCGAGCACGGTCCCCACGCCGTTGGTGCCGATCTCGGCCTCCCGGTAGTCGAAGCCGGGCGCGAGCGAGACCCGGTCGAGGAGCCGGCCGATGCCGCGGGCACCGTCGATCCTCATCAGCACCTGTGCCTTCGCGTCGGTCAGTGCGATGCTGACGGGAACGTCGACCATGTCCGCCGCGAGCCTGTCGAAAACGGACATTGCGCATTGCACCAGCCGGGATTCCCGATCCACGTCACCGACGTACCCGACGTCCCCACCGGAAGGCTGCACCCCCGCTGCCTGCGACCGCTGCCACGAGGCGGACACGAGCGGCGACACCAGGGATTCGTCAGGCTCTCCGGAATCGAGGAACCCGGCGCGGGCGACCGCCACCGTCAGCCGTCGGTCTGCGTTCTTCATCGTGTTCCTTCCACCACGTCGCGGTGATCTGCGTCACTCGAGGCTACCGGTCGGTTCCGTGCGACGCCCGGACCGAGTGTTCGGTCGGTTCCGTGCGATGCCCGGGCCCAGTGTCAGTTCGCCCCCGAGCGAACGCTCTCTCGGTCCAGGTCGGCCAGCCGGGCCAGCACTGTTTCCGGCACCGCACCCTCGGGGAGCCGGGTGAGCCGGAACGCCCCGGCCTCCGCGGGCACGGCGGCGCGGTCGCCGAGCCAGAAGTCGTCGCCGAGCACATCCCCGTCGCCTTCACCGAACGACACGCTTCGCTGGTCACGCAGCCCCAGCTCCCATCGGTAGTGCACGGCGACGTTGCCGATCGGCGCATAGGCCTCGGGGGGTACTGCAGGCACATCTCCGGCCGCGCGCTCGTCGAGCAGGACCGCCGCGACGGGCACGTCGGCGAACCCTCGCAGCCAGTCGGCGACGTACATCGCCGCGTTCTCCACCCGGTCGGCGTCGAGATCGTCCGTCGTTCCGGGGTGTGTCTGTGCCAGCCACGCACGCGGGGACGGGATCTGCAGGACGAGCGGCAGCCGTGTCGTGCCGGCCACGGTGGCAACCAGCGTCACCGCGGCCCGGCCGGCCTCCGCGTCTCCGAGCAGGGTGCGCAGCGCGTATCCGGGACGCGACCGTGCGGTCATCGCATCCTGCAGGCGGGGGTCCCCGGCGAGGATCCGATAGTAGGCACCGAGGTCGAGCAGCGTGGCGTCCGGGCGCAGCAGCCCGTGTGCCTGGTTGAACAGGTTCGACAGCGCGGTCGGGTCGCCCCAGGGAATCGGATTGCCGCGCAACAGGACCCGCTGACTGTAGTCGAGATGGTCGATGATCAAGGGGGTGCGGCGCCCCGAGGCCGGTGCAGCGAGGAACTCGGGCTTCGAAGTGGTCATCGTGGTCTCCGGGGGGTGAAGGGGTGCCCGCACGCACGTCGTGCGGGCACCCGGTGGACGGGGCGGACGGTGGTCAGGACTTGCGGTGGACCACCTCACCGTGCTTGGCCTCGAGTTCCTTCACCCGCGCGGTCAGCTCGGCGATCTTCGATTCGCGTCGGTCGGGCATCATGATGATCGGCATCTTGTCGATCGTCGTGGTGACCCGCTGTGCACCGTGGACGGTGAAGTGGGTGGCGGTCAGTTCCTGGGTGTCACCCCAGGACCCGTAGTAGAGGAGGTCCTTCGGAGGTTCGGGGGTGACGAACTGCTCGACGAACTGCGCGTAGGGAACGCCGCGGGCGATCCGGGCTCGGCGCATCGACGCGCGCAGTTCGTCGGTGGCTTCGGTGTCGACGACGAACGTCTCCGGCTCGTACACGACGCCGTAGATGTCGTGCGCGACCTTCGGTGAGATGCGGTCGATCTCGAGATCCGCGACCACGTCCTCGGGGGCTCGTTCGAGCGGGTCTCCGTAGCCGCCGCCGGTGCCCTGCGAAATCATGTACAGCTCACCGTCCTTGGCGACGTCGAACTGCAGGCCCATGTGGCTGGTGGTGTACTCGGCGCCTTCGAACGGCTGCTCGTTCATCACCTTCTCGATGGACAGGTCGAAACGTTCCGGGTTGCGCCGCAGTTCGTCGTAGACGTTGACGCCCTTGACCATCGCGAGCGGATAGGTGTTGCAGCCGTAGCCACCGAACTGCCCGGTGATGGACGAGAACTTCGCACCCGAGGTGACGGTCATGAAGCCCCACAGCGGGGTGCCTTCCGCCGCCACGATCATCTCGTAGCCCATGCCACCGCGATACTTGCCGAAGCCCTGATTGTCGCGGACGATCCGCTTGCTCACCAGCTGCATGAAGGGCACCTCCTCCTCCATGACCTCCTGTTCGGCGGTGTCGGCCATCGCGCAGAACAGGGGCGATACGGCGTCCTCGCCGTCGCGGAACGCCTTCGCGCCACCGCCCATGCCGTTGAGGTCGGCGCACAGATTCCCGACCTGATCACCGTGCTGGGTGACCCCGCCCCACAGGAAGGTGTTGATCTGGTTGAACCACGGGGCGATGACGTTGGAGAACTTCTCCGGGTTGGAGAACTGCAGCTTCGCCCAGGGGTTCTGCAACGCCGAGAACCCGCGGAACGAGGCCTGCAGGGACTGGCCCATCGGGGCGTCGTAGCCGGCGTCGGACCAGGTGTGCTCATCGGAGATGATCTCGATCGGACTCATCGCCGACGTGCAGCGCGGCAGATCCGGCCACCAGAATGCGAGGATGGCCTGCATCATCATCGACTTGACCGAGCACAGCGGCGAATTGATGGCCCGGTTGAGAATCTCGGGTCCGCTCCCGCGCAGATCGATCGTCATCTTGTCGCCCTTGACGGTGATCGCACAGGCGAGCTTGATGAGGATGTTCTCCTTGAGCGTCGAGTCCATGAACTGGTTGAACCGGACGGTGCCGTCGGGCAGCTCGCGGATCCGGCGGCGCACCTCGGCCTCGACGTCCTCGACGGTGATGCGCAGTGCAGCGACGAAGGTTTCCACTCCGACCTCGTCGATGATCGCGTCGACTCGTTCCTGGATACGTTGCACCGCACCGATCTTCACCTTCAGATCGGCGAGCTGCAGCTTCGGGTCGCGCACCGAGTGCTGCAGGAAGGTGAGCAGGTCGCGGCGCAGCTCGCCCCGTTCGACGATCTTGAACGGGCTCATCCGCAGGCCGTCGTCGAAGGGCGTCTCCGAGCCGGAGGGCATGCCGCCGGGCTCGCACGCGCCGTTCTCGCCCTCGTGGATGGTGGCCGCGATCCACGCGATGATCCGGTCGTCACGGATGATCGGCATGATCATCGACTGGTCGGTGTTGTGGACGTTGCCGAAGCGGGCGTCGTTGTGGATGAAGCCGTCGCCCGGGTGGATGCCTACGGTCGGCTCGTCCTTCCAGTACTTCATGATGTACCGGATCGGGTGGTGCAAGATCGCGGAGAACGCGATCACGCCGTGGCAGGACAGGTAGGTCACATCGCCGGCGGCGGTGTAGATGGCGGTGGTGAGGTCGCCCCATTTGGCGCCGGGAGCCGCACCCATCGCCTCGCACATCTCGAAGCCCTCGTCGAGGGCGCCGGCCAGGCGTTTACGGATGCGATCCACCTCGAGCGGATCGATGCCCTTGGCGATGCATTCCTCCTCGAGCTCGCTGCGCGAGGCGATGTGGTGCGAACGCATGATCTCCCGATCGGGGCCGAGGAACAGCGTGGTCTCGTCCATGAATTCGTCGACCCATTGCTGTTCCTGCTCGTCGAGCGACGCGAGGCGTTCGGCGGCGGCGTTGGCGAGGTCGTCGTGCACTGCGGTCATGACATTGTCTCCTGGTGTTTCTGCGCTAGTCCTTGAGGAACCAGACGGCGCCCTGCGGGGAGGGTTCGAGGCGCCAGCCCGGCTCGACGAGATAGGTCGTGTTCTCGGTGGTGACGATCGCCGGGCCGGGGATCACATGCCGGGCATCGAGGGCCTTCGCGTCGTAGACCGCGGTGCTGATCGCCCGCGGGTGCCCGACGAAGTGCGCGTCCCGATGTCCGATCGGGACAGGCAGCGTTCGTTCCCCGCCATGATGCAGCGAGTCGAATTCCACCGTGTCGCCGTTGACGTACGACGCGACACGGATGGTCTGCACACGGATCCCCGCCTCGGGTGCGGCCGACCCCTCCCCGTACCGTTGCGAGTAGATGTCGGAGAAGGTGCGGATCAGGTGCAGGACGTCCCCGACCCCGTGAATCCGGTTGATGTCGAAGGACACCGCGGTCGTCACCAGCTGGTTGCCGTACCGCAGGTCCATTTCGAGGCGATGCTCGATCACGTCGTCGGTGATGCCCTGCCGACGCAGATCCTCCGCACCCTTCGCTTCCAGGGCAGCCACGATGTCGTTGAACTCCTCGTAACGGTCGTAGAGTGCTCGCGTGGTTGCGTTGTAGAGCACCACGTGCACGCCCCGTTCGTGGATGTGCAGCTGCTTCATGTTGCCGGCGCCGCACGCGGAGAACACCGACGAGAACGGCGGCGCGAGGATCCGGCGGATACCGGCGTGGTCGGCGATGCCGCACGCGTGCAGCGGGCCGTTGCCGCCGTAGGCGAGCATCGTGAAGTCCTCGGGCAGGTAACCGCGCACCCGCAGTTCCTTGGCGATGCCGATCGCCATCTGCTCGTCGACGGAACTCTTGATGACCTTGGCCACGTCGATGACGTCGAGATCCAGTTCGTCACAGAGGTTTTCCTCGATGGCGAACACCGCGCGCCTGGGGTTGAGCTTGATGAAACCGTTCGCGTAGTTGTCGGGGTCGAGGTAGCCGAGCAGCAGATCGGCGTCGGTCACCGTCGGGCGCAGTCCGCCGCGGTCGTAGCACGCCGGGCCGGGGTCCGATCCCGCGGACTCGGGTCCGAGCCGCACGGACTGGTGGATGCGGTCGTAGCTGGCGATGGAACCGCCTCCGGCGCCGAGGGTTTCGAGGTGAATCATCGGTACCGAGACCAGCCACCGGTCGATGGTGGGTTGGAAGTCGTAGTGCTTGACCCCACCTGCGGGCACCAGGCCGATGTCGAAGGAGGTGCCACCCATGTCGGTGGTGATGATGTTGCCGATGCCCGAGGACTCCGAAAGATGCTCTGCGGCACTGACTCCCGCGACAGGTCCCGAGTGGATGGTCTGCAGCGCATCGGTCGAGTTCATCTGTGCCATGCCGCCGGAGTTGTGGATGATGAGCATCGGCTTGTCGTAGCCGGAATCGCGCAGGTTGTTCGCCAGCTGGCTCATCGCGTGGAACATGATGTCGTGCAGGAAGCCGTCGACGATGGTGGAGGTGGCCCGCACGTACTCGCCCTTGCGGCCGGACACCTGGTGGCCGAGCAGCACCGGGATGGCGCCGAGCTGATGCTCGGGGTACTCCTCCTGGATGATCTCCATGATCCGCAGCTCGTGCGCCGGATTCTCGGTCGAGTTGACCAGCGACACCACCAGCGCCTGGACGCCGGCGTCGACGAGTTCGCGCACCATCTCGCGTACGTTCTGTTCGACGAGCGGGATGACGATTTTGCCGGCGGAGTTGACGCGCTCCTTCACCGAGCGGATCAGGCTGCGGTGCACCAGTGGTTCGGGACGCTCGGCAGCGGGCAGATTCTGCTGCATCGACGGGTCCAGACCCTCACCGTAGCCACGGCCGCGCGAGAGCGGGATGGTGTCCTCGAAGCCGTGGGTGACGATGGCACCGACGCGGGGCCCCTTGCGCTCGATGAGCGCATTGGTACCGAGAGTGGTGGCGTACCGTACCGAATCCACCTGGGACAGCACGTCGTCGCGGTCGAGGTTGGCCCGTCGGCAGGCAAGGTCGAGGGCCTCGTTGAAGCCCTGCGCGAGGTTGTGGTGGGTGGTGAGGGCCTTGGCCTCGACGTACTTGTCGTCCCAGGCGAAGAAGCAGTCGGTGAAGGTGCCGCCGATGTCGACGGAGATGCGTTTCATGGTATCGGATTCCTTGCGGTCGAAGATGTTCAGTGCTGGTGGCGGCGGCCTTCGAACTCGCCTTCGGCGTCCTGCCCCGGTCCGTAGGTGATGACCTCTTCCGGATCGGTGCCGCGTTCGAGCCACTGGGCACGCAGGGCGTCGATGTCCCACTCCATGTCGACGGTCGGCGGATGGCCCGGCGGGACGTACTCGGTCTCGATCTGGGTTCCGCAACCCGGGCAGTAGTACTCGAGGATCCGGCAGTAGTTCGGGTCCGGTGAGAATGTGAACTCGTAGCGGTCCGGGTCGATGATCGGCTGATGGATCTCGCGCGGATCGCGGTCGTAGACGAGGGTCCCTTCCTTGTAATTGCCACGGGCGCTGCCGAATTCGTGTTGGCACACCCGGCACAGCCACAGTTCGGTGTCGAGATCGATGACCAGGTATTCGGTCATGGGAATTCGCATGTCGTGCATCCTTCGAAGCGGTGGGAGCAGGCGTCGCGCCTGTCGGTCAGTGGGTGTCGGTGAGCAGCAGGTCGCCGCCGGCGGTGACGTGGAAAGTCCAGCCGTCCTGCACCCGGGCGGTGAAGAAGGGGCCTTCGACGATGGCAGGTCCCTCGGCGGTCGCACCCGGCTGCTGCTCGGTGAGCGTGTACACCGGCACCTCGGCGCGTCCCGCGGCACCGAGCACGGTGCGGACACCGGTCGCCTGCGGGTCGCAGGGTTCGGCGAACGAGCTGTCGGGCAGGGCGATTCGATTCATTCGGCGCGTGACGACGAGGGTCAGCGCGCTGGAGGCACCGGCCACGAGTTCCACCGGCTCGCCGGGCCGGTAGGGGGTTTCGTCGACGGTGACGCCGTGCTCGTCCTCCGAGGCAACCGTCCACGACAGAGTGCACTCGTCGAGGGAATGCCCCTCCTGGAACATGTCGCGTTCGGCCTTGGCGAGCAGGTCGGCGGTGGCATCGGCGAGTGTCGCGTCGCTCGTGTCCACGAGGTCGGTCTCGTAGCTCTGCCCGATGTCGGAGAATCCGATCCCGAACGCCGAGAAGACGGCGGCGAGCTTGGGGATCAGGACGGTGCGGACACCGGCGTCCCGGGCAGCACCACACGCACTCATCGGACCGGCACCGCCGAACGCGGCGATCGTGGTCTCGTCGGCATCCTGGACTGCCGGGGCGATGGCACTCCCCATGGCTGTGAAGTAGGCCTGCTCCATCGCGATCAGCGCCTCGTCGAGGGTGAGGCCGAGCGGCTCGGCGACGGTCTCGCGGACGACCGCGCGGGCCCGGTCCGCATCGAGGGTGAAGCCGCCGTCGAGGTAGGTGGACGGATCGAGTACCCCGAGCAGCAAATTGACGTCGGTGATGGTGGCGGCGGTACCACCGAAACCGAAGCAGGCCGGTCCCGGTGCTGCGCCGACGCTCTCGGGGCCGACCGTGATGACACCGTCGGTGACGGCGATGACGGAGCTGCCGCCGATGCCTGCGGACTCGACGTTGGACATCGGGAAGGAGATGGGGATCCCGGCGATGGAACCTCTTCGGTCCGTGAGGATCTCGCCGCCGGTGACCGTGCCGATGTCGGTGGTCGTGCCGCCGACATCGATCATGAGGACGTGCTTGAGGCCGTAGACTTCGGCCAGCGCCCGGGTGCCTTCCAAGCCGCCTCGCGGTCCCGACGAGTAGGTCTTGAGCGCAACCGATTTCGCTACGCGCGACGAGGCCCCGTCGTTGCGGTAGATCAGCAGTGGGTTGCGGACGCGATGGTCGCGCAGACGATGCTCGGTGTTGTACAGGAACCGTTCGATCGTCGGGTGCAGGAAGGTGTTGATCACGGCCGACCAGATGCGCCGGGACGCGGTGCGATCGGTGCTGAAGTCCCACGAGTACAGGAACGGCACCGACCCGAGCAGGTGGCGCGGGAACTTGCGCAGCAGGACCCTGCGGATCTCGCGTTCGCGGCCGTCGTTGGTGTCACCGACCGCGACGACGATGCGGGCCGCGCCGTCGGTGATGAGCCGGTTGACCTTGGCGACCAGTTCGCTGTCGAGGTCGTCGGCGGCGCTGTCGATCACCGCGACGCGGCTGCCGACGAGGTCGTCGAACAGCGCGCGCTGCTCGGGGGTGCGCCTGAGCTCGTCCACCGTGCCGGCCGAGTCGGTGAGGATGCCGACACTCGGACCCTTCCGCTCCACGAGCGCGTTCGTACCCTGCGTTGTCGAGTAGCGGATGTGTGCGGTCGAGTGCAGCAGCTCGGGCAGATTCTCCGTGCCGTAGATCTCCCGCGACACTTTGGTGAGACCGTCGAACAGGCACTGCGACAGGTCGAACGGGGTGGTGAGGGTCTTGGTGAAGCTGAAGTCGTGGCCGTCCCACGCGCAGATGTCGGTGAGGGTACCGCCATTGTCGATGTTGATCAGTCTGTCCATGGTGTCCTCGGTCCAATGCGGTGTTGCGATTCGGATGAGGAAATCCTGGGGCTGCAGACATCGTGTGAAGTGTGTCACTTGCGGACACCTTGAGTGATATACGCCCCAACCTGGGGTTTCGGTGTTCGTCCCGCACGACCGATGCGCGCGGGTGTCGGCGTGGTGGAGGGAAGTGTCCGGATGAGGGACACTTTCCGGTTCGATGGGGAGTGCAGGCGAACACGGGAACCACAGATCTCCTAGAGCTGGGGACGACCCGTTTCGGACCCGGCCCCGTAGGGGACTGCCCCACTCGAAGTGAGGGCAGTCCCTTCGGACTCTCGGTCCCTGCCGCTGATGCGTGAAACCGGAGACAGACCACCGCGACACGACAGCCGGGCCGCGGTAGTTCGCACGTGTAACATTTTCGCTCGTGCTCGTCATCCCTCAAGCTCACGGACAGGAAAGTATCGTCGACTATTCGGCGCTTCCCGGACCTGGCGGGCAACAGTCCAAGATGCCTGCGCTCGACGCACGGCAGTGGACGCTGAAGGTCGCGCTCTCGCAGCGTCCGTGGAGCTTCGTCGCCTCGGTCGGCATGGCGGTCGCTTTCATCTGCAACGGCCTGACGCCCGTCGTCGTGGGCAGGGCCGTGGATGAGGCCATCGCCACCTCGTCTGCCGGCCGACTGGGATTCTGGATCCTGGTTCTGGGTTGTCTTTTCGTGCTCGCCATCGTCGCGAACTGGATCGCGCGCTTCATGTTGATCCGCAGTCAGCAGCTGGTCAGCCATGATCTGCGCACCATGGTCACCGACCGCATCCAGGATCCACGTGGGTTCGCCGGCCGCGAGCGCACCGCAGGCGGCTTGCTGTCGATCGCATCGTCCGACACCAGCCGGGTCGGCGAGATCGTGATGATGACGGTCATGCCTGTAGCCGAGGCGGCGGCCATCGTCTACGGCGCCACCATGATGTTCACCATCAGTCCCTGGCTGAGCCTGGCCACCCTCATCGGCGGTCCGCTCCTGGCGATCGTGGCCCTCCGGGTGGCCCGCCCGCTGCAGAGTCGTTCGGTCGCACGTCAGCATGCGATTGCTCAGGCCGCGGCGACCGCCGCGGATGTGGTGCAGGGACTGCGCATCCTGAAAGGCCTGGGCGCGATCGTCACCGTCCGGGTTCGCTATGCCGAGGTCTCGGACATCGCCTATCACAAGACCATTCACGCCAATGCCGCCGAGGCGCGCCTCAACGGGGCCACAGAGGCCACCGGCGCGATCTTCGTCTCCGCCCTCGGCATCACCGCCGGCGCGTTCGCACTCAACGGGCACATGACCATCGGCGACCTCATCACCGTCGTCGGCCTGACGCAGTTCCTCATCACTCCGATGACCATGTTCGGCAGGAACCTCGCCTCGCGATGGGCCTCGGCCGAGGCATCCGGACGGCGTATCCGCGAGGTTCTCGGGGCAGACTTCGAACACACCACTGAAATCGACGAAGCCAGGACCGCCAACTTCCTGGAGGCCCTGCCGACCGGTCTCACTGTCGTGCGCGGCACCGACCACGAGCTGATCTCCCAGCTGGAGTCGCTACCCCGGACCAGGGTGATCGTCGTCCCGCACGCGGCTGACCTGTTCGACGGCAGCGTCGCCGACAACGTCCACCCCGACCGGGCCACCGCCGAGGAAGCACTCCGCGTCGCCTGCTGCGACGACATCCCCGAGGGCCCCGACAAGCGCGTCGGCGAGAACGGACGCATGCTGTCCGGCGGTCAGCGGCAACGCGTGGCCCTGGCACGCGCCATCGCCTTCGACCCCGAGGTCCTCGTGCTGCAGGATCCGACCACCGCGGTGGACTCGGTGACGGAGCAGAACCTCGCCGAGCGGGTGTCCCGGCACCGGGCAGGCAAGATCACGCTCGTGTTCAGCGAGGCCCCGGCCTGGAACGCCGTGGCGGCCAACCACTCGAGCGTGGCGGAGCTGAAGGCGACGGCGGAGGAGCTGCTGGCGGGGGCCGCCCGATGAATCCGTCGACGAACGCGAGCCCACCCGTCAAGACCGACACCGCCCTTCGGTTCCCCCTGGCCACGCTGACGCAGGTGCGGCGCGAGGTCGCGCGTCAGCTGGGCCAAGTCCGCCATGCGAAGCTGTTGTTCCTGCTCGCCCTGGTACTGCTCGTCCTCGGCGCGTACGCCGGTGTGCTGGTGCCGCAGCTGATGGGCCGGATCGTGGACCTGGTGACGGACCACACCCAGGGATCGCTGTGGCTGATCGGCGCAGGTCTGATTTCCGCCGCGATCGCCGGCGCGGTCGTGAATGCCTGCGGCTTCTATCTGGTGTCACGGCTGTCCGAGCGCGTGATCGCGAACCTGCGCCAGGACATGGTCGGCACCGCTCTGGGACTGCCCACCCACCGAGTCGAGGATGCAGGCGCAGGCGATCTGGTCAGCCGTTCCACCGATGACGTCGCCGAGCTGTCCGCCGCCGTCACGGAGACCGTGCCGACGCTGTCCACCTCACTGTTCACTGTCATTGCCACCGTCACGGCCCTGTTCGCGCTGGACTGGCAGTTCCTGATCATCCCGGTGATCGTCGCGCCGGTGTACTACATCGCCGCGCGCCGCTACCTCGCCAAGGCCCCCGAGCGCTATGCCGCCGAGCGCGCCGCCATGGCCGAGCGTGCCCGTCGCGTCCTGGAGTCCATCCGCGGTCGCGCGACGGTGCGTGCGTTCTCGATGGAAAACCGCGTCCACACCGAAATCGAGAACGCCTCGTGGGATGTGGTCCGCAAGGGCATCAGGGCTCGCAGCACCATGCTCGTCCTCAACGTCTGGATGCTCGGTGCCGAGTTCCTCATGCTGACGATCGCGCTGTCGGTGGGTTACCGGCTGGTGTCCACCGGCGCCCTCACCGTGGGCGCCGTGACCGGGGCGGTGCTCATGATCATCCGATTGCGTGGTCCTTTGAACACGTTCATGCGCGTGCTCGACGTCGTGCAGTCCGGGTACGCATCGTTGGCACGAATCGTGGGCGTGGTCTCCGATCCGCCGGTGCCGGTGCCCGACAGCGGCGCAGATGCTCCCCGAGGGCACGTCGAGCTGCGCAACGTCAGCTTCAGCTACGGCGGCCCCTGGGCCGTCCGCAACATCAACCTGACCATCACCCCGGGCGAGACCGTCGCCATCGTGGGCGCGTCAGGGGCCGGAAAGACAACGGTGGCAGCGCTGCTGGCGGGACTGCACATACCCGACGAAGGCGAGGTGCTCGTCGACGGACACCCCGTGTCGTCACTGTCCGACCGTGAGCGCGTCGCGCGTCTCGCCATGGTCAGCCAGGAGGTGCATGTCTTCTCCGGAACCCTGCGCCAGGACATGACCCTCGCCAAGCCCGATGCCACCGATGGAGAGCTCCGTTCGGTACTCGATCTGGTACATGCCCGCTCATGGTTCGACCGGCTTCCGCAGGGGCTGGACACGGTGGTCGGCGCGCGTGGCATCCAGCTGGAGCCGGTCGCCGCGCAGCAGCTGGCGCTGGCTCGCGTTCTACTTCTCGACCCGGCCATCGTCATCATGGACGAGGCGACTGCCGAAGCCGGCTCGGCGGGGGCGGGGGCGTTGGAGGATGCCGCTGATGTGGTGACCCGTAATCGTTCGGCCCTGGTGGTGGCGCACCGCCTGGACCAGGCCTCGCGTGCCGACAACATTCTCGTCATGGACGCGGGTCAGGTCGTGGAGCAGGGCACCCACGACCAGTTGCTCGCCGCCGGCGGGATCTACCACCGTCTGTGGGCCGCTTGGACTGCCGGTCGGCGAGAGATCGGCAGCGCCGGCCGCGCTCCGGACGGAGATTCCGATCCCGACCTCGTCACTTCGGGGGTGACCACGTAGCCGCGTGCTCCATCCGGACCGGCAACTCGCCCCTCTTGCGCCGAGACCGGCCGTTGCGCGACCGCAGGCCCTAGCCTGGTCCGCATGGCCGACCCGAACGCAGAACACCTGCACCTCGAGTCCCTCGACGAGTGGCACGCGTGGCTGCGGGACAACCACGACCGGCCCCCCGGCGTCTGGATCGTGTTCTGGCGCAAGGAGTCCGGTAACACTCCCCTCGACTACGAGCAGGTCGTGCGGGAAGCACTGTGCTGGGGGTGGGTAGACGGGCACACCCGGATCATCGACGAGCACCGCCGTGGCATGTGGTTCACCCGACGCGCGCGCAACAGCGCGTGGGCCGCGTCCAACAAGGCTCGCGTGACCGAACTGATCGCCGAGGGACGAATGCAGCCGCCCGGGCAGGCCGTCGTCGACGACGCCAAGCAACGCGGTCTGTGGACGCTGCTCGACGACGCCGAGGCACTCGTCGAATCTCCGGAACTCACCGCAGCCCTCGACGCCGACCCTCGGGCGCGCACCAACTGGGACGCGTGGCCGCCGAGCGTCCGCAAATTCGCGCTCAGCCAGATCGCATTCGCGAAGCAGCCGGCGACCAAGACCAGGCGGATCGCCGGCATCGTCGAGAAGGCCGCCCGCAACGAGCGACCGTGATCGGGGCCGCGCCTACGGAACCAGGATGGTCTTGCCCGTCGTCTGCCGGCCGACCGATTCACCGGTCCGACGCGGGCTGTGTGGCACCGCAGGCGCAGGCGCCGCCGCTACGCGGTTGGTAGTCGTGCACATGACCGGTGCGGTCCTGGCTGATCCGGCAGCAGGCCTGCAACCGCTGGCGGAGGTGGGCGCGGCCTCGCTGGACGCGAGATTTCATGCCGGAGACGGAGATTCCGGCCTCGTCGGCGGCGTCGGCATGCGTGCGGGCGCCGAGATCGACCATCTTCACCGCCTCGGCCTGCTCGGCGGGCAGACCCGAGAGCATCGGCACCAGGCACGCGGCGAGTTCCTTCTGAACCGCCTCATCGGTCTCGAAACGGTCGGCGGCCGGGTTGTCCGGGACGGCGTCGACGGGCAGTTCCCGGCGATGGGCCGCGGACCGGTAGTAGTCGGTGATCGCGTTGCGGGTGATCGAATACATCCACCCCAGGAGCCGATCCTGGTCGCGCAGACCGTCGAGACTCCTGGCCATCCGCAGGAACACGATCGACAGGATGTCGTCGGCGTCCTCCGGGGTCGAGACCCGGCGGGCGATGAAAGCCCGCAGGTCACCCGAGAAGTCCCGCCACAGTTGCTCGAGATCGCCCGGTGCCGGTTGCAGTGTCGTCGCAGTGGGGTCCGTCGTCTCGCTCATGATCTCTGGTTCCTCTCCGTCTCCAGCATCCTCGCCGCGCTGCGCGTCCGCGAGTCCCGGACGGTTGCCGTCTCGTCGAGACGGACGATCCAAAGGGCTCTCGGACGCAACCCTTCGCGGCTGCAGCGAGGCAGGCGCTGCGTCCGATTCACATGGGTCTCGTCTGTAGAGGTGTCGATGTCGATATCGGGTTTCCCGATTCGACGTACCTGTAGAAGCGCGGCGAGGAGGTGAGAGCGATGTTGACTACGCATCTGTTGTCGGGTCTGACCAGTGAAGAGGTGGACCTGATCCTGGCGGAGGAACTGCATCTGCTCGACACCGCCGAATGAGCGCTGTCGACGCCCGGACCGGACGTATCCACTGAACCCGGTACCCCTATCCCCTTCACGGGATAGGGGTACCTGCCGTGCCCGGTGCCGGGTCGTTGCCGACGCACCGGAACCGCCCTGCCCGAACCCGCTACCGGAGCGGGAACGGCGCAGAGCGGGATCCCGGCGCTCAGCGGACAAGCGATGGCCGGATCCGGCGGATCACGACCGGGACAGCGACGACCGTCACCCACAACCCGATCGCCGCGATCAGGGCGGTGACGGTGTCACCGCCGGTGGCGGTGCCGAGCACGTGCCCGCGCAGGGCGTCGGTGGCATGCGCGACCGGGTTGAGCGACGCCATCGCCCGCATCCAGCCGGGCATCGTTTCGAGCGGCGCGAACGCACTCGACACGAACATCAGCGGCATCATCACCATCATTCCGGCGAACTGCACGACGTCGGGACGCCGGAGCCGGTCCCCGATCAGCCCGAACAGCGCACTCATCGCCCCGGCCAGGACCACCAGCACAATCACCGCGGAGACGGCGTCGGCGGCGGTGCCGTGGAATTCGAAACCCAGTGCCACTGCGGCGATCCCGAGCAGCACCGCCCGAGCCAGGGTGAACATCGCTTCGTTGAGGGTGCGGGCCACCCCCGGCACGCTCGGGCGCATGGGCAGAGCAGCGAACCGGTCGTGGAGGCCGTTGGTGTGATCGATCGCCGCGGACACCCCGGCGTTGGTGCCGGCCATCACGGTGGAGACGGCAAGCATCGCCGGAGTGAGGAAGTCGATGTAGCTGACTCCGGCCGGAAACTCCGCTCCGGCCGCGACGCTGCGGAACACCTGGCTGAACAGCACCAGCATCGCCATCGGCATGGTCAGCGAGAACATCAGCAATTGCGGGACGCGGGCGCTGGTGCGCAGGTTGCGTATGGTCAGGGCGGCGACCTGGCTCCCGAACGGGGAGACGGTCGGGCGGATGGTGGTCATCGGTGTGCTCCAGTGTTGTGGGCGAGGTGGGTGAAGACGTCGTCGAGACTCGGGGATGTCACATCCAGATCGGTGAGCTCGATACCTGAGCGGTGCAGGTCGGCGACCAGTGCGGTGGCGGCAGGAGCGTCGTCGACGGTGACCGACACCCGGATCCGGGCGCCGCCGTCGACCGGACGTTCGGTGTCCGGGGTGAACGGCAGCGCGCTTGCTCGAACGGCCGGGACGGTGGCGGCGAGGACCTTGCCGCCGACGATCCGCTTCAGATCGCTCGGGGTACCGCGGGCAGCGACCCGGCCACTGCGCAGGACCACGATGTGGTCGGCGAGCCGGTCGGCTTCCTCGAGGTACTGGGTGGTGAGCACCACGGTGGTACCCGCGGCGGTGAGTTCCTCGACGACCTCCCACAGCCCGGTGCGGGCGATCGGGTCCAGGCCGGTGGTCGGCTCGTCCAGGAACAGCACCGACGGGGAGCCGACGAGGCTGGCGGCCAGGTCGATTCGCCGGCGCGATCCCCCGGACAGTTCCCCGACCCGGCGGGTCGCGTACTCGTGCAACCCGAGCCTCTCGATCAGCGCGTCCGCCCGGGGGCGGGCGGTGCGACGCAGCCCGGTGAGGCGACCGATCAGCTCCAGATTCTCTCGGGCAGTGAGGAATTCGTCGAGACCGGCGTACTGACCGGTCACCCCGATGCGGCGGCGGACTGCGGTGGCGTCGGCGACGACGTCGAGACCGTCGACCTGCACTCGTCCGATGGTCGGGGTCACCAGGGTGGTCAGGGTGCGGATCAGGGTGGTCTTGCCGGCGCCGTTGTGGCCGAGCACCCCGACCGTGGTTCCGGCAGCGGCTTCCAGGTCGACGCCGTCGAGCGCCCACGTCTTGCCGTAGGCGACGTGGAGGTCTTCGACCACGACGGCCGGGGCGGTCATCGCACACCCCCGGCGGGGTCGGCGGCGGGACGGGCGGACAGTTGGGTGGTCATCGCTGGTTCCTCTCGAGCTGGCGGTGCCCCCACACGAACGTGGGGTCCGCTAGCTCAGACGAACCAATCGCTGCCCGGACGCACTGCCGCCGAGCGTTGGGGCGTCAGCGGCAGCAGTTCGGATCGAGGACGATCCGCAGTGCGTCGAGAGACTCGGTACGGGCGCGATAGAAGACGTTCATCCCGCGGCGTTCGGATTCGACCATGCCGGCCTTGCGGAGCTGCCCGAGATGATGACTGACGGTGGATTCGGCCAGGTCGACACCGGCGGCGAGATCGCAGGTACACACCTCGCCGCCGTCGGCGGTGAGCAGGATGGATACGAGCTTGATGCGGACCGGATCGGCCAGTGCCTTCAATCGGAGTGCGAGCTCGAGGGCAGCGTCGTCGCTCATCGGCGCGGCCGACACCGGAGCGCAGCAGATCGGTGCACTGACGTCGATCACGGGCAGGGCTTTCGGCATGATTCGAGACTACCCAAAAGCTTGACATATATCGAAAAGGTGGCGCACCCTGTAGCCGTCATACTTCGATATATGTCTCAGAGGTGGAGGTCATCATGTCCCGCGCCCAACTCGCCCTCAATGTCGACGACCTGCAGGAAGCGGTCACGTTCTACTCGAAGCTGTTCGGTACCGAACCGGCCAAGCTCAAGCCGGGCTATGCGAACTTCGCGATCGCGGAGCCGCCGCTCAAGCTGGTGTTGCTCGAGAACCCCGGCAAGGGCGGCACCATCAACCACCTCGGGGTGGAGGTCGAATCGAGCGAGAAGGTGCATGCCGAGATCGCCCGCCTGACCGGCGAGGGGCTGTTCACCGACGAGGAGATCGGCACCACTTGTTGTTTCGCCACGCAGGACAAGGTGTGGGTCACCGGTCCGGCCGGTGAGAAGTGGGAGGTGTACACCGTCCTCGCCGATTCGGAGACCTTCGGGACGAGCCCGCAGCACCTCGACAGCCCGGCCGGCGAGGGTGGCGTGTGCTGTGGCACCGCCGCCTGCACCCCGGAGGAGAACGAGCAGCCGCAGCCTGCAACCGCCGAAAAACCCTGCTGCTGAATCACATACCGGTGTCGGCTGCCTTTCAGGTGGCCGACATCGGTGCCCTCGGCGACGCACTCCTCGGGAGCAGGACTTCGGACGCGAGGCGTTGATCGCCGGGGTGCGCCCGGTCGAAGTCCTTTCACCGAGATCAGTTGTCGAGGTCGAGGTCCAGTTCGGCGACGGCAGATCGAGCGGTGCGGCCGACGCCGAGGATCGTGGCCGAGCCGGGGCCGGTCCAGTCGCCGTAGCCGAGCAGATGCAGGCGCGGTTCCTTCAGGGAACGGGTGCCGGCGACCGGCACCGTGCCGGTGTGATCGCGCAGCCGAAGCGGTCTCAGATGCGCGAGTGCGGGCCGGAAGCCGGTGGCCCACAGCACGACGTCGGCGTGCTGCCTACGCTCACCCCAGGCGATGCCGTCGACGGTGAGCCGGTCGAACATCGGCAGCGCGGTCAGCACCCCGCGGTCGCGCGCTGCGAGGACGTCCGGGACCATCACGATGTCTCCGAGGGCGGCGATGCCACCGGGATCGGGCCGGCCGGAGGCCAGGGCGATCGCGCGGCGGGAGGCGAACTCGAACAAGGCCCGGCCGTCGACGCCATCGGGCAGAAATCGTGGTGGCCGGGTGGTGACCCAGGTGGTGGTCGCGGTGGTGGAGATCTCGGCGACGAGTTGAGCGGCGGAGTTGCCACCGCCGACGATCACCACGTCCGCCCCGGCGAACTCGGCCGGGGTGCGGTAGTCGACGGTGTGCAACTGCCGTCCGGTGAACAAGTTCGCGCCCGGGTAGCTCGGCCGGAACGGTCGCTGCCAGGTGCCGGTGGCACTGATCACCCGGCGCGCCCGCCACTGCCCGCTGTCGGTGTCGACCAGCAGATCGAGGCCGTCACGCCGGACCGCGTGCACCCGCACCGGCCGCTCGACCGGCAGGTCGTAGCGGGTTTCGTAGGC
Source organism: Rhodococcus sp. NPDC003382 (assembly GCF_053589135.1). Taxonomy (NCBI): domain Bacteria; kingdom Bacillati; phylum Actinomycetota; class Actinomycetes; order Mycobacteriales; family Nocardiaceae; genus Rhodococcus; species Rhodococcus sp. NPDC003382. The sequence continues at coordinate 123,538 of NZ_JBSFRH010000002.1, forward strand.
GGTGAGATAGTCCACGACATGACGTGCCGGCGGGAACCCGTCCGGCCACCGGGGCATCGGCCGGCCCGGCAGGGAAGCGAATTCCGCCGGCGAGAACAGCCGCAGCGACGGCCACATGTGCGGCCAGGCTCCACCCGGACCCCGCTGGTCGTCGAGGATCACGAAGCGGTGCCCGGCCCGGCGCAGATAGTAGCCGGCGGCCAGGCCCGCCTGGCCGCCGCCGATCACGACCACGTCGACGCTCGTCGTCATCGAAGATCCTGCAGTCAGCGCTGGGACGGCTGCGCGGTCAGTTCGGCGATGAGCGCTCCGACCTTGGCGCGGATCTCGTCGCGGATCGGGCGCACCGCGTCGATGCCCTGCCCGGCCGGGTCGTCGAGCACCCAGTCGCGGTAGGACTTGCCCGGGAACACCGGGCAGGTGTCCCCGCAGCCCATCGTGATCACCACATCCGAGGCCTGCACCGCGTCGGTGGTGAGGACCTTCGGATTTTCCTTCGAGATATCGATGCCCACTTCGGCCATCGCGGCGACGGCAGTCGGGTTGACGTGCTCGGCGGGTGCGCTGCCGGCGGATCGGACCTCGATCCGGTCCCCGGCCAGCGCAGCGAGGAATCCGGCGGCCATCTGGGAGCGGCCGGCGTTGTGGACGCAGACGAACAGCACCGAAGGCCGGGTGTTGCCGCTGGTGGTGGAGTCGGTGGTCATGACGCTGGGGATTCCTTTCCGCAGGAAGTTCGGACGGAGACGGCGCTGTCCGGTCCCGTCAGCTCGTGGCGACGGCAGCCTGGCCGGTGAAGCGTTTGCGCAGTGCGAGCGAGACATAGACCAGGGCGACGAGGACCGGCACCTCGATGAGCGGTCCGACCACCCCGGCCAAGGCCTGCCCCGAGGTCACCCCGAACGTGCCGATTGCGACCGCGATGGCCAGTTCGAAGTTGTTGCCCGCCGCGGTGAACGCCAAGGTGGTGGTGCGCTCGTAGCCGAGTCCGATCGCGGCACCGAGCAGATACCCGCCGCCCCACATCAGCGCGAAGTACGCCAGCAAGGGCAGCGCGATACGCACCACGTCCAGCGGCCGCGAGGTGATCTGCTCGCCCTGCAGCGCGAAGAGGATCACGATGGTGAACAACAGCCCGTACAGGGCCCACGGCCCGATCTTCGGCAGGAACTTGTCCTCGTACCACTGCCGGCCGTTGGCCTTCTCACCGAAGTAACGGGTTAGGAACCCCGCGATCAGTGGGATGCCGAGGAAGATCAGCACCGACTCGGCGATCTGCCACGGAGAGACGTCGAGGGTGGTCTGCTCGAGACCGAGCCACCCGGGCAGCACCGACAGGTAGAACCAGCCGAGCACGGCGAACATGATCACCTGGAAGACCGAGTTGATCGCCACCAGCACGGCGGCAGCTTCGCGGTCGCCGCATGCCAGGTCGTTCCAGATGACGACCATCGCTATGCAGCGGGCCAGGCCGACGATGATCAGGCCGGTCCGGTACTCGGGTAGATCCGGGAGCATCAGCCAGGCGAGGGCGAACATGAGCGCCGGGCCGAGGATCCAGTTGAGGAGCAGGGAACCGACGAGGAGTTTGCGGTCGCCGGTGACGGTGTCGAGGCGGTCGTAGCGAACCTTCGCCAGCACCGGGTACATCATGATCAGCAGACCGAGGGCGATGGGCAGCGAGATTCCGTCGATCTCGATGAAGCTCAATGCTTCTCCGAGTCCGGGGATCATCCGTCCCAGCAGCAGGCCGGCAACGATGGCGGCGCCGATCCACACCGCCAGATACCGGTCGAGGGTCGACATCTTCCCGACCACAGCCGGGTGTTCGGTGGTCGTGGTCACGAGAGGGCCTCCTGAACGGCTTCGGTCGGGGCGCAAGCCGATCCGGGCAGGACGCCGGATTCGGTGGCCAGCACCGCGGAGAGCTGTTCGAGCACGGGCGGAATCACTCGGTAGTAGACCCAGGTCCCGCGGCGCTCGCAGTCGAGCAGCCCGGCTTCGCGCAGCACCTTCAGGTGGTGCGAGATGGTCGGCTGGGACAGGTCGAAGGCCGGGCTGATATCGCACACGCAACTCTCCCCGCCCTGGTGGCTGGCGATCAGGCTGAGCATCCGCAGCCGCACCGGATCACCGAGGGCTTTGAACATCCGGGCCAAGTCGGCGGCCCAATCCGAGGTGAGGGGCTGCCGCATCAGCGGGGAACAGCAGGCGTCGCCGCTCGGATCTGCTTGCATTGACATGGATCAATATTGACAGACGTCGAATCAACCGCCAAACTCCGGTGCGGACGTCCCATCTCGATCAGAGGCACACCATGCCGGAACCACAACCGCCGGTCGACCGCCGGGAGATCGCCGCCGACCTCGAACGTGCCCGCCGCACCCTGCACTCACTCCTCGATCACGCCTCGTCCGAGGAACTCGACCGCCGCTCGCACGGCACCCGCTGGACCAACGAACAGCTGTTGTTCCACATGGTGTTCGGCTACATGGTCGTCCGCCGGCTACTACCGCTGGTCCGGGTGTTCTCCCGGCTGCCCGACCCGGTCGGCCGCGGATTCGCGCGCGCCCTGAACGCGGCGACACCGGCTTTCCACGAGGTCAATTACCGGGGCTCGTGCGCGGCCGCGTTCGTCTTCGACCGCCGCCGGATGGGAAGGCACTGCGATCGCGTGATCGCGAAGCTCCAGCGCTCGCTGGCCACCGAACCCGAGACGAACATGCAGCGCAGCATGGCGTTTCCGGTGCGCTGGGACCCGTTCTTCACCGACACGATGACCGTCGAACAGCTCTACCGCTACCCGGGCCGGCACTTCGACTTCCACCGGAACCAGCTCACCCTCGACAGAAATCCCCCGCTCTGACAGGAGGGCACCGGCGTGGGGCGCCGCAATCCCGCGGCACCCCACCCCACCGAGGTCATCCGCAGCAGACGCTGCCGGCCGACGCATCCTGCTCGGCGCCGTCCTGCTCAGCGTTGTCCTGCCCGTTGCACGCGACCTCACACGCCGAGGTCGTCAGACCCTCGGGGTTGGCGGGGCTGTCGTCGGTCACCGCGTAGAACTCCCACCACCCGTTGGGCACGTCCGGTGCCTCGACGAACACCTTGTCCTGCACCGCATGGCAGCACAAATCCTGTTCGGCCACCGTCGCGGTCAGACCCACGTCCCGGAACCGCGCCAACGCGGCGGAGACGTCCTCGGATGTCGGCGATTCGACACCGATATGGTTCAGACTCTCCTGGGCACCGGGATTCTCGATCAACACCAGCTTCAGCGGAGGATCCTCGATCTCGAAGTTGGCGTATCCGTCGCGCTGCTTGTGCGGGGACACCCCGAACAGCGTCGAGTAGAACGCGGTCGCCGCGGTCACGTCTTCGACGTTGAGCGCGAGTTGAACTCGGGAGGTAGGCATCGTCGTCACCTTTCGGGAATTCGGGCACCGGCGCGAGCGTCCCCATCGGACTCTCGTCACCGTGTGCCGCCCCTACTGACGAGGCTCGTCCCGCAAGGACGCAACTCGGCCAGTGAACCGGTGGCATAGCCGCAAATGAGAAAGATAGCCGCGCGAGGCATGCATCGCGCGGCTATCTTTCTCGTCTGCGCTTGCGCGCGTCGGGGTCCTACACGTTGAAGCGGAACTCCACGACGTCGCCGTCCTGCATGATGTAGTCCTTGCCCTCCATGCGCACCTTGCCGGCGGCCTTGGCGGCGGCCATCGAACCGGCCTCGGCGAGGTCGTCGAAGGAGACGATCTCGGCCTTGATGAAGCCCCGCTCGAAGTCGGTGTGGATGACGCCGGCAGCCTGCGGAGCGGTGTCGCCCTTGTGGATCGTCCAGGCGCGAGCTTCCTTCGGGCCGGCCGTCAGGTAGGTCTGCAGACCGAGGGTGTGGAAGCCGGTGCGGGCCAGGGCATGCAGACCGGGTTCGGTCTGGCCGATCGAGTCCAGCATCTCCTGCCGGTCCTCCTCGTCCAGCTCGAGCAATTCCTGCTCGACCTTCGCGTCCAGGAACACGGAGTCGGCAGGTGCGACGGATGCGCGCAGCTCGGCGACCCTCGCCTCGTCGGTGAGCACCGCCTCGTCGGCGTTGAAGACGTACAGGAACGGCTTGGTGGTCAGCAGGTGCAGTTCGCGCAGCAGGCCGAAGTCGAGCTTGTCCTTGACGCTGAACAGCGTCCTGCCCTCTTCGAGGAACGCCTGAGCCTTGACGGCCTCCTCGTGCTGGGGCTTGAGGTCCTTGTTCTTCTTCGCTTCCTTCTCGAGACGCGGCAGCGCCTTCTCCAGGGTCTGCATGTCGGCGAGGACGAGCTCGGTCTCGATGATCTCGATGTCCGAGGCCGGGTCGACGCGGCCGTCGACGTGCACAACGTCGTCGTCGGAGAACACGCGCACCACCTGGCAGATGGCGTCGGCCTCGCGGATGTTGGCGAGGAACTTGTTGCCCAGGCCGGCACCCTCGGATGCGCCCTTGACGATGCCGGCGATGTCGACGAAGGACACCGTGGCAGGCAGGATGCGCTCGGACCCGAAGATCTCGGCGAGCTTCTTCAGCCGCGGATCGGGCAGCTCGACCAGGCCGACGTTCGGCTCGATGGTGGCGAACGGGTAGTTCGCGGCCAGCACATCGTTCTGGGTCAGCGCGTTGAACAGCGTCGACTTGCCGACGTTGGGAAGTCCGACGATTCCGAGAGTAAGGCTCACGGAATCAGCATTCTACGTGTTCACGCGCCGGCCCCGTCAGCCGCACGACGTGCGACGGCGACGAGCCAGTCCGCGGCGTCGTGCCAGGGGCGCAGATCCCAGGTCGCGAACCGCTGCTCGAGCACCATCCCGGAGGCGGCGAGGTCCGCGGCGAACTGCTCCGGACGGTAGACGCTGCCGGTGGTGAATCCGGCGACGAACACCCCGCCGGGCCGCAGGTGCGCGGCGATCGCGGCGAGCACCGTGCGTTCGCTGCCCGGTTCCAGGAACACCATCACGTTGCCGGCGGCGACGACCGCGTCGAACGGCTCCCCCGGCAGGTCCAGGGTCGCCAGGTCCGTGAGGTGCACGGTCAGGTCGGGATGGCGGCGGCGTGCCTCGTCGATCAGCACGGGATCGAGGTCGACGCCGGTCACCCGGTGACCGCGCCGGGCCAGTTCGGCCCCCACCCTGCCGGTGCCGCACCCGGCGTCGAGCACCCGGCTGCCGCGCGCGAGGAGGACGTCCACGAAACGCGCTTCACCGTGCAGGTCGGCGCCGGATTCCTCGAGACCGGTGAACCGTTCGATGTAGGCGCGGGAATCGTCGGCGCTGCGCTCGGTCTGCCATCGGGTGCCCATGGCACCCGAACGTACCGAGCCGGCAGTGCCTACGGGCAGGCGACCTTCACGAGCTGCGCGATGCGCGCCGCCTGGTCGTCGGTCGGTTCCACCGAGCCGTTGGTGGCGAGTTCCTGGACGGTCGCGTCGATGTCCTGCTGCGGAGCGCCGTCCTCGATCATCGGGCACGTGTCGGTGACGATCTTCTCGATCGACTCCGTTTCCCGATCCGCCGCCAGGTCCGGGTAGGCGGTGCGGAACGTACCGACGAATGCGCTGAGCTTCGCCTGGTCGATCGCTTCCCCGGCCTTCTCCGCGGCGCTCTCCGCGGCGCTCTGCACGGACGACACCGCACCCTCCGCCTGCTCGCGGACACTCGTCACGACCGCACCCAGCGACGACTGCGCCTCCTCGCTCGCCGGGGTGTTGTCCTCGTCGGAGGAACAGGCGGCGAGTGTGCATGCGACCGCGAGTGCGGCGACGGCCGCCGGAACCGACTTCCGGATCCGAGATCCCACGCTTCGTGTGCTCATGCACTCGAGGGTCCCACGCGTCCCGCGGCCGAACGCGGGAATCGTCGAATTCCGCCAGGTACACGACTCACAGCCCGGAGTTCCGCGGGGTCCGACGCGAGGCCCGTGTGCATCGGCGAACCGGACGCTCGCTCCGTTAGATTGTCGGAACGAGGCCGTCGGAAGGATCCCCGTTGAGCGAAGCGAAGTCCCCGCCCGAACTACCCGCACGTCCCCTCGATCGGGGCGCGGTCATCGGCGCCGGCGGCATCTGGCTGGCCAAGGTGTCGGCATGCGTCGTCCTGATCGCCGCGGGCGCTGTCGTCCTCGGCTGGATCATCGAGAAGATGTGGGTGGTCGTACTCCCGGTCGCCCTCGCGATCGTGGTGTCGACGGTCCTGTGGCCACCGACCCGTGCCCTGGTGAAACGCAAGGTCCCACCCGCGGCGGCCGCGTCGGTCACCCTGTTGCTGTTCTTCGCGGTCGTCGGCGGCATCATCGCCGGCATCGTGCCGTCGGTGGTGTCGCAGGCCCCGGAGCTGGGCAACAAGGCCACCGAGGGCATCCACAAGGTGGAGGACTGGATTCAGGGACCGCCGTTCAACCTCCGCGACGAGCAGCTCGAGAACGCGGTCCAGGTGGTGGTGGAGAAGGTTCAGGGCAGCGCCGCGACCATCGCCAGCGGCGTGTTCTCGGGCGTCAGCACGGCCGGCTCGCTGCTGGTCACCCTCGGCTTGGTGCTGGTCCTGACGTTCTTCTTCATCAAGGACGGCCCGCGGTTCATCCCGTGGTTGCACGCCGTCGGCGGTGGGCGCGCGGGACGTCACCTCGAAGAAGTGCTCGTCCGCATGTGGGACACGCTCGGCGGGTTCATCCGCACGCAGGCGCTGGTGAGCTTCATCGATGCGTTCTTCATCGGTCTCGGCCTGGTCATCCTCGGTGTTCCGCTCGCACCCGTGCTGGCGATCATCACCTTCATCGGCGGGTTCATCCCGATCGTCGGCGCGTTCGTCGCCGGCGCCCTCGCGGTCCTCGTCGCGCTCGTGGCCAACGGCCTGACCACCGCGATCATCGTGCTGGGCATCATCATCGCGGTGCAGCAGCTCGAAGGGAACGTGCTCCAGCCGGTGCTGCAATCACGGAGCATGCACCTGCACGCGGTCATCGTGCTGCTCGCGGTGACGGCCGGGTCGTCGCTGTTCGGCATCGTCGGGGCGTTCCTCGCCGTGCCGGTCGCGGCGGTCGCCGCGGTGGTGATCCGCTACATCGGCGAACAGATCGACGAACGCGTCGAAGCAGCCAACAAGGAAACCCTGGCGCTGCCCGCTCCCGGGGAGGGCTCGGCACCCGAACCGAGCTGACCGACGTGGCCGGGTTCAGCTCGCGATCTCGACCGTCGAGCCGGCCCGGCCCCGGACGACGTGCAGCCGGCTCGGGATGCGCTGCCGCATCTCGTCGACGTGGCTGACCACCCCGACGACGCGGCCACCGGCACGCAGTTCGTCGAGCACACCCATCACCGAGTCGAGGGCGTCGGCGTCGAGCGTGCCGAACCCCTCGTCGATGAACATGGTGTCGAGCACGAGCCCCCCGGATTCGGCGGCGACGACGTCGGCCAACCCGAGCGCCAACGCGAGCGACGCCTGGAACGACTCACCACCCGACAGGGTCTTCGTGGACCGGACCATCCCGGTGTACTCGTCGTGGATGTCCAGACCCAGACCGCCTCGTTTGCCGTGGCTGCCCGCGGCGTCGGAGTGCACGAATTCGTAGCGTCCACCGGACATTCGACGCAGCCGCTCGGACGCCGCCTCGGCGACCTCCTCGAGTCGCGCCGCGAGGACATACGACCGCAGCGACATCTTCCGCGAGTTCTGCCCGCCACCGGCGATCACATCCGCGAGTCCGGCCAGTTCGTTCTGCTCGGCCCGCAGCGGCGCGAGCTTCGCATCCTCCTGCTCGAGGCGCGTCGTGTACTTGTCGATGTCGGTGAGCCGCCGATCGGCCTCCGAGGCAGCGGTGAGCGCCGCGTGCAGTTCGGCGGCGGCGCGGTTCGCGGCCTCCTGCCGCGCCGCGACGTCGGCCGTCTCGTCTCCGGTGAGCGCCGAGATCTCGGGTTCGGCGAGCGTGGCGGCCGCGACCGCGCGGGCTTCCTCGGCGGCGCGGACGAGTGCGTCGATCTCGGCCAGACGCGCGTCGGATCGCACGGCGGCCAGTGCCGCGTCCAGGTCGTGGAATCCGGCGTCGACGGCGGCTTGCTCGGCGTCGCGGGCCCGCTCGTCGGCGAAGGTCCGGGCCCGGACGGCGGCCGCTCGCCGGTCTAGCAGTTCGGTGGCCGCGGCCGCGAGGGCCGCCAGCCGCGCGCGGCGGTCCACGAGCGAACCCCCGTCCCCGACCGCGGCGTGGATGCGAGCCCGGATCTCGTCGGCTTCGGCAGCGGCGACCGCGTCGGCCTGCGCGATCTCCGCGACCTCGGCGTCCGTGCCGCGCAGCCGCTCCTGCAGCTCGGCGTCTAGCCGTTCCAGGGTGTCGACCTGCGCGCGACGCCGATCGAGTTCCCCGGCCTCCGTGGCCGCCGCGTCGTGAGCCGACCTGGCGGCGTCACGTTCGGCGACGAGTTCGTCGAGCGATCGATCGCCGCACCGCTGGCGCAGCGCCGCAACGACTTCGGCCGCCTCGGCGACGGCAGCGGTTGCCTGGGCGAGTGCCGCCTCGGCGCGCTGCTCCGCCTCGCGGGCCACGTCCTCGTCGGCCTTGGTGACAGTGTCCGGTGCGGGCCGCGCCGGCGCGGGATGCTCGGTGGATCCGCAGACGGCACATTCCTGCCCGTCGACGAGTTCGGCCGCCAATTCGGCTGCCATACCGGCGATTCGCCGTTCTCGCACGTCGAGCAGGACGGCCCGGGCGTCGAGATGCGCCGCACGCAGCTCCACGACGCGCTGCTCACGCTTGTCGAGTTCGGTTCTGCGCGAAGCAAGTTCGTCCGCTGCGGCGACCGCATCGGCGGCGCGGTCGCGGGTTGCGGCGAGACCCGGCAGTGCGGCCGCGGCCTGTTCCGCGGCGCGGACGGCGGCGGCAGCCTCGTCGCGGCGCACCGGCAACGCATCCCGCTGCGCGGTGAGTTGTTCGATGTCGGCGGCGAGCGTGCGACGACGCGCGTCCAGCCGGGACCGTTCGTCGTCGAGGGTCGCGACGCGACGCTGCTGCGCAATGAGATCGTCGAGCCGCACGACCTCCGCGGACCACCGCTGCTCGTGTCCGCGGATCCGATCGCGGTCGCCGTCCTCGGGCTGTTCGGGCAGTTCGTCGAGCAGCATGCGACCGTCGTCGTCGCCGGACAGCGCGGCGAGTGCATCCGCCGCCGCCTGCAACGCCGCCGCGGCGGTCGACGCGGCGCGGCGGGATTCCTCACCGGTCACCGCGACCGGCGCCGCCCGCAGCGCAGCCGCCCGCTCGGCGGCCAGCGCGGCCCGCTCGTCCGCAGTGGCGTCGAGGGCCGCGAGTTCGGACTGTGCGGCGGCGCGGCGCTCCAGGCGACGGGCCAGCGCGACCGCCTCCTCGAGTTCCGCGCGGGCGCTGCGCTCCGCGTCGCGGGCGGTGTCCAGCGCGACGATCATGCTGTCCCGGGTGTCGACGGCGTCCTCGCGCAGCTTGCGCGCCCACCCGACCGGGTCGGCGTCGGCACCGGCCTCGATCCCGGCCGCCGCGTCGACCTTCGCGCTGAGCACGTCGACCTTCTTCTGCTGTTCGGCGAACTTCTTCGCACCGGCAGCGGCCCGCTCGCGGAACCATTTCTCGACACCGCCGAAGAGCGTCGTGTCGAACAGCCGCTCGAGCAGCGCGCCGCGTTCCTTGCTGTCGGCCCGGAGGAACTTCGCGAACTCCCCCTGGGGCAGCAGGACGACCTGGAAGAACTGAGCCGCGCTCATGCCGAGCAGTGCCCCGATCACCTCGCCGATGTCCTCGTGCCGCGACAGGTTCTGCCCCGACCCGTCCAGCCAGGTCAGCGTCGCCTTCGCCTTCTCCTTGGTCGTGCCGGTGCCGCGCAGCTTCGGGCGTTCGTATTCGGGGCTGCGCACGATCCGCAGGCGTCGGCCGGCGATGGTGGCCTCGAGCATCACCTTCGGGACGGCACCGGCGGCGGCGTGATCGGACACCAGCCGGCGCCCCTCGGCGCGCGCACCGGGCACCGTCCCGTACAGCGCGAACGCGACCGCGTCGAGGATCGAGGTCTTGCCCGCTCCGGTGCGGCCGTGCAGCAGGAACAGCCCGTCGGCGCCGAGTTCGTCGAAGTCGACCCGGACTGTGTCCGCGAACGGCCCGAACGCGGTGACTTCGAGTGCGTGCAGCCTCACGCCGAAACCTCCACGACCTCGTCCGCGGCCGCGATCTTGTCCGCGCCGACGCGGTCGGCCTCGCGCAGCGCCTGTTCGATCCAGCGGGCCTCCCGCTGCGACGGCTCCGACCGCACGTCCGTCAGGAACGCGCACGCGACGTCGAGGTTGCTGCGGCCGTGCACCTTCTCCCGGTAGCTGGTTCCCGACGTCGTGTCGGGGCGGTTCCAGACGACGTGCACCGCGTGCGGGAACCGGGTCTGCAGCCGTCGCATCGCATCGAGCGGCCGAACCGCGTCGGTCAGCTCGGCCGCGACGTAGTGGTCCTCCGCGGCGGCGTGCTCGGGATCGGCGAGCAGATCCTCGAGTGTTCCGGACAGCTGGCTCAGGCCCCGCACGACGGGGAGCTCGACCCGTTCGACCGACGCCACGCCGGTCACGTCGAGGTCGACGAGCCACACCGCCTTGCGGTGACTGCGTTCGCCGAAGGAGTACGGCAGCGGAGACCCGGAGTAACGCACGTGCTCGGCCACGGTCTGCGGGGAGTGCAGGTGCCCGAGGGCGACATAGTCCATGCCGTCGAACGCGGACGCGGACACGGTTTCGACACCGCCGACCGAGATGGACCGTTCCGAACCGGTCGCCTCCGCCCCGACGACGAACGCGTGCGCGAGCAGCACCGTCCGGCCGCCGCGGATCTCGGCGTCGGCGCGGACCCGGCCCATCGCGGCGTCGAGGATCTCCTGGTGGGAGCGGGCCTTGGGCACGCCCAGTTCTGCTCGGGTGATCTCCGGCTCGAGATAGGGGATGCCGTAGAACGCGACCGGGCCGTGCTCGTCGTCGACGATCACCGGGCGGTCCACGTCGGCGACCTTGGTGATCAGGTGCAGTCCCCCCTTGGCGGCGAACGCGGCGCCGGCACCGAGCCGCACCGGCGAGTCGTGGTTGCCGGAGGTCGCGACGATGATCGCGCCCGCCTCGTGGATCGCCTCGAACCCGGCGTTGCACACCGCTACCGCGTCGGAGCTGGGGATCGACCGGTCGTACACGTCGCCGGGCACGACCACGATGTCGACGCTGCGCTCGGCGACCAGTTCGGCGATCGCGGTCAGGGCGCGCGCCTGGTCTCCCAGCAGGTCCACACCGTGGAAGGTGCGGCCGATGTGCCAGTCGGAGGTGTGCAGGATCCGCATGGCGACGACCGTAGAGGACCGCACCGACACGTCCGGTTCGGGGTGAGTGCCCCGCGCATGTCGGTCCCGTGCGGCATCATCCGCCTCATGACTGCTCTCACGGCACTCGGGCTGATCGTGGCGCTCGTTCTCGGGTTCGGGCTGGGGTGGCTGGCGCAGGCGTCGCGGATCGGCGACCGGGCCGCGCGCGCCGAGGCGCAGCTCGCGGCGCTGCGGGACAACGAGACGCAGTTGCGGCAGTCGCTCGGCGCGGTCAGCGAGGACGCGGCGCGCCGGCAGTCCGGCGCGATCGGCGAGCAGGTGTCGCGACTGGTGGGGCCGCTGCAGGAGGCGGTGGGCGCGCTTGCCCGTCAGGTCGAGCACGTCGAACGCAATCGGGTCCACGCGTATGCCGGCCTGACCGAGCAGGTGGAGGGCATGCACCGGGCGTCGCTGTCGCTGTCGCAGCAGACCCAGCAGCTCGTGACGGCGCTGCGGGCCCCGCAGATCCGCGGCCGGTGGGGTGAGATCCAGCTCGAGCGGGTGGTGGAACTGGCCGGGATGGTCCGGCACTGCGATTTCGACACGCAGGTCGCCGCCGAGGGGGTGCGACCTGATCTGCTCGTCTACCTGGCAGGCGGCAAGCAGATCGTCGTCGACGCGAAGGTCCCGTTCGCCGCGTACCTCGACGCGGCGCAGGAAGAGGACGTCGCCGAACGCGATCGGCACCTGGCACGGCATGCTCGGCAGCTGCGCACCCACATCGACCAGTTGTCCGCGAAGGCGTACTGGGAGTCGTTCGACCCGACGCCCGAATTCGTGGTGCTGTTCGTGCCGGGCGATCCGTTCCTGGACGCCGCGCTCACCGCGGACTCGGGTCTGCTGGAGTACGCGTTCGGCCGGAACGTGATCCTCGCGACACCCACGACGCTGGTGGCATTGCTGCGCACCATCGCGCACACATGGCGGCAGGAGGCACTGTCGCGCGACGCCGCGCAGATCCACCGGCTCGGCCGCGAGTTGTATCAGCGGCTCGGCACCGTGGGCAGTCACCTCGACCGGCTCGGCGCGCAACTGGGCAAGGCGGTCGATTCGTTCAATCAGACGGTGTCGTCGATGGAGACACGTGTCGGGGTGACGGCCCGGAAGCTCAGCGAACTGGAGATCTTCGACGGCGACGTGCCCGAGGTGCGTCGGGTCGACGCGTGGCCGCGGCGCGCCACCCTGACCGAAAACCCGGATCCGGCCGGTGCCGTCGACGAAGCAATCTGAGTCGGTGGGTCTACTGTCTATGTGTGTCTGCATCCCAACGTGCTCGCCCGGCGGTGGCGCTCGACATGCGCTCGCTCGCTCCGACCATGCCCGGAGTGCCCTGGTGGGGTGCCGTCGTCATTGCTGCCGGGTCGACTCTGCTCGGTGCGCTGATCGACTCGTTCCGCGGTGACGAGCTGACGACGGTCTTCTCCGTCTTCTATGTCCTCGGATGCATCGCCGCGGTCGTCGCGGTGCAGCAGCGCGGTGTGTTCACCGCGATGGCACAGCCTCCGCTGCTGCTGGTGGCGGCAATTCCCCTCGCCCAGGAGTTGCTGTTCGAATCGAGTGGCTCCGGCCTGCGGGATCTCGCGCTGAACGTGGCGTATCCGCTGGTGAACCGGTTCCCCGCGATGTTCGTTGCCACCGCGGCGGTGCTGATCATCGGTGGTGTCCGGATCTACATGGCCCAGCAGGAGACGGCGAATCGTTCCGGCGGGGCGAAGAGGTCCCGGCCCGCCGCATTCAAGGGCACTGCATCCAGGAGCCCTGCGTCCAAGAGCGCTGCCTCGAAGGGCGCAGCGGTGAGGAGCTCGCGCCCGGCCGAGCAGAAGGCATCCGGAAGCGCGACCGCTCCCCGTCGCGAGGTCGTCGACGAACCCGGCCGGCGGCCGCGGACCGCGGCCGCACCCGCCCGCACCCGGCAGAGCGCGGAGCGTGCCCCGCAGAATCCGGCCCGGTCCCGCCGGGAGCGCGAGGCGGCCGACCCGACGAAGACGTCCGTCCGGCAGGTCGCCGATACCCGCGACAATCCGTCCGTGCAGCGGCGCCCGGCAGACGACGCCCGCGCACGGAGGTCGGAATCGGCGCCGCGCCGTGAACCGGATCCGCGGCGCCGCGAGCCGCAGCCGGAGCGGCAGGCAACGCCGCGCGCGACGCCCCGACCGCAGGTGAGCACCCCCGCCTACCCGCCGCCCGCGGTGCGTTACCGCGACCGCTACGAGGACTGAGCTGCGCTTCGCGCCGGTGTGTACTTCTGGCGGCTCCGGCCGCCACAAAGGCACACCGGCGGCGCAGCCGCCTTACCTGGCCCTGGCTGCGCGCAGCTCGCGTGGGAGTGCGAACACCAGCGTCTCGTTGGCGGTGGTGACGGTCTGCACGTCGCGGTAGCCGCGTTCGGCGAGCAGATCGAGCACGCCGCGCACGAGGATCTCGGGCACCGACGCCCCCGAGGTGATGCCGACGGTCTCGACGCCGTCGAGCCAGGTCGGATCGACCTCACGCGCGTAGTCGACGAGGTGCGCGGCCTTCGCGCCGGCGCCGAGCGCCACCTCGACGAGGCGCACCGAGTTCGACGAGTTGCGTGATCCGACGACGATCACCAGATCGCATTCGGGAGCCATCGCCTTCACCGCGACCTGACGGTTCTGGGTGGCGTAGCAGATGTCGTCGCTCGGCGGGTCCTGCAGCTGCGGGAACTTCTCGCGCAGCCGTTTCACGGTCTCCATGGTTTCGTCGACGCTCAGCGTGGTCTGCGAGAGCCAGATCACTTTCGATTCGTCGCGGACCCGGACGGCGTCGACGGCGTCGGGGCCGTCGACCAGTTGCACGTGATCGGGGGCCTCCCCTGCGGTGCCCTCGACTTCCTCGTGGCCTTCGTGCCCGATGAGCAGAATGTCGTAGTCGTCGCGGGCGAAGCGCTTGGCTTCCTGATGGACCTTGGTCACGAGCGGGCAGGTCGCGTCGATGGTGTGCAGGTCGCGGGCGGCGGCCGCCTGGTGGACCGCCGGGGACACCCCGTGTGCGGAGAAGACCAGGACCGATCCGGGCGGAACCTGGTCGGTTTCGTCGACGAACACGACACCGCGCTCGGCGAGCGTGTCCACCACGTGCCGGTTGTGGACGATCTCTTTCCGCACGTAGATCGGGGCGCCGTGCTTCTCGAGCGCCTTCTCCACGGTCTCGACCGCGCGGTCGACCCCGGCGCAGTATCCGCGGGGTTCGGCGAGCAACACCCGCTTCCCTGCGGACGCGGTCCCCGCCGACCGTGTGATACCGACTTCGAGTGGAACAGGCGCAGACATGCCTCCAGGGTACGGGCCGCCGCGGGGCGCAGCCCGCCTCGGCTTCCGTCACGGTCCCCCTCGGCTACCAATCGTGGGGCTCGTGAGGCAGTCTTGGGGGCATGATCCGTCCACCGTTCATGGCTCGGGTGGCGGCCGGGGTCGCCGTCACCGCCTACGAAGAGACACTCAAGCTGCCGTCGACCGCCCTCGCGCTGCCGATGACGACGGTCAGTCAGGTCCTGCAGACGACGATGAGGATCCAGCAGTCGATGACCGCGCTCGCGATCAAGGGGGATCGTCTGTTCGAGGCGCTGGGCGCCCGAGCCGAGGAAACCCCGGAGTGGGCGGTGTTCGACGAGGACGAGGCTCCGGCACCGAACGCCGCCACCAACGGGGCGGAGCAGTCGGAGGCGCCCGGCCGGTTCGCGCTGTATTCCATGCCGCCGGCCGTCGAGACCGAAACCGCGGCCGAGAAAGCGGCCGACGCCCCGGAACCGGGTGAGAGCGCGAAACCGGCCCCGACCGCGGCGGAGACCGAGGTGCCCGGGATCGTCGAGGACCTCGACTACACCTCGCTGACCCTTGCGCAGTTGCGTGCGCGCCTGCGCACCCTGTCCGTGGAGGACCTGACGGCGCTGCTCGACTACGAGAACGCGACACGGGCGCGGGCGCCGTTCGTGACGATGTTGTCGAATCGGATCACGACCACCACCACGAAGTGACCTCGGCGCATCCCACCACCCAACCGAACTCCGCGGACAATCCGTGGCCGGTACGCACCGTGTCGCAGAAGGTCGCGGGCTGGATCGATCGGCTCGGCACGATCTGGGTCGAGGGCCAGATCACCCAGATGAACGTGCGCCCCGGAACGCGCACGGCGTACCTGACCCTGCGTGATCCCTCGGTGGACATGTCCCTGTCGGTGACGTGCTCCCCGCAGCTGATCCACAGTTCGCCGGTGACGCTGGTCGAGGGCGCGCGGGTCGTGATGTTCGGGAAACTGTCGTTCTGGCCGGCGCGCGGCAGCATCTCGCTGCGTGTCACCGAGATCCGCGCGGTCGGCATCGGCGAACTGCTCGCCCGCATCGAACGGCTGCGCGCGCTGCTCGCAGCGGAAGGTCTGTTCGATCCGCGGCTCAAGCGGCCGCTGCCGTTCCTACCGGGCCGTATCGGCCTGATCACCGGCCGCGGCGGCGCCGCCGAGCACGACGTGGTGTCGGTGGCGCAGCGCCGGTGGCCCGCGGTGCGGTTCGAGATCCGCAACACTGCGGTGCAGGGCCCGACCGCGGTACCGCAGATCCTCGATGCGCTCGCCGAACTCGACGCCGACCCCGCGGTGGACGTGATCGTCCTGGCCCGCGGCGGCGGCAGTGTCGAGGATCTGCTGCCGTTCTCCGACGAGACGCTGTGCCGCGCGATCGTCGCGTGCACGACCCCGGTGGTCAGCGCGATCGGCCACGAACCCGACAGTCCGCTGTGCGATCACGTCGCCGATCTGCGGGCCGCCACCCCCACCGACGCCGCCAAACGGGTCGTGCCGGATGCCGCCGCCGAGCAGGCGCTCGTCGACGATCTGCGGGCGCGCGCCGCGTCGGCGCTGCGCAACTGGGTGCGCCGCGAGGAGCACGTGGTGGCACAGTTGCGGTCCCGGCCGGTCCTGGCCGATCCGCTGCGCGCGATCGATCAGCGTGGCGAGGAGGTCGAGCGGTTACGGCAGGCCGGTCGCCGCGACATCGATCGGGTGCTGGCGGCGCAGGCCACCACGATCGAGCATCTGCGGGCCCGGCTGGCGACGCTGGGTCCGGCCGCGACCCTCGCACGCGGCTACGCGGTAGTGCAGCGGATCGTGCCCGACGGCGACCCGGAGGTCGTCCGGTCGATCGACGAGATGCCCCCGGGAACCCAGTTGCGGGTCCGGGTCGGTGACGGTGCCGCGCGGGCCGCGGTGATGGGACGAGAGAAGTGACGACGAGGATGACGGTGTGAGTGACACGAACGCGGATGTGGCGGAGCTCGGCTACGAGAGGGCCCGCGACGAACTGGTCAACGTGGTGAAGATGCTCGAACAGGGTGGCCTGGACCTGGACGAGTCGCTGGCGCTGTGGGAGCGCGGCGAAGCGCTCGCCAAGCGGTGCGAGGAGCACCTCGCGGGTGCTCGGCAACGGGTCGAGAACGCCCTGTCGCACAGCGAGGACGACGAAGAAGACTGACCGGTCGGGGACAACCGACCGGCCCGGTCGCGGCCTACGGGGTGAGCGGCTCCGCTGCGTTCGCCGCGGCAGCGATCGTGGCGAACTCGGCTTCGTCGCCGGATCCGCCGATCAGGATCCGCACGTCACCGAAGTCCGAGACCCACAGCGGCTCGCTCCCCTCCTCGGCGTACACCGTCCAGTCGCGGCCGTCGATGGTCTCGGTGCCGGTGACGAACCGGCTCGAGCCCGCGACGAACCGCACGAGCTCGTCGGTACCGGCGTTGGACTGGGTGAAGCGCACGTAGCGGCCGGACGGGGTGATGAACCCGACCGTGCTCGAGTCGCCGCCCTGCTGGCCGGTGATGATGCTGCGGCTGCCCGAGTTGGCCTGCCAGTCCTCGGGGACCTGCGGATGCCGGATGGGGAATCCCAGTTCCCTCGCGTCGTACTCGAGACCTGCATCGATGTCGAAGCTCGGCACCGGACCCGCGGTGGGACCGCCCGGGTTGAACGAGCATTGGCTTGCGATCGCAGCGATGACGAGGCACGCCAGGACGAGCGGAATGAGCGACCACGTCATGTCACGGGCGTCGTTCAGGATGCGGGGTTTCTCGGAAGCCACGCGTCCAGTCTGACAGCCTCCGCAGGAACGGGCCGCGGCCGGTCCGGGTCCCAGCCTCCGCCGCACCGGCGCTGATGAGACAATTGCAGCCTGAACCACCATCGGATTCGGCGGCCGCGCGACTCGACGGCCGTCCCTCGTGCCGGCGCACCGCGTCGACCGACAGCATCAGGAGGCAGTAGCCCATGACGGCCACCCCATCGCACCGCGAAGCTCCGGACCGCAACCTCGCCCTCGAGTTGGTCCGCGTCACGGAGGCCGCGGCGATGGCGGCAGGCCGCTGGGTCGGCCGCGGCGACAAGGAAGGCGGCGACGGTGCCGCCGTCGACGCGATGCGTCACATGGTCAGCTCGGTGTCGATGCAGGGCATCGTGGTGATCGGCGAGGGCGAGAAGGACGAAGCCCCGATGCTGTACAACGGCGAGGAGGTCGGCAACGGCGACGGCCCCCTGTGCGACGTCGCCGTCGACCCGATCGACGGCACCACGCTGATGTCGAAGGGTGCGCCGGGCGCGATCGCGGTCCTCGCGGTCGCCGAGCGCGGCGCCATGTTCGACCCGTCGGCCGTGTTCTACATGGACAAGATCGCCGTGGGTCCCGAGGCTGCCGACGTCATCGACCTGTCCGCGGGTGTCGCCGAGAACATCCGTCGCGTCGCGAAGGCCAAGAATCGCACCATCTCCGATACGACCGTCACGATCCTGGATCGTCCGCGGCACTCCGAGATCATCCGGGAGATCCGGGAGACCGGTGCGCGCATCCGCCTGATCTCCGACGGCGACGTCGCCGGTGCGATCGCGACCGCCCGCCCCGATTCCGGTGTCGACATGCTCCTGGGCATCGGCGGCACCCCGGAGGGCATCATCGCCGCGGCGGCGCTGCGCTGTATGGGTGGCGCGCTGCAGGGCAAGCTCGCCCCCAAGGACGACGCCGAGCGGCAGAAGGCCATCGACGCCGGCCACGACCTGGACCGGATCCTGACCACCGAGGAACTCGTCACCGGCGAGAACATCTTCTTCTGCGCGACCGGTGTCACCGACGGCGACCTGCTCAAGGGCGTGCGGTACTACGGCGGCGGCGCGACCACGCAGTCGATCGTCATGCGCAGCAAGTCCGGCACGGTCCGCATGATCGAGGCCTACCACCGCCTCGAGAAGCTGCACGAGTTCTCGTCGATCAACTTCACCGGTGTCGACGGCGCGCAGCCCCCGATGCCCTGACAGTGCGCTTCGCGCCGGTGTGTCTTTGTGGCGGTCGGAACCGCCACTTCGACACACCGGCGGCGAAGCCGCCTCGGTGGCAAGCTGAGGTTCATGACTGAGAACAGCGAACCGCAGTTCCGCATCGAACACGACACGATGGGCGAGGTCCGGGTTCCGGTCGACGCCCTGTGGCGCGCGCAGACGCAGCGCGCCGTGGAGAACTTCCCCATCTCGGGTCGCGGTCTCGAACGCGCCCAGATCCGGGCGCTCGGCCTGCTCAAGGCGGCCTGCGCGCAGGTCAACAAGGACCTGGGGCTGCTCGACGCCGGCAAGGCGGACGCGATCATCGCCGCGGCCGGTGAGATCGCGGCCGGTGAGCACGACGACCAGTTCCCCATCGACGTCTTCCAGACCGGCTCGGGCACCAGCTCGAACATGAACGCCAACGAGGTCATCGCGTCGATCGCCGCCCGCAACGGGGTGACGGTGCATCCCAACGACGACGTCAACATGTCGCAGTCGTCGAACGACACCTTCCCCACCTCGACGCACGTCGCCGCCACCGAAGCCGCGGTGCGCGATCTGATTCCCGCGCTCGAGCATCTGCACGCCGCGCTGGCCGCGAAGGCCACCGAGTGGCGCACCGTCGTCAAGTCCGGGCGCACGCATCTGATGGACGCCGTTCCGGTGACGCTCGGGCAGGAGTTCGGGGGCTATGCCCGGCAGGTCGAGGCCGGGATCGAAAGGGTGCAGGCGTGCCTGCCGCGACTCGGAGAGCTGCCGATCGGCGGCACCGCCGTCGGCACCGGGCTGAACGCCCCCGAGGGGTTCGGGCGGCTGGTCGTCGCCGAACTCGTCGAGTCCACGGGCATCGACGAGTTGCGCCCCGCCCGCGATAGTTTCGAAGCGCAGGCCGCGCGGGACGGGCTCGTCGAGGCGTCGGGTGCGCTGCGCACGATCGCGGTGTCGCTGACGAAGATCGCGAACGACATCCGGTGGATGGGGTCCGGTCCGCTGACCGGGCTCGGCGAGATCCGGTTGCCCGACCTGCAGCCGGGCAGCTCGATCATGCCCGGCAAGGTCAATCCTGTTCTGCCCGAAGCAGTCACCCAGGTCGCGGCACAGGTCGTGGGGAACGATGCCACTGTCGCGTGGGGCGGCGCGGCCGGGGCGTTCGAGCTGAACGTGTACATCCCGGTGATGGCGCGGAACCTGCTCGAATCGATGCGCCTGCTCGCGAACGTGTCCCGGTTGTTCGCCGACCGGTGCATCACCGGGCTGGAGGCGAACGTCGAACACCTTCGGACGCTGGCGGAATCGTCGCCGTCGATCGTGACGCCGCTGAATTCGGCGATCGGATACGAGGAGGCCGCGGCGGTCGCCAAGCAGGCGTTGAAGGAGAAGAAGACGATCCGACAGACCGTCGTGGACCGGGGTCTGATCGGCGACGGCCTCAGCGAGGAGGAACTGGACCGGCGCCTCGACGTGCTCGCGATGACGAACGTCGAGCGCGACTCCTAGACGAGGACGGGTGCGGCGCACACGTCACTGCGCCGCACCCTCCGTGTCGTCGAAGAAGTGCCACGTGCCGTCCTCGTGCCGAGCCTCCATCCGCCAGCCGAGTTCGCTGTTGTCGGCTCGCTGATCGACGAACCAGGCGTGCGCGTCCTCCGCGCTCTCGATGTCGCGGGTGTCCACGACCTCGCCCTCCGGGTTGATCACTCTGTAGGTAGCCATGAGGACCGGCTTCCCGCGCCCAGGAGACGCCAAACGTCCCGACACACCGGCGGACGCTACTCGGTGACGACCTCGGTCCTGCCGTCGATGAAGGTGATGTGCCCCATCTCGAAATCGCTCTGCACACCGCCGGGGATGGGATGTTCGTCGCTGGTGGGGAAGCCGAGTTCGCCGGCGGCACCACCGGCGGCCTCCCACGCGACCCGGATCTCGCCCCCCACGATGTGGGCGTCGGTGTCCGGACTCCACGCGATGACGCCGCCTTCGAATTCGCCGATGCTGCCGTCGCCTATGCTCTCCTGGCTTCCGGTCGGCGGGCCGAGCGGACCGGCCGCTCCCCCGGTCTCGTTGTACTTGTCGAGGACAGCGCCGCTGATCGCGTATTCCTGACCGTCGGGGCCGGCCACCACGGTGGTCGCGTCACCGGCGATCTCGTTTCCGGCACTCTCGGCGGCGCCCACGGCGCTCTCGGCAGCGCTCTCGACCGCGGACTGGGCGCTCTCCACCACCGACTCCGCAGCGGACTGCGCGGCCTCGGCGGCACTGGTCTCACTCTGGTAGGCGCTCTCGGAGGTGGTGTCGTTGTCGTCGCTGCAGCCCGCGACCACCAGCCCGACGGTGGCAACCGCGGCGGCGGTGGTGGCGACTCGTCGTGGGATTCCCTTCACGGCTGACTCCTCACTGCTGAACTACACGGCTGTGCACTACGCATGCGTCCCTTCGCACGCTGCCATCCCCTCGCGTGCCTCGTCGCGAATCCGCACAGACTCCTCCGAATCGTTGCAGTTCCCGGACCCGGGGGTACGCTTTCGCCGACAGGCAGGCTCGCGCGGGACTATCATCCGACCGACGGAAAGGTCGCTCATGCGTGCATTCCCTCGCTTCGCGCTCGGTGTCGTGCTCGCTCTCGCGGCCACGGCGACCGGCTGCGTCACGATCGACCCGAACGATCGCGACCGACCCCCGTCGCAGCCCTCCGAGACCGCCGATCTCGCGCCCGACCAGGTTGCGGGAGTTCCCATTCCGGACGGGCAGATCGACGACGCGATCGCGCAGCTCGACGGCCTCGCGCAGAAACTGCTCGATCACACCGGGATCCCGGGTATGGCGGTCGCGGTCGTGCACGACGGGGAAACCGTGTATGCGAAGGGTTTCGGTGTCCGCGCGGCCGGTTCCGACGAGCCGGTCGATGCCGACACGGTGTTCCAGCTCGCGTCGATGTCGAAGTCGATCGGGGCGACCGTCGTCGCCCAGCAGGTCGGTGCCGGTGTGGTCGGCTGGGACGATCCCGTGATCGAGCACCTTCCGACCTTCGCGCTCGCCGAACCGTACGTCACCGAACACGTCACCGTCGGGGACCTGTACGCACACCGTTCGGGGCTGCCCGATCACGCCGGCGACGACCTCGAGGATCTCGGCTACGATCGCGCGCAGATTCTCGAACGGCTGCGGCTGCTTCCCCTCTCGCCTTTCCGTATCACCTACGACTACACGAACTTCGGTGTGACCGCGGCAGCCCAGGCGGTCGCGGACGCGGCGGGTGCGGACTGGGCCGACCTGTCGCAGCGAGTACTGTACGAGCCGCTCGGAATGAGCTCGACCAGTTCACGATTCGACGATTTCACCGCTCGGGAGAACCGGGCGCCGGGGCACATGCTGGTCGACGGCGAGTACGTCGCGCGTGAGGTCCGCGATCCGGACGAGCAATCGCCGGCTGGCGGGATCTCCTCGTCGGTGAACGACGTGGCGAAATGGCTCACCATGCTGCTCGCCGACGGGCAGTTCGAGGGGCGCACCGTCGTCGAGGCGTCGGCGCTGCAACCCGCACTGTCCCCGCAGGTGGTGTCGCGTGCGCCCGCGACCCCGGACAGCCGCGGCGGTTTCTACGGCTACGGGTTCAACGTCGGAACGCTCGCGTCGGGACGGACCTCGGTCGGTCACGCGGGGGCGTTCGCACTCGGCGCGGCCACCGCGTTCACCGCGGTGCCGTCGGCCGACGTCGCGATCGTCACGCTCACCAACGCCGCGCCGATCGGGGTCCCCGACACGCTCAATGCCGAGTTCGTCGACCTGGTGCAGTTCGGGGAGATCCGCGAGGACTGGGCAGGGCTGTACGAGAAGGCATATTCGGCCTACGCCGACCCGAAGGGTTCGCTGGTCGGCCAGGAGCCGCCCACGGATCCGGCGCCGGCGAAGCCCCTCGACCGGTACACCGGGATCTACGACAATCCGTACTTCGGACCGGCACGCATCGACCAGCGGGACGGCAGCCTCGCGCTCACGATCGGGCCGGTGGGCCAGACCTATCCGCTGACCCACTGGGACGGTGACGTGTTCACGTTCGAAGTCACCGGCGAGAACGCCCCGGACGGGACGATCTCGACCGCGACGTTCACCCCCGATGCGGTGACGTTCGAGTACTGGAATTCCGACGGCATGGGAACCTTCACACGACAGGGAGCATCATGACCACATCCGACACGACCACTTCCCAGTCCGCGATCGCGGTGGTGCGCAATTTCCTCGACGCACTGGCGGCATCCGACATCGCCACCGCGGTCGCGCTGCTCGATCCCGAAATCGCTTGGTACAACACCGGACTGCCGACGCTGCGCGGGCTCCCGAGGGTCAGCCGCACGCTCCAAGGAATGTCCCGCCCCTCGGTAGGCCTGAACGTGGTGATGCACCACATCGCCGACGACGGGAACGGCGTGGTGCTGACCGAACGCACCGACGTGCTGCGGGTGGGCCGGGTGTCGATCGCGTTCTGGGTGTGCGGCACGTTCGAGGTGCGCGACGGACGGATCCGGGTGTGGCGCGACCACTACGACATGGCCACCTTCCTGGGAGCCACCGCGACCGGTGTCCTCCGGGCGGTGCTGCGCCGGTCGTAGAATTCTCGAGGCCGCCGAACCGTTCGGCGGTGTGAACAGGGAGCAGTACGATGAGCGACGCCGAGCGCACCCCCGGTTTCGAGGCCGGACTCGAGGTCCGCAGGGAGGTGATGGGCGACGACTTCGTCGAGCGCGCGTTCGACCGTGCCCGTGGCACGGATTCGGAGGCCTTGCAGGAGTTCGTGACCGAGCACGCGTGGGGCGCGGTGTGGACCCGTCCCGGTCTCGATCGCCGCAGCCGCAGCCTGCTCAACATCGGCATGCTCATCGCCCTCCGCGCCGAGAACGAGCTGCGCGGCCACATCCGCGGCGCCCTCCGAAACGGCCTGACGCGCACCGAGATCACCGAAGCCGTCATCCATTCGGCCGCCTACTGCGGCTCCCCCGCCGCCCTCGCCGCGATGCGCGTCACCCAGGAGGTCCTCGAGGCCGAGCTCGGCCCCGCCTGACCGACCACGAACCCGCAGGATGGGAACATCCACCCGGTGAGACCGGATGGATGTCCCATCACCCAACGGATTTCAGGCGCCGGGGGCGAATTCCTCGAGCATCTCGGTGACCAGCGCGGCGATCGGCGACCTCTCGCTGCGCGTGAGGGTCACGTGCGCGAACAGCGGGTGCCCCTTGAGTTTCTCGATGACCGCGGCGACGCCGTCGTGACGACCCACACGCAGGTTGTCGCGCTGCGCGACGTCGTGGGTGAGCACGACCCGCGAACCGGACCCCAGCCGTGAGAGCACCGTGAGCAGCACGTTGCGCTCGAGGGACTGCGCCTCGTCCACGATCACGAACGAGTCGTGCAGCGACCGGCCGCGAATATGCGTGAGCGGCAACACCTCCAGCATGCCGCGGCTGATCACTTCGTCCATCACGGCGGGGCTGGCCAGGCCGTCGAGGGTGTCGAAGACCGCCTGCGCCCACGGTCCCATCTTCTCGCTCTCGCTGCCCGGCAGGTAGCCGAGATCCTGGCCGCCGACCGCGTAGAGCGGGCGGAACACCACGACCTTGCGCTGGGTGCGCCGCTCGAGCACCGCTTCCAGCCCGGCGGTCAACGCGAGCGCCGATTTGCCGGTGCCGGCCTTCCCACCGAGGGACACGATGCCGACCGAATCGTCGAGCAGAAGGTCCAGCGCCACACGTTGTTCCGCGGAACGTCCGTGCAGCCCGAAGGCCTCGCGGTCGCCGCGCACCAGCTGCACCCGCTTGTCCGGAGTCACCCGGCCCAACGCGCTCGACGCCCCACCGAGCATCCGGATTCCCGTGTGGCACGGAAGATCCCGCGCCTCGTCGAGGTCGATGACTCCCTCGGAGAACAGGGTGTCGATCACGGACCGGTCCACGTCGAGTTCGGTCATGCCCGTCCAACCGGAGATCACCACGTCCTGCGCGTGGTACTCGTCGGCGGGCAGACCCGCGGCGCCCGCCTTCACCCGCAACGGGATGTCCTTGCTGACCAGCACCACGTCCCGGCCGCCGACCGCGAGATTGAGCGCGCACGCCAGGATCCTGGAATCGTTGTCGTCGGTGCGGAACCCGGCGGGCAACACCGACGGGTCGGTGTGGTTCAGCTCCACGTGGAGGGTGCCGCCGGCGTCACCGATCGGGATCGGCTGGTCGAGACGACCGTGCTCGAGGCGCAGATCGTCGAGCAGCCGAAGCGATTCGCGTGCGAACCAGCCCAGTTCGTGATGATGCCGTTTGCCCTCCAGTTCCCCGATCACCACCAGGGGGAGCACCACCTCGTGTTCTGCGAAGCGGGTCACCGCCCACGGATCGGAGAGCAACACCGAAGTGTCCAGCACGTACGTGCGGACCGGGGACTTCTTCGCAGCGGACTTCGCGGAGCGATCGCCGGTGCGAGCGGGGACGGAGCGTGTTGCGGTCACGTGAGGCTCCTAGACCTGCGCGGCACCACGCAAGTGTCTTTCTCGGTGGGCCGGTCGTCCCGGGTGTCCGCTACGGACACGAGGGCCGGGTGCCGGCCCCTCGCACTGATTGCCTCAGCCACGACCAGGACCTCCCGTGTAACCGGCAACTGTGTCGGCTACAACGTCGACGCTAACGCCGACACGCCCCGAACGCTCGATGAGCGCGGGGCGTGTCGGTGAAGAATGCGTTAACGCAGGCGGGCGATCAGATGAGCGTCCAGTCCTCCAGGCCCTGGTACAGCGGCACATCCTGAGCCAGCTTGCTGACGCGGGCGCGCAGCGCGTCGACGTCGGCGCCACCGATCAGGGTCTGCGCGATGATCTCGGCGACCTCGGTGAACTGCTCGTCGCCGAATCCGCGGGTCGCGAGGGCCGGGGTGCCGATGCGCAGGCCGGAGGTGACCATCGGCGGGCGCGGGTCGAACGGCACGGCGTTGCGGTTGACGGTGATGCCGACCTCGTGCAGCGCGTCCTCACCCTGCTGGCCGTCGAGCTCCGAGTTGCGCAGGTCCACCAGCACCAGGTGCACGTCGGTGCCACCGGTGAGCACGGAGATGCCCTTGTCGGCGACGTCCGCCTGCGACAGGCGCTCGGCGAGGATCTTCGCGCCGGAGAGCGTGCGCCGCTGACGATCCTTGAACTCCTCGCCGGCGGCGATCTTCAGGGCGACGGCCTTCGCGGCGATCGCGTGCATGAGCGGTCCGCCCTGCTGGCCCGGGAACACCGCGGAGTTGATCTTCTTGGCCCACTCCTGCTTGGCCAGGATCAGACCCGAGCGGGGTCCGCCGAGGGTCTTGTGCACGGTGGTGGACACGACGTCGGCGTAGGGCACGGGCGACGGGTGCAGGCCGGCAGCGACCAGACCGGCGAAGTGCGCCATGTCGACCCACAGGTAGGCGCCGACCTCGTCCGCGATCGACCGGAACGCGGCGAAATCCTCGTGACGCGGGTACGCCGACCAGCCGGCGACGATGACCTTCGGCTTCTCCCGCAGCGCGATGTCGCGGACCTCGTCCATGTCGATACGGTGGTCTTCCTTGCTGACCCCGTAGGACGCGACGTCGTACAGCTTGCCGGAGAAGTTCAGCTTCATGCCGTGGGTGAGGTGGCCACCGTGCGCGAGGTCGAGGCCGAGGAGCTTCTCGCCCGGCGTCATCAGCGCCATGAGCACCGCGGCGTTCGCCTGGGCGCCGGAGTGCGGCTGCACGTTCGCGAACTCGGCACCGAACAGTTCCTTGGCGCGGTTGCGCGCGAGGTCCTCGACGATGTCGACGTTCTCGCAGCCGCCGTAGTAGCGGCGACCCGGGTAGCCCTCGGCGTACTTGTTGGTCAGCACGCTGCCCTGGGCCTGCAGCACGGCGCGCGGAACGAAGTTCTCCGACGCGATCATCTCGAGGGTGTCGCGCTGACGGGACAACTCACCCGCCATCGCCTGCGCGACTTCCGGGTCGAGATCGGCGAGCGAGGCAGTGTTGACGTCGGTGCCAGGCACGGTGGTCATCGAGGATTCTCCAAGCTGGGGGCGGCAGGATACGACCTCCAGTCTACGAAGCGCATCCCGAAATCAGGAACCCGGGACCCCGCCGTGATCGAGGTCACCGCAGCGAACTCGGCACCAGCGGTTCGTCGAGCAGCCTGCGGAACCGTTCGGCACGCTCGGCACCGGCCGGAACCCGCTCGAGCCAGCCGCCGAGCAGCCGGTAACCCTCCACATACGTGCTGATGTACGCGCGCCACAGCGGCGAGGACAGGAATCGCAGCGACTGCCGTGCCCGTTCCGGGGTCGACAGCGACCAACGCTGCAGGAACGCGGCGACGTCGTCGTGGCTGCGACCGCGGTCGTGCAGCAGCAGCGCGGCATCCTGACGCACCGACAGCAGCCCCGCGGACGCCTCGTGCAGCTGCTCCGCCAGTTCGCCGTCGAAACGCAGGCCGAGGTCGGCGTAGATCTCCTGAGCCCACCGGCCCCATCCCGGGCCGACGATCGCCTCGAGCGCGAGGTCGGCCAGACCCTCCGCCATGAGGCACTGCGGGGTGTTCACCAGGAACAGCGTCTGCTCGGCCTGCCCGCCGGCGACCAGACCGGCTTCCTTGCGACAGTGTTCGGTGTGGTGACCCGGGTACGCCTCGTGCGCGATCAGGCGCGGCAGGTGCGACATGTGCTGCTCGAGGTCGGAGTTGATCGCCACGCGGGAGCGGTAGTTCCCCAGGTAGTAGTTGAAACCCGACCACGGTTTGTCGCCGACCACCTCGTATTCGATCTGCTCGGCCTCCGGCAGCGGGTACACGGCCCGAACCTTGTCGCGCAGTGCGCTGGAGAACGCCTCGACGCACTCGGCGAGGCGGTCGGCGGGCACGATCTCGCTCTTGCGGTGAGCCTGCAGGCGTTCGGCGAGCGGTCCCGATCCGGGGAGCAGCGCGTCGAGACGACGATGCGCGTCGCGGTAGTCGTCCTCGTTGCCGGGGGCGATGCGCACGTCGAAGTACGCCTCGACCTCGTCGACGAAAGCTATGTCCTCACCTGCGAATTTGCGTGCCGAGCACTCCATGGCGCGCAGGTGCACGTCGAGGAACCGGGTGCGTTCGTCGGACAATCCGGCGCCCGCCAGTTCCGCGCGGAGCCGGTTCGCGGTGTGGGATAGGTCACGGGGATCCGGTTTCGGCGCGTTCTCCACCTGGCGACGCAGCGACGCGTCGCCGGTGTACGCGTCGACGAAGCCCTCCTCGAGCCGGTCGAAAGCGAGGCCGAGCAGCAGATATTCACGCACGAAACCGTCCGATCCCATGCTTCCGAACACTAGTCGTTCGTGCGGCGTCGCGACGGGGCCGGACACTCCGATGCGGGACCCCGGGCGGACACGCCGCTGTGGCAGCGCGCACAATTCGGTGCATGGACTTCCTTCGTCGCAAGCCGCACCCGGGCTGCACTGCCGGTTCGCTAGCCGCGGAAGGATCGTGTCGATGGCACGTCTGAGCGAGCCGAGCCCGTACGTCGAGTTCGACCGCAAGCAGTGGCGCACGCTGCGCAAGGCGACGCCGCTGGTGCTCACCGAGGACGAACTCATCGGCCTGCGCGGCCTCGGCGAGCAGATCGATCTCGCGGAGGTCGCCGAGGTGTACCTGCCGCTGTCGCGGTTGATCCACCTCCAGGTCGCGGCCCGGCAGCGGTTGTTCGCCGCGACCGCGACGTTCCTCGGGGAGAAACACCCGGACCAGCAGGTGCCGTTCGTGATCGGGGTCGCCGGTTCGGTCGCCGTCGGCAAGTCCACCACCGCACGTGTGCTGCAGGCACTGCTCGCGCGCTGGGACCACCACCCCCGGGTCGACCTGGTCACCACCGACGGATTCCTGTATCCGACCAAAGAGCTGATCCGTCGGAACATCATGCACCGCAAGGGTTTTCCCGAGAGCTACGACCGCCGGAAGCTGCTCCGTTTCGTGACGGAGGTCAAGTCCGGGGCCGCGGAGGTCGCGGCGCCGGTGTACTCGCACATCTCGTACGACGTGATTCCCGGTCAGTACCACGTGGTTCGGCAGCCGGACATCCTCATCATCGAGGGCCTCAACGTCCTGCAGACCGGTCCGCGCCTGATGGTCTCGGACCTGTTCGACTTCTCGATCTACGTCGACGCCCGCATCGAGGACATCGAAAAGTGGTACGTGGAACGGTTTCTCGCGCTCCGCAAGACGTCCTTCGCGAATCCGGACGCGCACTTCCACCACTACGCGAACCTGTCCGATCGCGATGCGGTGAACGCGGCCAAGGAGATCTGGCACTCGATCAACCTGCCGAACCTGGTCGAGAACATCCTGCCGACCCGTCCGCGCGCGACGCTGGTGCTGCGCAAGGACGCCGACCACGCCATCAACCGGCTGCGGCTGCGCAAGCTCTGACCCCCGCCCCTCGTGCGCGTTTTCGGTAGCGGCTGCTACCGAAAACGCGCACGGGCACGGGCGCGGCTACCGGGTGCTACGCCCCGAAGCGGCGGTGCCGGGCAGCGAAATCGCGTAGGGCGCGCAGGAAGTCGACGCGACGGAATTCCGGCCAGTAGGCCTCGGTGAACCAGATCTCCGAGTACGCGCTCTGCCACAGCAGGAACCCGGAAAGCCGCTGCTCCCCCGACGTCCGGATGACGAGGTCGGGGTCGGGCTGGCCGGAGGTGTAGAGGTGCCCGTCGACGGCGTCGACGGTGACGGACTCGATCAGTTCCTCACCGGACAGCCCGGCGGCCTGCTTCTCCCGCAGCAGCGACTGGACGGCGTCGACGATCTCCTGCCGCCCGCCGTAGCCGACGGCGACGTTGACGTGGGTGCCGGTGCGTCCTTCGGTGCGGCAGGCGGCCTCGCTGAGCCGGCGGGCCTGCTCCTCGGGCAGCAACTCCAGCGTGCCGACGATCTTGACGCTCCAGTTCTGCTCCGGCCCGGAGATCTCCTCCACGACGTCGGTGATGATCTCGATCAGGACGTCGAGTTCCTCGGGTTCGCGGCGCAGGTTCTCCGTGGACAGCAGATAAATCGTCGCGGTCTCGATGCCCGCCGCGTCGCACCAGCGGAGCAACTCGGCGATCTTGCGGGCGCCGGCACGGTGGCCGTGACTGACGTCGGTGAAACCGTTCTCCCGGGCCCAGCGACGGTTGCCGTCACACATGACAGCGACGTGCCGCGGGTGCTGAGCACCTTCGAGTTGGCGCAGCAGACGCCGTTCGTACAGCTGATACAACACCCCGCGCGCATTCACCCCGACATCACCACGGGGGTCACACTACGCCCACCGGACCCTCCGGTCGCGATGGTGGTCACACCCACACGCGGCGCGGGCGGCACAGGGGTAACGTGACATTCCAGCAAGAACCTACGGTTGCGTAGGTTACCGAGCAGTACGAAGGGGGTCGGGCCTATGGCGGTGTTCGGGATCGACGAACTGCCGGTGAAGCCGCGCCTGCGGGGATGGATCCATCTGTGGGCGTTCGCCGTCTCGGTGATCGCGGGCATCGTGCTCGTCGCCCTGGCCGCAACCATCGCCGAACCACCCGCGGGCATCGCGACCGCGATCTACAGCCTCACGGTGTGCGGGGTGTTCGGCGTCAGCGCCCTCTATCACCGGGTGCACTGGCACGATCCCCGCGCTCGCATGTGGATGAAGCGCGCCGACCACTCGATGATCTTCCTGTTCATCGCCGGCAGTTACACCCCGTTCGCGACCCTCGCCCTCCCGCCGGACACCGGCCGCACCCTCCTGATCGTGGTGTGGTCGGGCGCGGTGGCGGGTGTGGCGCTGAAGATGCTGTGGCCGACCGCTCCTCGCTGGGTCGGCGTGCCCCTGTATCTGCTGCTCGGCTGGGCGATCGTCCCGGTCGCCGGCACGGTGGTCGACACGGCCGGGCTGGTCCCGATGCTGCTCCTGCTGATCGGCGGCATCCTCTACAGCGTCGGCGCGGTGCTGTACGCGACGAAATGGCCGAACCCGTGGCCGCACACGTTCGGGCATCACGAGTTCTTCCACGCCGCGACCGTGCTCGCGGCACTGTGTCATGCGGTCGCGGTCTGGCTCGTGGTGTTCGCCTGAACCGGTCGTGTTCGCCTGAACCGGCCGTGTTCGCCTGAACCGGAGAATCCCGGCCGGCGAGATGTGCCGGTCGGGGTTCTGCGGAGTTCGGGGCGGTTCAGGCGTCGATCGCCTGCTCGGCGGGTTCCTTCCGTGACCGGACGGCATCGATCGCGACGACGAACAGCAGCGACACCACACCCCACATCACGAAGGTGACCAGGTGCGACCCGACGGCGTCGCCGCCGAAGTACAGGATCGAGCGGACCGACTCCACCGCCGCCGGCATCGGCAGCACGCCGTGCAGGAACTTGAAGATCTCCGGCGTCATGTACATCGACATCGCGCCGTTCGAGGCCGGCACGCCGAGGAACATCAAGGTCCCGACCGCGGGGATGACGGCGAGCAGCCCGAACAGGCGGTGCAGCGCCAGGGTGAACATCGAGGTCGTGAACGTCGCGACGATCCCCACTCCCCACAGCGGCAGGAAGTGCCCGTCGACCGCTCCGGTGATGGGGTCGGCGATCACCCAGAGCACGGCCGGCATGAACAGCGCCCATCCGGCGGCGATGGGCAGCATGCGCCGCAGGACCATGGCGGCGGGCTGCGCACCGCCGGCCACGACGACCACCATGAAACCGGACATGATCCAGCCCATCGCGACGTAGAGCGTGACCGTGCCCATCGTGTCGGAGTCCGGCAGCGGGGCGACGTTCTCCATGGTGAGGGGCACCTGCATGCCGCCGGCCACCTGGTCGAAGACCCGCTGCACGACCTGCTGCTGGCTCATGCCGGCAGCCTCGTTGGTGATCAGGGTCGCGGTGGGCGACGCGGCGGACGGCAGGACGAAGGCCGCCACGATCGTGCGGTCCTGCACCTCGGCGCGTGCCTCGTCGAGCGAGTCGGAGGTGCGCAGGTCGAACAGACCAGCCATGTTCTGCTCGAGCCCTGCGACCACCTGGCCGGCCTGCTCGGTCGTCCCGGCGACCACGGTCACCGGCATCGCGCGCGGCGTCGGCTGGTACATCGCGCCGAGCATGATCGAGAGCATCAGCACGACCATGGCGAAGGGGAAGAACGCCAGGGTGAGGTAGCGGACCCGATCGCTTTCGGGACGCGGCCCGTTGGTGAGCGAGGGCATCGTGATCTCGGGGTCCCCCGCATCGGGGTTGCGGCGACGCTTCAGGGCGTCGACACCGAGGGTCGCGGCGAGGGCGAGCACGGCACCGAGGACCAGGACCATAAGGTGGCCACCGAGTCCTTCCCCACCGAAGTACAGGACCGACCTCAGCGACTCCCCCGCGGCCGCGGTCGGCAGGAAGCCGTGCAGGCTCGAGTAGATCGACGGCAACGAGTAGACCGACATGCCCAGGTTCGAGGCGGGGACGCCGAGAACCATGACGAAGAGCATGCCCGCCAGGACCGCCATCGGTCCGAGGATCCGGGTCAGGAACAGCTGCACCGAGCCCACGGCGAAGATGGAGAGCCAGCAGATTCCCAGCACGGTCGCGGTGTGGCCCTGGATCACGCCGAGGATCGGCCCGGCGACGAGCCACACGAGGCTGCCGATCAGGACGGACCATCCGGCGAGCAACGGCACGATGCGGCGGAACCGCAGCAACTCCGGGGAGTTGGACAGCATGATGCTCAGCGGCATGTAGCCCGCGAGCATGAGTGCCTGCGCCATGAACATGACGCCCAGGCCGGCCATGTCGTTCCCCGGCAGCGGAGCGAGGTCCCGAGCGGTGAGGTCGAGACCCTGTCCGAGGACCTGCGGGGCCAGCAGTCCGGTGACCAGCGACGACTGCGACGCTCCCGCCGCGCCCGCGGTGTAGACGGTGGCGGTGCCGGCGTCGGACAGCGAGACCGCACCGGAGACCTCACGCGCCAGCACGAGATCGCGCGCAGCCGCGTCGTCGGCGACGATCCGGACGTCGACGGCGTCCGGATCCGCGTCCTCGAGCGCACGCGCGAAGTCGTAGGCCTGCTGGGTGGGACCGGCGACCGCGATCGGCATGTCGCGCGGAGCCGGGGCGTGCATCGCGTACAGGTACCCGGTGATCATCATCCCGACCATCAGGAACGGCATCACGAAGATCGCGACGTAGCGCCCGATGTGTTCCTTACGGGCGCGGGCGAGGTCGGCCTCGGTGGGTTCGCCGCCCGGCGGGTCGTTCTTCTCGAGCGTGATGGTGTCGGTCAATTCGGGGACTCCTCGATGCCCTCCGGCGACCCGGTCGTCTCCACGGCCCGGCCCGGAAAAATACGCTGGTTGACTTAAAAAATTACGCCGAGTGTCTTAAAGTGGCCAAGCCGAGCCGTGGTGACCTTCGTCCCACTCGGCGTCGGGGCACACTGTGACC
Organism: Rhodococcus sp. NPDC003382; assembly: GCF_053589135.1. Taxonomy (NCBI): domain Bacteria; kingdom Bacillati; phylum Actinomycetota; class Actinomycetes; order Mycobacteriales; family Nocardiaceae; genus Rhodococcus; species Rhodococcus sp. NPDC003382. The sequence continues at coordinate 156,659 of NZ_JBSFRH010000002.1, forward strand.
CGAGCGAGAGAAAGCGACGGGACCAATCGTGGGCAGTTACGGCGACCAAGCACGACGAGCACTGCTCGATTCGGCGGAGGAACTGTTCGCCACCTTCGGGGTCGACGCGGTGTCGAACCGGCGCATCGCCGAACACGCGGGCAACGCGAACCACTCCGCCGTGAGCTACCACTTCGGCAGCCGGGACGAACTCGTGCGCGCCACGCTCCTCCGTTATTCCGAGGACGCCGCAGCCCGGCGCAGAGAACTCGTCGCACTGCTGGGACCCGACCCGGGACTGCGGGACCTGTTGGGCTGCTTGATCATTCCCTTCACCGATCAGCTCGCGTCGATGCCCGTCCCGAGCTGGCGGGCACGGTTCCTCCAGCAGCTCAGGACCGTGCCGTCGATGGTCGAGACCGTCGCCGCGAACACCATCGCGGACCCGATCGTGGAGGATCTCGTCCAGCGGGTCCGGGCATACGTGTCCGAGCTCCCGGACTCGGTGTACACCGGGCGTTCGTGGCTGCTGGGACGGTTGGTCATCGACGCGTGCGCCGACTACGAGGAACGGCTCGAACGAGAGGACGTGGAGCCGGACTGGACCGGGTTCGCCAACTTCCTCATCGACGCGTGCGCGGGCATGCTCGAAGCCCCGGTCACCAGCGCGGGCGACTTCCTCGGCTACCGCACCACGTCCGCGTGGGCCTGATCGGTCACCCGACGGCCAGCGCGGCGCGCAGGTCCGACACCGAGATCACCGGCCGATCGCACACGAACCCGCGGCACACATAGGCCGCCGGCGCTCCGTCGACGAGGAACCGACCGGCGAACAGCGGCGACGACTCAGGTTCACCGCCCACCACGAGCGATCCGCCCGGAGCCGTCCGCCGCGCGACGTCGAGCAGCTCTCCCCCGCCGACGACGGCCACCTGGATCGGACCGCGCACCGCGGCCTCGGCGACCGTGAGCCAGTGCCCGGCCGATCGGGGTGCCCGTTCGAGCAGCAATGCGGCGGTGGCGAGCGCCGCGTCGGCGGCCTCCCGGTAGCGACCGCCGTCCTCGACCGCCGCGGACAGCGTCAGCAGCGCCTCGGTTACGAGCGCCGCGCCCGACGGGGTGGCGCCGTCGATCGGGTCGCGGGGCCGGGCGACGAGCGTCTCCGCGTCGTCGGCGGTGTCGAACCAGCTGCCCGGCTGCTCAGGGTCGGCGAAATGCGCGAGCGCGATGTCGGCCAGGTCGCGGGCCGGTGCGATCCACGACGGGTCGCCGGTCGCCTGATACAGCGCGAGCAACGCGGTGACCAGGGCTCCGTGGTCCTCGAGCACGCCGACGGGTGCGCCGACGACACCACCGAGCGACGCGCGCCGCAGCCTCCCGTCGACGAGGTGCGTCTCCAGAAGGCGACGCGCGCAGGTCGCGGCGGCGTCGATCCAGTCCGCGCGCCCGAAGGCGGCGCCGGCCTCGGCGAGTGCGGTGACGGCGAATGCGTTCCAGGCCGTGACGACCTTGTCGTCGCGTCCCGGTTGCGGCCGGGACTGCCGGGCCTCGAACAGCCGCGCACGCACCCGCTCGGCGCGTTCGGCGTCGTCGGGGTCCGACGGCAACTGCAGCACCGACATACCGTCTTCGAACGTGCCGGCCTCGGTGACCTCGTAGAGCCGCGCGGCCCACGCGCCGTCGTCCGGGCCGAGGACCTCGATCAACTGCGCCGGTGTCCACACGTAGGTCAGGCCTTCGACGCCTGCGGTGTCGGCGTCGAGGGCGGAGGCGAAGCAGCCTTCGGCGGTGCCCAGGTCCCGCAGCAGGAATCCCGCGATGCCCTCGGCGACGCGCCGCGTCGCGTCCAGTCCGGTGATGCGTGCGAGGTGGGCGTACACCCGCAGCAGCAGCGCGTTGTCGTAGAGCATCTTCTCGAAGTGCGGCACCACCCAGGCCGCGTCGACGCTGTACCGGGCGAAACCCCCGGCGAGCCGGTCGTGGATGCCCCCACGCGCCATCGCGTCGGCCGTCCGTTCGACGACCGCGAGCGTCTCCGCCGTTCCGCTGCGTTCGTAGCTGCGCAGCAGCCCTTCGAGCAGCGCCGACGGTGGGAACTTCGGAGCGCCCCCGAACCCGCCGTGGGTGCGGTCCTCGTCGGCGGCGACCGTGCCGGCGACCACGTCGAGCAGCGCGGCGTCGACGGGCCGGGCCCCCTCCGGCAGCCCGCTGCTGCTGCGCTGCAGTTCCGCCACGATCGCACCGGCCGCGCCGGCCACGTCGTCGCGGCGGGTCCGCCAGGTGTGGGTGACGGCCTGGAGCAGTTCGGTGAACGACGGCATGCCGCCACGCGCGACGTTCGGGTAGTAGGTGCCGCAGTAGAACGGGGCACCGTCGGCGGTGAGGAAGCACGTCATCGGCCAGCCGCCGTGCCCCGTCGTGGCGACGGTGGCGTTCATGTACACCGCGTCCAGATCGGGTCGTTCCTCCCGGTCGACCTTGATGCACACGAAGTTCTCGTTCATGACGGCCGCGGTCGCCTCGTCCTCGAACGACTCGTGCGCCATCACGTGACACCAGTGGCATGCCGCGTAGCCGATGGACAGCAGGATCGGCACGTCGCGCTCCCGCGCCTCGGCGAGAGCCGCGTCGGTCCATTCCTGCCAGTGCACCGGGTTGTCGGCGTGCTGCTGAAGGTAGGGCGAGGTGCTGTGGCGGAGGCGGTTGGCCATGCTTCCGAGCCTGCCACGCCGGGCAGCGTGGGGCTCGTGACAAGCGAGAGCTATTTGCTCTCGGACCCCTTCTTTTCGGTCTTTTCGGTGCCCTCGATCTCGGGCGCGGTCTTCTCCGTGCCCGGCGCGGTGGCCGCGCCCCGGTCGGTGCCCTCGTCGGCGGCCTGATCGGGCTCGGGATGCTCGGGCCGGAACGTCTCGGGCAGCTTGCCGATCCGCTTGTTCATGTTCCGGATGAGCAGTGCCGTCGCGACGAGCAGGACGACGATCAGCGCCAGCCCGACCGGGGACGCCTTGCCGAACTCGGGGCCTGCGGGGTCCTGCGCCAGAACGTCCGCTGCCAGCATGCCGATCGTCATCGCACTCGTCCGTCCTCGATGCCCGCGAACAGATCCGACTCGGGGATCACCGTGTGCACGCGGGTCTTGGCCAACTCGAATTCTTCGGTCGGCCACACCTTCTGCTGAATGTCCAGGGGAATCGCGAAGAACGATCCGTTGGGGTCGATCTGCGTCGCGTGCGCGCGCAGCGCGTCGTCACGTTGCGGGAAGTAGTCGCCGCAGGTGATCTGGGTGGTCACGCGCGCCATGATGTCGCCTTGTTCGGTGCGCCAGCGGTTGAGCCATTCCTCCATCGGGAAGCGTTCACCGCGCCGTTCGTACTCGTCGCGGAACAGCTCGATGCGCCGGCGGATGAAGCCGTGCGAGTAGTACAGCTTGCGAACCTTCCACGGCTCGCCGTCCTCGGGGTGGTAGTCGGGATCGGCGGCGGCCTCGTAGGCGGCCATCGACACCTCGTGGCAGCGGATGTGGTCGGGGTGCGGGTAGCCCCCGTTCTCGTCGTAGGTGGTCATGACGTGCGGGCGGAACTCGCGGATGACCTGGACGAGCTTGCGGGTGGGTTCTTCGAGCGGAACGAGCGCGAAGCAGCCTTCGGGCAGCGGGGGCTTGGGGTCGCCTTCGGGCAGGCCGGAGTCGACGAAACCGAGCCAGCGGTGCTGCACCCCGAGGATTCGGGCGGCCTCGGCCATCTCCTCGCGGCGCACCTCTTCCATCCGCTCGCGGATGCCCGGGACGTCCATGGCCGGGTTGAGGATGTCGCCGCGTTCGCCACCGGTCAGGGTGACGACCAGGACCTCGTTCCCCTCGGCCGCGTAGCGGGCCGTTGTGGCGGCACCCTTGCTCGACTCGTCATCGGGATGGGCATGCACGGCCATGAGCCGTAGTCCGCTCACGTGTTTCCTCCACCTCGCCGTTGTGTGCTCTGTCCGACCGCGCGCCCGGCACCGCAGGCGGGGCACGTCGGTCCTTCCCCTATAGTTCCACCTGACCAGTCCTCCGTCAGCCGTGGCCCCGGGCCCGCGCAGACGGGCACGAAAGCAAAGTGATGAGCAACACCACCGCGAACGACAGATACCCGGCCGGCCGCTACCCGACGGCCGGCGGTTCGTCCCGGCGCACCCGCAAGTGGGTTCTCGGTGCGATCAGTGTCGCCGTCGGTCTGGCCCTGGCGTTCGTGGTGTATCTGCAGTTCGGCCGGTCGGAGATCGAATCGGAGATCATCACCTTCGAGGTCATCGACGATTCGACCGTCGACCTCCAGTTCACGGTGACCCGCCGGGACCCTTCGCAGGAGGCGGTCTGCGTGATCCGGGCCCGGTCGAAGGACGGCCAGGAGACCGGTCGCCGCGAGGTGCTGATCCCGCCGTCCGACTCCGGAACGGTCGTCCTGAATTCGACGGTGAAGACCTCGCAGCGCCCCGGCATGGGCGACATCTACGGCTGCAGCTTCGTCGTTCCCGAATATCTGCACACGCCCTGACCGAACAGCGGCTTTCCGTCCCCGGATCCGCGTTGGTGCTAGAATGGTCGGATACACGGTTCCACCCTTTGGGGCCGTGTATTGCTGCATAGTAGGCAGTACGGCTCCGTTCACCACACCCAGTGGGGGTAACGATCAGGAGCCCATGCTGTCGTGGTCGCTGCATGTGCGCGGCCTGTCGACGGAGCCGGGGGCTCCAACCCGAAGGAAGTGATCGAGGATGACCGAGACCCAGGGCACCTGGCTGACACAGGAGTCGTACGACCGACTCAAGGCAGAACTCGACCAGCTCATCGCGAATCGTCCCATCATCGCGGCCGAGATCAACGAGCGCCGCGAAGAGGGTGATCTCAAGGAGAACGGCGGCTACCACGCCGCCCGCGAGGAACAGGGCCAGCAGGAGGCCCGGATTCGCCAGCTCCAGGAGCTGCTCAGTGCCGCGAAGGTCGGCGTTGCGCCCACCCGGTCCGGTGTCGCGCTGCCCGGATCGGTTGTCACGGTGTACTACGAAGGAGACGAGAGCGACAAGGAGACGTTCCTGATCGCGACCCGTGAAGAGGGTGCGCGCAGCAACGAGATCGAGATCTACTCGCCCAACTCCCCGCTCGGCGGCGCGCTGCTCGAGGCGAAGGTCGGCGAGACCCGTGAGTACGTCCTGCCCAACGGCGGCACCATGAAGGTGACCCTCGTCAGCGCGGAGCCGTACCACGGCTGATCGGACGGCCGTGAATCCACGGCCGGTCCTGTCGAACGCCTGAGAAAGGCCCCGACCGTGCGGTCGGGGCCTTTCTCGTGTCCGGACTCAGAAGATCCTGCGGGCCTTCATGTCGGGGAATACCGCGCCGACCCGGACGACGTCACCGGTCGTGGGCGCATGCACCATCTGGCCGCCGCCGATGTAGATGGCGACGTGTCCCGGTCCCCCGGCCTGCCAGTTGCCGAACAGCAGGTCGCCGGGCCGGGCCTGATCCAGCGGGATCTCGGTGCCGACGTGCCATTGGGTTTCCGAGGTGCGCGGCAGCGCGATGCCGGTCGCGGCGTAGACGGCGTAGGACGTGAGCCCGGAGCAGTCGAAGCCGCCGCCGGACGGGCCGTTGATGTTGCCGCCGCCCCACACGTAGGGCAGGCCCAGGAAGCGGAATGCGAGGTCGACGACCTTGTTGCCGGTATCGGTGATGCCGGGCAGGCCCAGGCCCAGGAACGGCGACAGCAACCGGGAGAACGCCGCTTCGGTCGCGCGGATCTTCGCGACGTAGGGCTTGGTCTGGTTCTCGTAGTCGGGTGAGCCCGACGGCATGCCGCCCGAGCGACGGACCGCGCCGATACCGGCGTTGTACGCGGCCAGTGTCAGGTCCAGGGTGTCGCCCTGCACCAGGCCGCGCTTCTTCCAGTCGTCGATGAGCTTGTAGTTGTCGCAGAGCAGCGCACCCGATGCCATCACCGGATCGGCGATGCCGAGGACGTCCGCGATCCCGTCGCCGTCGGCGTCCTTGCCGTATGCGTCCCAGGTGCCCGGCATGAACTGGCCCGGACCTTTCGCGCCGGTCGGCGAGACCGGCGCGGTGGGCCCGTAGCGGAAGCCGTTCTCGGCCGAGTACAGGGCGGCGAGTACGGGCGTGGTGATGCCCTCGCACAGCGACCCGGCCTTCTTGAGCCACGGCGCGAAGACCGCGACGGCCCCGATCGGGGCGAGGCTCGTTCCGGGCAGGATCGCCGGGATCGACGGCAGCGTGATGCCGCCGACGGTGATTCCGGCCGGGGCCTGCGCAACCGGCCCGGTCGCGACCGCGGGCGGCGGTGTCACCGCGAACGGATTCGGTCGCGGTGCCGGAGCGGCGGGAGCCAGGCCGGGCGGGGGTCCCGCGCTTTCCGGGGGTGTCACGAGGGCCGCGGCCGCCTCGGGCGGAAGATGCGGTTCGATCGCGGCCGCCACGGAGTTCGTGGCGTCCACGACCGCCTGTTGCGCCGCCGGCCGAACTGCTTCGGGCAGCGTCGCGATCATGTCCGTTACCTGCTGGTCGACGCCGGGCGCGGACGCCTCGAACGATTCGATGACCTGTGTGACCTGGTCCTTGATCTCCGCCGGAATGTCGGCCCCCTGTACCAGGGCGCTTGCGGCCGTAGCCACTGCAACGATCACGGCCGACGCGTCGACTGACATACGCGAACTCCCCACCATCCATATCCGGAACGACTTCACCGTACGTTGTGATGTCGATCACCGGTGTCGTTTCACCACGTTCATATCACATATATGTAGGAACGTGTTTCAATAAGTCGGCTCATGTTGGACCTCCCCCGGTATAATCCCGGTACCAGAGGTTACAGAAATCCCGCCCGGAACAGGGGCGTCCGCCCGCGAAGCGCCGCGGCGCTCAGCCCGGAATGCCGGTGACCAGCGGCGCGATCGCCTTGCGGGCCACCGAGCGTGCGACCTCGATGTCGTCGAGGTCGTAGACGGCACTGGGCAGCACGAGATAGCTGAGCGTCAGGCGGATGATCGCGTCGGCCTGGATGTCCGCGTCCGCCGCAGGCAGGACGCCCTCCGCCTGGCCGGCCACGATGCGGGCGGCGATGAACCGCCGGCCGAGTTCGAGGGGCGAGGGGTCACCGGCCGAGAGCATCGCCACCAGGGTGGCACCGTGCGCCGGATCCGAGTTCCCCGCGATGAACCGACGGCGAAAGCGCAGGCACGCGACGAAGGCCGCCTCGATGCGTTCCACCGGATCGGTGACCGTGAGGAAGGTCGTGCCGATCTCTTCGAGGAACCCGCGCAGCGCGCGCGCCAGCGCCGCCTCGAACAGCGCGTCCTTCCCGCCGAAACGGCGGAAGAGCGTCGCGCGACTGACCCCCGAGCGCGCGGCCACGTCGTCCATCGTCGCGGCCCGGGTGCCGCGCTCGGCGAGTACGGCGAGCGCGGCGTCGAACACCCCGTCGTCCGCCTCCGGCGCCGACAACACCTGCTCGATCGCGCGACCGAAAAGACTGGGTAGCGACGCACCGGGGCGGGTCATCCATCCACTATCGCACCTGAGACTATTCTGCTACCAATGATCTCATGACGAACGCGGTGGAGACACGCCCCCATCCGGAGACCACGCCCCTCGATCCGCCCCCGCTGGGTCCGGATTCCGTCGCCTGGTCGGTGTTCGGTGACCTGACGTTCGTACTCGGCGCCTCGCGGCGGCTGCTGATCGACGTGGCGCATCCGATCGTCGCGACGGGCGTGCGCGAATTCTCGGTCTTCGAATCCGACCCGTACGGGCGCGCCGAACGCACCCTCGACATGATCATGGACGTCGTCTACGGAGAGGAGGAAGCGCTCGCCACGGCACGCCGCCTGCGGGATCTGCATCGCTCGATCAAGGGCACGAATCCCGACGGATCACGCTGGAGTTCACTGAATCCCGAAGCGTTCCACTGGGTTCACGCGAGCCTGGTGCACGGCGTGTACACCCAGCAGAAACTCCTCGGGCGCGGCTGGCGTCCCGGCGAGGTCGAGCAGTTCTACCTGGAGATGCGCCGGGTGGGCCGGCTGTACGGCGTCCGCGAGCAGGACATGCCCGCCGACTGGGCGGCCTTCTGCGCGTGGTTCGACGAGATGTCGGCGACCCGGCTGGAGCGCTCGGACATCACCGACCGCGTCCTCGCGGTCGTCGGATCGCCGCAGCCTCCCCCGATTCCATTGGTGGGCAACAAGTTCCTCTGGAACTACACCTCACGGCCGATCGCCGGACGGGTCCTGACCCTGATCACCGGCGGTCTGCTGCCACCGGACCTGCGCGAGATGTTCGGCATGCGCTGGACCCGGAGCCACGAACTCGCCTTCGCCGCGCTCGCCGCCACGTCGCGCACCGTGCTACCGCGACTGCCCCGGACCGTCCGTATGGTGCCGCAGGCGCGCCGGGCACTGCGCCGCGCGGAACGCCGCACGCACTCGCATCCCGATGCCCGGGTCGTCGACGTGCGCAGCGCCGACGGCACCCGCCTGCACGCCGAGATCCACGGACCGGACGACGCCCCCACGATCGTGCTGGCACACGGCATCCTGTGTTCGACACTGTTCTGGCGCAACCAGATTCGTGATCTGAGCAGCGAGTTCCGGGTCGTCGCCTTCGACCATCGCGGGCACGGCCGCAGCGACGCCCCGCGCGCCGGCAACTACGAACTCGACCATCTCGCCGACGATCTGCAGGCGGTGCTGACCGCGACCGTCCCGGACGGGCAGCGCGCCGTCGTCGCGGGACATTCGATGGGCGGAATCGCGGTGATGAGCTGGGCGCAGAAGTACGCGGCGGACGCGGCGTCCCGGGTGTCGGCGGTCGCGCTGGTGAACACCACGCCCGGCGACATCCTCGACAACCTGCGGTTCCTCCGCGGCCCCGAACGCACGCTCGCGCTGCGTCGCCGGTTGGCGCAGTCGGTGGCACCCGCGGCAGGTCTCCCGCTGCCGCGTCGCCTGCCGCTGCGCCGGCAACTGCTCGCCCGTGTCGCGGTCGGTGCCACCGCGGACCCGTCGGTCGCCCGCGAGGTCGATGTGATCCTCGCCGCGACCTCCGCGCGTGGACGCGGCGGCTACGGCGCACTGCTGGTGAACATGGTGACCGACGTCGACCCGGCGCACGTTCCGGTTCCGGCAGTGGTGATCTCGGGACGTCACGACCGGATCGCCCCGCCTGCGCGGTCGCAGGCGATCGCCGCGCGGCTGCAGCACCCCCTGGGTCTGCACGAACTCGACTCGGGCCACTGCGGGCCACTCGAACGCCCCGACGAGGTCACCGCGGTACTGCGGGACCTGGTGGAAACCACCCGATGAGGCGCGCGATCAGGGCTGTGACCACGTTCGCCACCGCCACCGTCCTCCTCGCCGGCTCCGCCGTCGCCTCGGCAGAACCGCCGTCGGGATTCGACGAAGTCACCGGCGTGTGGCACACCGCGGTCGACCCGGCGTCCTGCCGGCCGGGAGATCTGGTGGAGACCGGGATCCAGGGCGAGGTCCCGCTCGCGGACCGCACCTCCGGCCGCAGCACCGGCGGATACAACTGCAACATCGACCTGATCGGGCAGTACCAGGGCCAGGGCGCCGGTCCGATCAGCCCCACCTACGGCGACTGCGCATACATCGCGTCGACCTTCCCCACCAATCTCCTCGGCGAGGACGCCGGTGTGCAGGTTCTCGACGTCGGCGACCCGGCGCATCCGGTGCGCACAGCGGTGCTCACGGAACCGGCGATGGTCGGCGGCACCTGGGAATCGCTGAAGGTACACGAGGGGCGCGGTCTGCTCGTCGGCACCGGCGTCGGATTGATCGAAAGCGCCGGCTACATCTCGGTGTACGACATCTCCGAGGACTGCGCACACCCCCGGTTGCTGAACACGACCACCGGTTCGCTGCCGAACATGCCGGTGCCCATCACCACCCACGAGGGCGCCTTCTCCCCCGACGGCAACACCTACTGGGCGTCCGGGATCGCTCCGGGCTGGGTCAGCGCCGTCGATCTCACCGATCCCACGCAGCCGATGGTCGTGTGGGGCGGCCTCACCGGTGTCGCCGCGCACGGCATGGGATTCACGCCGGACGGGAGCACCATGTTCCTGTCGAATCTGGCCGGGATGACAATCCTCGACGTCTCGGCGGTGCAGAATCGGCCGCCGCGCACCGTGATCGGCCATCCGCTGCCGCACCTGGGTTCGAAGTTCTGGACCGACGGCCTGCTCAGCCAGCACAGCGTGTACGTCACGTACGACGGCGTGCCGCACATCTTCACCGTCGACGAAGGCGGCTCCGGCGGCGTGAAACTGTTCGACATCACCGACCCGGCCGCCCCGCGCTGGCGCACCAGCGCGAAGCTCGCGATCAACCTGCCGGAGAACCAGAACCGCTGGGCGTCGAGCAGCGCCGCGAACGGTGCCTTCAGTTACGACGCGCACTACTGCACCGTCGACCGCCCCGACGATCCGCGCGCGATGGCGTGCGGCTGGATCCAGTCCGGCATCCGGGTGTTCGACGTGACGGACCCGGACCGGTTCCGGGAGATCGCGTACTTCAACCCGCCTGCGCAGACCGGGAAGAACCTGCAGTTGCCGAATTCGCTGCACGCGACGCTCGGATCGATCGCGGCCCCGCCGATCATCGGCACTCTGTCCGTCGCCCGCGCGATCCTGCAGGGCGAGACCGGAACCGACGGGATCGTCAACGAGCGCAGCCGGCTCGTCGGCGGCGACCTGTCCGCCGACTGGTGCCTCTCGCCACCGGAATTCCACGGCGACAAGCTGTATGTGACGTGCATGGACAACGGGTTCATGGCGCTGCAACTGGATCCGGCGGTGTATCCGCCGCGATGAGCACGACACGTCGCACCACGCTGGTACTCGCCGTGGCCGTACTGTGCCTGACGCTCGGTGTCGCGGTCGGACGGATCTCGTCCGGCGGCGGCACCGATCCCGGCCCCGCGACCGCGACGGTGGCGCTCACCGACGGCGACATCGCGTTCGCGCAGGCCATGTCGATGCACCATCAACAGGCGATCACCATGGTCGACATGCTCGGCCGGGACGTCGCGCCGGACGTGCGTGCGCTCGCCGCGCAGATCCGTACGTCGCAGGTGCAGGAGATCGGAATCCTCACCGGCTGGCTGGAACTCGCGGGTGCACCCGCCCAGCCGACCGGGCACGACCATGTCGGCATGCCGGGCGTCGCGACGAACGTGGAATTGACCCGCCTGCACGACGCCACCGGCCCCGAGCGTGAAATCTTGTTCCTGCAGTTGATGATTCGCCATCATCAGGGCGGGATCGACATGGCGGCGGATGTGGCGCACACGACCGCGGTGCCGGCCGTGCGCACCCGTGCGACCGCACTCGTCGACGAACAGCACCAGGAGATTTCGTTGATGGCCGTGGCGCTGGACGCGCGGGGTGCGACCGTCCTGCCGTATCCGTGACCTGTGCCGGTCGACCCGTGTCAGTCGGCCTCGTCCGAGAAGGGGTCGACCAGCGCGGCGGGGTCGAGGTCCGGGTCGTCGAGGACTTCGAGCATCGCGGCCCGCTGCTCCTCGGCGATCCGCTGGATCTCGCCGACGATCCGCCACGCGTCGCCGACGGACACGAGGCGGGTCAGCAACAGTTCCCCTGCGCCGACCTGCCGGCTCGCGACACGGTCGCTGATCTCGACGGTCTCGCCGGTGACCAGATCCCGCGCGGTCACCGACACACCCGGCTGCACCCGTTCGACCTCGTACAGTGAGCGCTTCGCCTCCAGCCACTGCCTGGCCAGGTCCAGTTCGTCCTCGGGCAGCAGGTAACCGCGCTGCTCGACGAACTCGGCGAACGCCCCGCACTCGAACAGCACCAGATCGGTGATCAGCGGATCGGCGAGCGCCTCGTTCAAGGCCTCGGCGTACTCCTCGTCGAACTCGTCGAGGTCGGCGACGCGATTCTCGGCGAGCGCGAACTGCACAACGGACCATCGCGGGAGGTCGGTGTGCATCGCGGCCTTCTGATACAGCCATGCGGCGCGCTCGGTGAGCGGGTGATCGGCCTTGCCGAGGTGGCACACCTTGTACTTGCGTCCGGAACCGCACCAGCAGCGGTCGTTGCGGCCGAGGTCGGGCCGGTCGACGGGCCGGAAGAACTGCAGTAGTTCGTACAGGGGCTCTTCGTCGCCGCCTTCGATCCGGTCGAGGAGGGTGAGGCCGCGCACCGCGTCCCCGCGGTCGGAGGCGAAGTGGGCGAGGTCGATCAGGCTCGGGACGAACTCGACATCGGCTCCGGCCGACTGCTCGTAGTGGCGCTCGGCATCCCGCATCCGTCCGTCGTATTCGGCGGCCCGTCCGGCGAACCAGTGCGCAGGTGCGGCAAGTTCGCGAGATCCGAAGGACAGCAACACTTCTGCCGCCTGCGCGAGCGCCGCCGGCGCAAGTTCGTGTTCGATGACCTGCCCCAGTGCCACCGCGGCGACGTACGGGTCGGCGAGATGCCGGTACAGCCCGGCGCCGTGCTCGACGAACTGCGGGTCGAGCTCGTCACCGTCCTCGATCGACTCGACGAGCCCGACGAACATCAGCACGTCCGGGACGGCTTCCCGGTCGAGGTCGAGCTCCTCGGCATAGACGGCGAGCCGCTGTTCGCGCAGGTATTCGGCGAAGTCGAAACCGCGCGGCGCGATGTCGTCCTGATGCCGGTCGAAACCGGCGGCGTCGATCCACTCGTTCAACGGAACGGCCGGTTCGGCGAATCCGGCCGGATCGGTTGCCACGAGACTCAGCAACACATCTTCGAGCAGAACCGGGAACTCGGTGTCGGCACCGATGCCGGCCGCAAGGTCGGGCCCGGCGGCGAGGTCGCCGTCGACGCGTCGCCACTGCACACGTCCGTCGGTCACGGTGAACGCCACCACGTCACCGGGGGACCACCCCGCGAACGTTCCCGGCGGGAGCAGCAGGATGTCCTCGTCCGGAATGTCACCGTCCCCGATACCCCGCTCGACGAGGCGTTCGTCTTCCGGGTCGTTGAAGACGTACTCCACGCGGTCCTCGTCCGGGTTGCCCCACAGCGCTCTCGTCGGCAGGCCGAGCTCGTCGGCGCCGGTCGCGTCGGCCGCGATCTCCGCAGCCGAGAGACGGTGGGTGAACACCCGCCCCTCGAGCAGCGTGTCCACGGCGACGTTGCGCCCGTCCGGAAGCAGGTCGAGGTACGGATGATCGAGGTCGACGACCGCGTACCCCAGTTCGTCGGCGTCACCGAATCCCTCGTCGGCGAGATGCGCGGCGAGGTCGTCGTCGGTCAGCGGTCCGTGCCGACGGAGCACATCGAGTGCGGCGTCGGTGAGGGCGTCGAGGTCTGTGCTCACAACTGTCGATCGTACGGGTCCGCCGGCCGGTCGCAGGACGCAACCGACCGGCGGACCGTGTCGTCTATCCCAGCGCCTGCTCGATGTCCGCGAGCAGGTCGGCGGCGTCCTCGATGCCCACCGACAGCCGAACCAGGTCTTCCGGCACCTCCAGCACCGAACCGGCGGTCGACGCGTGCGTCATCGCACCCGGGTGTTCGATGAGCGATTCGACGCCGCCGAGGGATTCGGCGAGCGTGAAGATCTCGGTGCGCTTGCAGAAGTCCAGCGCAGCCTCCCGGCCGCCCGCCAGGCGCACCGAGATCATGCCGCCGAACCGGCGCATCTGCTTGGCGGCGACCTCGTGTGCGGGATGGGACTCGAGCCCCGGGTAGAGCACATGGCTCACGGCCTTGTGGCCGGACAGCAGATCGACGATCTGCTCGGCGTTGTCGCTGTGCCGCTCCATGCGCAGCGCGAGCGTCTTGATGCCGCGCAGCGTCAGGTACGCGTCGAACGGTCCGGGCACGGCACCGGCGCCGTTCTGCAGGAACCCGAACTTGTGGTCGAGTTCCTCGTCGTTCGTCACCAGCGCGCCGCCGACCACATCGGAGTGGCCGCCGATGTACTTCGTGGTCGAGTGCAGCACGATATCGGCGCCGAGCGTCAGCGGCTGCTGCAGGTACGGAGAAGCAAAAGTGTTGTCCACCACCAGCTTTGCGTCACCGGCATGCGCGACCTCGGCGATCGCGGCGATGTCGCCGATGTTGAGCAGCGGATTCGTCGGCGTCTCGAGCCACACCAGCTTGGTTTCGGGACGGATCGCCGCGCGCACCTCGTCGACATCGTTGACCGCGACCGGCGTGTACTCGATGCCCCACTGGGTGAAAACCTTGTCGATGAGACGGAACGTGCCGCCGTACGCGTCGTTGGGGATCACCAGGTGGTCGCCGGGGCGCAGCACCGACCGCAGGACGCAGTCGGTGGCGGCCATGCCGGAACCGAACGCCCGTCCGTAGGTTCCGTTTTCGAGTGCGGCGAGGTTCGCTTCGAGCGGTCGCCGCGTCGGGTTGCCGGTCCGGGCGTACTCGAATCCGCTGCGCATGTTGCCGACGCCGTCCTGCGCGAACGTCGAACTCGCGTAGATCGGCACATTGACCGCGCCGGTCTGCGGGTCGGGATCGTATCCGGCGTGGACGGCTCGGGTGGAGAATCCGTGGCTGTGCTGCTCACTCATGCGGTCCAGCCTATCGACATCGGAGACACCGCGGTCCGGTGACGTCGAAGACATCACCGGACCGCGACGTCGAAGACGTCACCGGACTGCAGTGTTCGTCCGTCAGGAACCGGCGCTGATGAAACCGAGCAGGTCGTGGCGGGTGATGACGCCGACGGGCTTGCCGTCGTCGATGACCATGAGCGCGTCGGTGTCGCCGAACGCCTTGGTCGCGGCACCGATCGACTCGCCGACACCGATCAGCGGCAGGGCCGGGCTCATGTGCTCGGCGACCGAGTCGGCGAGCTTCGCGCGGCCTTCGAACACGGCGCTGAGCAGTTCCCGTTCGCTTACGGACCCGGCGACCTCACCGGCGGTGATGGGCGGTTCCGCACCGACGACCGGCATCTGGGAGACGCCGTATTCGCGGAGGATCTCGATGGCGTCGCGCACGGTCTCCGACGGGTGGGTGTGCACCAGGTCGGGCAGGTCGCCGGACTTGGCGCGCAGCACGTCGCCGACGGTGGAATCGTCGGGCTTGCCGTCGAGCGGCGAACGCAGGAAGCCGTAGGACGCCATCCACTTGTCGTTGAAGATCTTCGACAGGTAGCCGCGGCCACCGTCCGGAAGCAGCACCACGACGAGCGCGTCGGGGCCCTCACGCTCGGCGACCTTCAGGGCGGCGACGACCGCCATGCCGCACGAACCGCCGACGAGCAGGCCTTCCTCGCGGGCGAGCCGCCGGGTCATCTCGAACGAGTCGGCGTCGGAAACGGCGATGATCTCGTCGGGGATCGACGGGTCGTATGCGCTGGGCCAGAAGTCCTCGCCGACACCTTCGACGAGGTAGGGGCGGCCGGTACCACCGGAGTACACCGAGCCCTCGGGGTCGGCGCCGATGACCTTGACCTTGCCGCCGGACACCTCCTTGAGGTAGCGGCCGGTGCCGGTGATGGTGCCGCCGGTGCCGACACCCGCGACGAAGTGCGTGACCTTGCCGTCGGTGTCGCGCCAGATCTCCGGGCCGGTGGTTTCGTAGTGGCTTTCCGGGCCGCCGGGGTTCGAGTACTGGTCGGGCTTCCAGCCGCCGGGCAGTTCACGGGCGAGGCGGTCGGAGACGCTGTAGTAGCTGTCCGGGTGTTCCGGCGGAACCGCGGTCGGGCACACGACGACCTCGGCGCCGTACGCCTTGAGGGTGTTGCGCTTGTCCTCGCTCACCTTGTCGGGGCAGACGAACACGCACTTGTAGCCGCGCTGCTGCGCGACGAGGGCCAGGCCGATGCCGGTGTTCCCGGAGGTCGGCTCGACGATGGTGCCGCCCGGCTTCAGCGCGCCGGACGCCTCGGCTGCGTCGATCATCTTGACCGCGATGCGGTCCTTCGAGCTGCCGCCGGGGTTGAGGTATTCCACTTTCGCCGCGACGAGCGCCGAGCCCGGCTTGACGACCGAGTTGAGCTTGACGAGGGGGGTGTTCCCGATCAGGTCGACGACGGTTTCCGCGATGCGCATGGCTCCATGTTCTCATTTCACGATGTGGTCCGGCCCGGCGGCCGTCTCGGCGGCCGGGCGGAAACACGACAGAAACACCGCTGCCCGTGCGTGTTTTCGGTAGTGGGAACTACCGAAAACACGCACGGGCAAGCGAGGTTCAGGGCAGGACTATTCGCTCTGGAAGTAGCTCAGCAGTCGCAGGATCTCGACGTACAGCCACACCAGGGTGACGGTGAGACCGAACGCGACGCCCCACGCGGCCTTCTCCGGCGCCTGGGCGCGGATCAGCTGGTCGGCGGCGTCGAAGTCCAGCAGGAAGCTGAACGCGGCGATGCCGATGCAGACGAGGCTGAAGACGATGGCGAGAGCGCCGCCGTCACGCAGGCCCAGGCCGCCGTCGATGAAGAAGCCGGCGACGAGGTTGCCCAGAGCCAGGACCAGCACGCCGATCAGCGCGCCCACGATCATGCGGGTCAGTCGCGGGGTGACGCGGATCGCGCCGGTCCGGTACACGACGAGCATGCCGAAGAAGACGCCGAACGTGCCGAGAACGGCCTGCGCGATGAGGGTCGATCCGCCTGTTCCACCGAACGTGATGTCGGTGAACATGAACGACAGCGCGCCGAGAAAGAAGCCTTCGGCGACGGCGTAGGCGAGGACGATCGCCGGGTTGTCCATCTTGCGGCCGAAGGTCGCGACGAGGACCAGCACCAAGCCGACCAGACCGCCGCCGATGACGAACGGCGCGGCCAGGTTCACATTGGAGTTGACCAGGAAGTAGGAGACCAGCGCCGAGACCGTCAGCACACCGAGGGTGATGCCCGTCTTGGTCACGACGTCGTCGATGGTCATCGCGCGGGTGGTCGCGGGGCGGGCCCACGGATCCTGCTGCGCGTACTGCGGCTGACCGAATTGCTGGGTGACCTGCGCGGCGCCCGCCGTCGCAGAGCCGAACGTGGCGTATCCGCCGCCCTCTTGCTTGGGCAGGTTGCGGAACACCGGGTTACTGGTGGTGCGCACCGTGCACATCCCTTCTCGTGGTCGGTTCTGTCCGTTCAACGTGCTGCGGGTCGCGGGAGTTCCCGCAGACACCGGCCCGGCACACTCGAGATCGGACGAACCGGACTCTACCGGGTTCGCACGGACCTGGTCACCGTGAACTTGCGGTTCCGTCCCGCCATGTCGGTCCGTCCGACGACCCGCCGCAGGGTTCCCCGGTAGTTGAGATGCGAGTTGTACACCGTCCACAGTTCGCCGCCGTCGCGCAGGATCCGGGCGGCGGCATCGAACATCTTCTCGGCGGCACCGGTGTGCACCGCGGCGCCGACGTGGAAGGGCGGATTGCAGACCACCAGGTCGACGGAGTCGTCGGGCAGCGTCGAGGCGGCGTCGTCGCGCAGCACCTCCACCCGGTCGGCGACGCCGTTCGCGGCGGCGGTCGCAGCGGCCGACGCGATCGCCGCCCCGGACTGGTCGGTCGCGACGACCCGCAGGTCCGGGTTCTGCCGGGCCAGGGACACCGCGAGGATCCCGGTCCCGCAGCCCAGGTCGACGGCCACCGCCGCGTCCGGACGCATACGCGGCAGGAACTCGAGGAGGAACCGGGTGCCGATATCGAGGCGCGGACCGGCGAACGCGGCTCCGTGCGCGACGACCGTCAGCTCGATGTCGGCCAGGGTCTCGGTCACCGGATAGGTGGACGGGCCCGGGATCGGGGTGCGGGCGGTGAGCACCCGCGACTTCTGCCGTCCGCGGGAGGCCTGCACGTCGGCGAAGGAACGTCCCAGCACGTCGTTCATGGCCAGGGAGATGTGCTTGTCGCGACCACCGGCGAAGACGACGACCTCGGGGTCGGCGTGGCGGGCGATCGTCTCGGCGATCTCGGCGAGCGCGCTCAGCGACCGCGGCAGCCGCAGCAGCACCACCCGCGCGCCGGTCATCAGGGCGGCGTCGAGGCCGTGCCGGGTGTAGTGGTCGGTGAGGCCTTCGCGGTCGGCATTGGCGGCCAGTGCCCGCTCCCCCACCACCGAATCCTGATGGACACGGATACCGGTGCTGCCGTATCGCACGGCGGCACCGAGCGTGAGGGCACCGTACTGGTCGTCGACGACCACGACGGTGCCCGCCGGCGCCGCGGCGAGCGCGGCGCCGGCTTCGTCGAGGAGCAGCCGATCGGCGGCATCCACGGCAACCAGGTTCGGCGCTTCCACGTCGGGAAAGCGCCGCAACCTGGCGAACAACTCCTGGCAGTCGATCAGCACTCGCCCTTGCCGGCGTTCTCGATGGCGCGGAGCGTGTCGGCCTTCTGGTCCTCGGAGAGGCCCTCCCAGCCCGGGAGCATCTGCTGGGCGTCGGCGACGGACTTGGCGGCTTCCGCGCGGTCCTGGCCCCAGCCTTCGAGCTGCTCGAAGTACGGCAGCATCGCGGTGCAGATCTCGTCGTAGCTCTGGCCGAGCTCGACGCCGGTGGACCCGGTGGCGCCGGAATCGCCGGCGGCGGCCGCCGCGCTGGTCGTGGTGGTGGCCGTGGTGGTGTCGCCGGCCGAGTCGGATCCCTCGTCGGAGGATCCGCACGCCGCCGCAAGCAGGACCGCACCTGCACCCAACAGCGCCGCGAGAGTCTTCTTCATCTATGTCCCACTTCTGGTCGCAGTGTCGTTTTCCGGTAGTCCCGGCGGCAACACGGTAAACGAATCCGCTGGATGGATCAGCGCCGGGCGGTACCGGACCCGACTATCCTGGAGAAACCGGGCGACGAGGCGGTTTGCAGCGATGGTCGAACAGAATCCGCTCGAGACGCAACGAGCACCGTTCCTCGACGTCACCGACGACGAGGATGCCACCGCGCGCGATCTGGAGGCAGTCGGGTTCGCGGACCCGCAGGAGATCGGTCGCGGAGGTTTCGGGGTCGTCTACCGCTGCCGCCAGGAGGAGCTCGACCGCACGGTCGCGGTGAAGGTCCTGGCTTCCACACTCGAACCGGAGAATCTCGAACGCTTCCTCCGTGAGCAGCGCGCGATGGGCCGCCTGTCGGGACATCCGCACATCGTGACGGTGCTGCAGGCCGGCTCGACGCCGGGGGGTCAGCCCTACCTGGCGATGCACTATCACCCCCACGACTCGCTCGAAGCCCGCATCCGCCGCCACGGGCCGTTGGCGTGGCGGGACGTGCTGCGCATCGGGGTCAAGCTCGCCGGCGCTCTGGAAACCGCTCACCGCTCGGGCATCCTGCACCGCGACGTCAAGCCCGCGAACATCCTCATCACCGAGTACGGCGAGCCGCAGCTCACCGATTTCGGGATCGCCCGGGTCGCAGGCGGATTCCGCACCACGTCGCGCGAGATCACCGGGTCTCCGGCGTTCACCGCACCGGAGATCCTCGAGGGCAAACCGCCCGCCGCGACCTCCGACGTGTATTCGCTGTCCGCGACGCTGTTCTGCGCACTGACCGGGCACGCGGCGTTCGAGCGCCGCAAGGGCGAACGAGTGGTGGCGCAGTTCGTGCGCATCACCACCGAACCGATCCCGGACCTGCGCGGCGAGGGCATCCCCGACGACGTGTGCGCGGCAATCGAGCAGGGCATGGCCACCGATCCGGACAACCGGCCGCAGACGGCGTTCGCATTCGGTGACATCCTCCGGCAGGTCGAGGAGGCGCACTCGCTCGACGTCGACGAGATGGCGCTGCCGACCCACCCCGGCCAGGCCGACCGCCCTCCGCTCGGCTCCGCCACGCACCGGACCGGCGGAATTCCCACCGGAGCGATGCCCACCACCGGATCGCATCGGTACGGCACGTCGGGGGCGACGACACCGTCGACGGCGCCGGCGACCCGATTCCGTCCTCCCTCGACCACACGTCAGCTCGTGCCTCGCACCCGGCTGATCGATCTGCTGCGAGCCGGGCAGCGCCGCAGGCTCACGGCCATCCACGCACCTGCCGGATTCGGGAAGTCGACGTTGGCGGCGCAGTGGCGTGAGGTGCTCACCGGGGAGGGCGTTCCGGTGGCGTGGCTGGCCGTCGACCACGACGACAACAATGTCGTGTGGTTCCTCACCCACGTCATCGAGGCGCTGCGTCAGGTGCGGCCGGCTCTGGCCCAGCTGTTGTCGGAGATCCTCGAAAGCCACGCGGACGACGAGGCGGAGCGGTACGTCTTCAGCGCACTCATCGACGAGCTGCACCGGCAGGACATGCGCACGGCACTGGTCATCGACGACTGGCATCGGGTGGAGTCACCGGAAACTGTTGCCGCACTGGACTTTCTTCTCGACCGAGGATGCCACCACCTGCAGATCGTGGTGACCAGCCGAAGCAGGTCCGGACTCCCCCTGAGCCGCATGCGTGTTCGCGACGAACTCGTCGAGATCGACTCCGACCATCTGCGTTTCGACGTCACCGAGTCCGATTCGTTCCTGCGGGACGTGAGCGGTCTGCACCTCGACCACGAGGACGTCGACGATCTCACCCGCACCACCGACGGCTGGGCCGCGGCACTGCAGCTGGCGTCGTTGTCCCTGCGCGACAGCGACGATCCGTCCGGTCTCATCGAGCACCTGTCCGGCCGGCACCACGCGATCGGTGAGTTCCTCGCCGACAATGTGCTGTCCGCCCTCGAACCGGACATGTACGAATTCCTGTTGGCCACCTCGATCCCCGAACGGATCAACGGCAGTCTCGCCTCCGTCCTGGCCGACACGAAACGCGGGCAGGCGATGCTCGAGGAGGCCGAGGATCGCGATCTGTTCCTGCGTCATCTCGACGACGAGCGGATCTGGTTCGGCTACCACCATCTGTTCCTGGACTTCCTGCGGCGCCGTCTCGAACGCGACCATCCGGACCGGGTCGCGGATCTGCACCGCACGGCGGCACGGTGGTTCGCACGGCACCACATGCTCAGCGAGGCGGTCGACCACGCATTCGGCGCCGACGACGAGCAGCTGGCCGTGGATCTGGTCACCGAGGACGGGCTGTACCTCGCCGAGCGCTCGCACCTGACGACGCTGCTCGCACTGCTCGACAAGTTGCCACCGCAGGCCGTGGCGAAAAGCCCTCGGCTGCAGCTGAACCTGGGATGGGGGAACGTTCCGCTGCAACGACTCCCGCAGGCGAAACGGGCACTCGATGCCACGCGGGAAGCTCTGGCCCACAGCGACCTTCCCGAATCGGAGATCGAACTGTTCCGGATCGAGGCGGACGTGCTCGAAGCCTCGATCGAGATGCAGTCGGACCGGCCCGAGCGCATCGAGGAACTGATCCGGGAGTGCATGGAGAAGCCGGACGCTCTGCCGCCGTGGGTGGCTTCCGCCGCAGTCGATTTCGGCACCTACAGCGATCTGTACCGGTTCGATCTCGCAGGAGCCAGACGCCGGCAGGAAGAGGCCGCGCGCTACCACAAGCTGACGAAGGGCACGTTCGCGGCCGTCTACGGACAGACCCTGGCCGGTATCGCCGCAAGTGAGCAACTCGACATCGCCGCCGCCGAAAGCCTCTTCCGTGCGGGGTTGCGCACGGCGCGCCGTGACAGCGGACCGCACTCCCACTCGGCGCGCCTCACCGCGTCGATGCTCGGCGAACTTCTGTACGAGCAGAACCGGATCGCGGAGGCGGAGGAGTTGCTCGACGAGAGCCGGCACATGGGTGGCGAGGGCGGTACCTCCGAGTTCATGACCGCCCGGTTCGTCACCGCAGCTCGGTTGAAGGCGGCGCGCGGTGACCTCGAGACCGCCGTGGCACTGCTCGACGAAGGGACTCGGACCGCGGCCGATCTCGATCTGCCACGACTGCGCGCGCGGATCGACAACGAACGGGTGCGCATAGGGCTACCGATACAGGCTCCACCCGAACGACCGATGTTGGACGACGACACCGTCTTTCCCAACGGTGTCGTGGAGACGACCGCCCAGATCGAGGACTCCACCGCCATCCGATTGCTCTGGGATCGCGGCGATTCCGAGTCGCTGGAACGCGCCTGCGAGTGGGCGCATCGGTGGCACCGGCGGGTGCGCGCCCAGAACCGGCCCCGTGCGGAACTGATGGCCACGCGTCTGCTCGTCGGATGCCTGTTCGCCGCGGGACGCACCGAGGATGCGGAGCGGAGGCTCGCCGAGGTGGTCCACATCTGCGGCGAGCGCGGCATGCTGCGGTATCTCGTCGACGGAGGTGCGAACACGATCGCCGTGCTGGAGCTTCTGCACAAGCGACTGCGCGAGAATCGGTGGCCGCCCGACTGGCCCACCGTCGACGAAGCATTCGTCGACGAAGCGGCGCGTATCGCGGGCGTCGCGAAGGGTACCGACGGGGTGTCGTGAGTTCGGCGTCCGGTTCGGGCACACTGCGAGCTGTGAGCTCCGCAGACACCGACGGGGTCCGCACGCGGCTGTGGCGCGGCGGACGGCTCGTCGACGAGAATTTTCCGCTGGCCGATGTCTCCGACCACCTCGCGGACGACTCCGCGCTGGTGTGGGTCGACCTGTGGGAACCCGACCACGAGCGGCTGCTCGCACTCGCCGAGGAACTCGGCCTCGACCCGCACGCCGTCGAGGATTCCCTCGCGCACGGTGAACGCACCAAGGCGACCCGATATGCGACCCACACGTTCCTCACGGTCTACGCGACCAGGCTCGACTCCGGCAGCCCCGACACGGGCGACGACCTGGCCTCGCGGCTGCGGACGAGCCGCGTCTCGGCGTTCGTGCTGCCACGCGGCATCGTCACGGTGTGGCGCGGCGACGCCTTCGACGTCGAGGAGCTGGTGCGCCGCTGGGACGACAACGTGGATCTGATGGTGCACGGCACGCAGGCGCTGGTGCACGGACTGCTGGACGTGATCGTCGACGGTCAGTTCGAGACCATCGAATTGCTCGACGAGGCCATCGAAGGCCTCGAGGACGGACTGTTCGACGATCACGCGCAGACCAAGACGATCCAGCGTCGTACCTACCGGGTCCGCAAGGAACTCGTCGAACTGCGCCGCGTGGTGCTGCCGATGCGCGAGGTGGTCGCGCTGATCATGAGACACCGTGCCGAGCACGGTAATTCGGTCGAGCTCGACAGCTGGTACACGGATCTTTACGACCACGTGGTGCGGGCGACGGAGTGGACCGAATCGCTGCGCGACATGGTGACGACGGTGTTCGAGACGAATCTGTCGCTGCAGGACGCCCGGCTGAACACGGTGATGAAGAAGCTCACCGGGTGGGCGGCGATCATCGCGGTTCCGACCGCGGTCACCGGTTGGTACGGCCAGAACATCCCGTTCCCCGGGTTCGGTGGCTCGATCGGGGTCGCGACCAGCGCAACGGTGATCGTCCTGTCCGCCGGGCTCCTGTACGTGGTGTTCAAGCGCCGCGGGTGGTTGTAGGTGCGCCTTCGGCGCCCGTGTGCCTTTGTGGCGGTCCCCGCCGCCACAAAGGCACACCGGGCGCGGAGCGCCCACCAGGCACACCGGGCGCGGGGCGCCCCGACGTTTCACTCCCGACGTCCGGGGTAACTCCTACCCGAGCGATCACAACCCCGTGATCACACAAACCGAGGAGGACTCGTGGCCGACTTCATCGACAAGGCGAAGCACAAGGCGGAGGAGCTCGGGGGCAAGGCGAAGGAGCACACCGGCAAGGCGACCGGTGATCGCCGTCTCGAAGACGAGGGCAAGAACGACCAGGCGGCGAGCGGCCTGAAGAAGGCCGGCGACAAGGTGACCGACGCCGTCGAGGACGTGAAGGACTCGTTCAAGAAGTAACCGGATGCTCCGGCTCGGGGGCCGCGCGATCGCGCGGCCCCTGGTCGAGCCGGAACGGCGGGTATTCGTCGCGCATCAACGCCGCGTACGCCCACACCCGGTACGCCCACCGGTTGATCCCCACCACGAGATCGAACAGGCCGTCCGGGTAACGGCCGGTGAACAGCAGTGCGATCGCGGCGATCAGCACCAGGATCCCCAGCAGCGACCCGGCGTAATACAGGGCCGGGCTGTCCAGGTCGCCGCTCACCACCCATGTCGACGAGCCGGTGACCAGCACGGTGAGGATCAGGTAGTGCGGGATGGCCAGCAGCCACCACTTGACCAGAACCAGGCCGCGTGAGAGCCGCTCGGGGTAGTCGACGTCGAAGTCTGCCGGATAGTCCGTGCGGTGCAAGGTGAACGGCGGATACCGGTCCGTGCCCAGGGCGGAATAGGTGTAGAACGACACGCGCCACCACCAGCGCATCACACCGACGTTGAAGTCGAACAGGGGACGCGGGTACCGGGCGGTGAACAGGATCGCGAAGCCCGCGATGACCGTGATCACGAAGTGCGCGATCGAGAGGAAGAACAACACGACGAAGTGCGGGATCGCCAACAGCCACTTCACGAGCCACAGCCACCGCGACGGCGCGTCGAGGTCGCCGCGCACCGTCACCGGATACGGACCCACGACAGCCACGGCGGGATGCGGCGCATGTACCGGCGGCGGCAGGTGTCTGCCGATGCCGACCGCGCCCAGCACGAGAAGGGGCACGCCGATGACCAGCAGTATGAGTGCGCCGATCATGCACCACAGCGTCAGCGGACCGAGGATCGGAAGGTTCACTCCCGCAGTGAGATCCACGCGGATGCCGGGAGAGGCGTCCGCGTTCATCACGACGATCGTCCAGTTCCCTTCCTGGAAGTCCCACTGCAGTTCCTGCGTACCGGGTCCCGAGGCCGACGCGGACCAGAACGTCTGCTCCCCCGGCGGGGCCGGCTGCCCGGCGCCGGGGATCTGCCGGTATCCCGGTTGGAACGGGAAGAAGTCGAGGTCGCCGAGTTCCGTGTGCGCGACACCGGCCAGATAGCCGTCGACGTCGTCCTGCCGCGCGACGCCGAGGAACACCTCCCGGTCCGGCTCGGCCGCGGTGCCGCGCAGCATGATCCGGCCGAGATCGTCCGGCCCGAACCCCGCAGGCATGTTCTCGTCGACGACCAGTTCGATGTTCTCGGAGACCAGGGCGGCGGTGTCGGTCCGGTACTGCTCCGTCGGGGTC
Organism: Rhodococcus sp. NPDC003382; assembly: GCF_053589135.1. Taxonomy (NCBI): domain Bacteria; kingdom Bacillati; phylum Actinomycetota; class Actinomycetes; order Mycobacteriales; family Nocardiaceae; genus Rhodococcus; species Rhodococcus sp. NPDC003382. The sequence continues at coordinate 181,713 of NZ_JBSFRH010000002.1, forward strand.
GTGAAGAAGCCGTTGTCGCGCTGGAATGCGTACGCCCAGCCGAGGAACGCGGTGGCGGTGAGCAACGCCAGGCCGAGCAGCGACATCAGGACGCCCACCACGAGCATGATCACTCTGCCGACCCTCATGATCGACCTCCGGTTCGACGCACACGCAGGCCCGTCAACCCTAGCGCTCCGCGAATGTGCCGAACAAGAGTGCGACGGCGCCTCGCAGGCTCGTCAGGACACGTCGAGCTTGCCCGACAGTTGTTCGAGGCGACGCAGACTCGCGCCGTCCAGCCCCACGATCTCGGCGCTCTTGCCCCTCTCCGCGTACTTGTGCAGCACCGAATCGAAGGTCGCGACCGTCGAGGCATCCCACACCTCCGCGTCGGTGAGGTCGATCACGACGCGGGCGGGGTCGTTCGCGTAGTCGAACTGGTAGACGAGGTCGTTGCTCGACGCCCAGAACAGCTCGCCGGAGACGCGATAGGTGCGGACACCGTCCGCGTCGGCTGTATGGATCCGGGTCATGTGCGCGACGCGTCGTGCGAACGCGACCATCGCCGTCAGCACACCCGAGACCACCCCGATCGCGAGATTGTCGGTGAGCAGCGTCACCACCACCGTCACCACCATGACGAGGGTCTCGCTGAGCGGCATCAGTTTCAGGGTGCGCGGCGAGATGCTGTGCCAGTCGAGGGTTGTCACAGCGATCACCAGCATCACCGCGACGAGCGCGGCCATCGGGATGGCGCCGACGACCTCGCCGATGGTGACGCACAGCACCAGCAGGAACAGCCCGGCGAGAAACGTCGAGATGCGGGTCCGTGCACGACCTTCCTTGACGTTGATCATCGTCTGGCCGATCATCGCGCAGCCGCCCATACCGCCGAACAGTGCACCGGCCCAGTTCGCGACGCCCTGTCCCCATGCTTCGCGGGTCTTGTCGGAGTGGCTGTCGGTCAGGTCGTCGACGAGTTTCGCGGTCATCAACGACTCCATGAGTCCGACGAGCGCGAGCCCGACCGCGTAGGGGGCGACGATCCGCAATGTCTCGACGGTCAGCGGCACGTCGGGAATCATCCACGTCGGGAAGCCGCTGGGCAGGTCGCCCTGATCAGCGACGTCGGGCACGTCCAGACCGAACAGCACCACGATGCCGGTGAGCACGACGATCGCGATCAGCGCTGCGGGCACGGCGGTGGTGAGCTTGGGGATGAACACGATCATCGCGATGCCGGCTGCGACGAGCGGATACACCGCCCACGGAACGTCGAACAGGTGCCGGAGCTGCGCGGTGAAGATGAGAATCGCCAGGGCGTTGACGAAGCCGATCATCACCGACCGCGGAATGAACCGCATGAGTTTCGCGACGCCTGCGACGGCCAGCAGGATCTGCACCGCACCGGCGAGCCACACCGCGGCGATGAGGTAGTCGAGTCCGTGCGACGCAACGAGCGGGGCGATCACCAGGGCGGTAGCGCCGGCCGCGGCCGACACCATCGCGGGCCGGCCACCGACGAACGCGATCGTCATTGCCATGATGCACGAGGTGTACAGCGCGACCTTCGGGTCGACACCGGCGATCACCGCGAACGACACGACCTCGGGGATCAGGGCAAGGGAGGTCACGAGACCGGCGAGGATCTCCGTGGTGAGGCGCCGGGGCGAGCGGAGGGTTTCGAGCACAGTTTGCACCCGGGAAGTCTAGGCACGGAAACACGACGAAGCCGGTCTCGTGTCCCTCTGGTGCGAATCGCCGCAACGTGTAGTGTGGACACATCGGACAGCTCGCTTCGAGTGTTCGAGGTCGGCGGCGCTCCCATGGTCCACAATCACCATCCGAGCAGCACGCGACCATCCGAAGAACCACCCTGGCACGTCTCCACCCGGTCACGGACCTTTCTCGACCCCGTGATCGCCTGTTGTACCGAGCCGTACCCGAAAGAAGGACGCTATGAGCAACGACACCGAATTCACCGGTCCGCTGTTCCTGCAGCCGAGCAACCCGGACGACGAACAGCTGCCCGAGATCACGCAGCCGCAGCCGCAGAGCGCCCCGAACTACGACGGGTTGTTCTCTTCGCGTCCCTGAGGCCTGTTCCAGGACATCCGCCGCGTACCGGTGCGGGCGAAATCCTCTCCCCCAGCACCGGTTCCACGTGTTACCGGCGGATTGCGTCACCGTCTCCCGTGTTGCCGTGACGTTGCGTGCGGTCCGGCGACCGCTGCTCACCGAGCGCGCCAAAGCGACACGCCCCCAACCGGAGCTGCCGTCCGGTGACGGGCCTGCTTCGCTCGGGAGTACCGACCCGCGCCATCACCGGCACCGTCGACGAGCAGGGCGAGTAGCGTCGGCACACAACGTCCCGAACGCGGGGGTTCACATGAAACACTTCCGAATCGTCGACGAACACGGCGGGGTCATCGACGAACAGCCGTTCCGCACGGCCGACGAGGCTCACGCGTGGGCGACCACCCATCCCCGGTCGGAGCTGGGACCGTGGTCTCTCGAGGAGCAGGTGGACGGTCGGTGGCAGCAGCTCGGAAGCTCCGAGCCGACCTGACACCGGCCTCGACCGATCCTCGGGTCGATACCCGCAGAGGCCGTCGACGGGCACGCGGATTCGGGTAGTCGCCTACTCGTGTTTTCCGGTTCCACCGCTGCCAGGCTTCCGGCATGGACACGGAACCCTTGTCGATGACCATCGTCGGACCGCCGGCGCTGTCCGGGACCGTCCTGCAGATAGGTCCGGGACGCCAGGTCCTCGGGTGCGACGCGTGTGCCGACCTGAAGATCGACGATCATCGGGTCGGCGCACGTCACGCCGCGATCGACCGCTTCGGCGGCCGGGTCGTCGTCGAGGATCTGGGGTCCTCCCACGGGACCTGGGTCGGCGGCGAACGTCTCCGCGGGGCTCGTGAATTGCACGACGGCGAGATCGTCACGTTCGGCCGTGTCGAGGTCCGGCTCGAGCAGATCGACGAAGCACTCCCCCCGATCCGCGCGAATCCGCGACCCCCGCCGGCCGGTTCCGACGACCGCAACCCGGACGACGATTACGCCCGGCAGCGGGAGAGCTTCCTGCACGAGGTCAGAACGGCGAGGGCGTGGGCCCGATTCGTGTTCTGGGTCGGATTCGGAACGGTGCTCGTCGGAGCATTCGGGTGCACCTGGTTCCTCGCCGACGGAGCCGACGAGACGGGCACCGCGTCGGTGGCGACCACCGCGACGGACGAATTCCCCGCGTTCGGGCCGCACACCGTCCTGGGACCGGTCGGAACGCTCTTCTTCATGATCGGGTTCGTCGGCCACTTCGTGCTGATTCTCGGCTCGTTCCTGTGGATCATCGCGGCCGCACACGTGCGGCGGGTGGACACCGACCCGCGTTATCCCTGGGATTCGCACGCCGCGCAATGAGAGACGATGCGCTACTCGAAAATTCGGGTAGCCGTGTACTCGTGTGCTCCGGACGTGCCGTTGCAAGGCTTCTGTCATGGACACGGACACACCTTCGATGACCATCCTCGGACCGCCCCCTCTCGCCGGGACCGTCCTGCGCCTCCGGCCGGGGAAGCAGGTCGTCGGGCGCAGCGCGCACGCCGATCTGCAGATCGACGATCGGCATCTCAGCGCACGGCACGCCGTGATCGACTGTCTCGGCGGTCGAGTGTTCGTCGAGGACGTCGGCTCGTCGAACGGCACCTGGATCGACGGCGAGCGGATTCGCGGGATCCGCGAGCTGCACAGGGGCGAGTCGGTCACATTCGGTTGTGTCGAGGCACGACTCGCTCCGGCGGACGTAACGGCGCTGCTCCCCGGGATCGATCCTCGCCACCCACCGCCGGTCAGGTTCGACGTGGGGAGCCAGCAGGCCGGCCACATCAACAACGTCGGCCACAACCAATACAACAGCTACGTCCAGCAGCGCGAGAGCTTCCTGCGTGAGGTCGCTGCGTCGAGGACGCGGGCGCGGTACGTGTTCTGGATCGGGCTCACGATGGTGCTCGTCGGGGCGCTGGGATACGCCTACTTCCTTGTCGACGCCCTCGGAAGCCTGAGCACCGCGTTCGAGACGGGCATCGAACCGGAGAGTTTCCCGATCTTCGGTCCGGACACCGGTTTCGGCCCGGCCGGGCTGATCTTCTTCATGATCGCGTTCATCGGTCAATTCGTGCTCGTCGTGGGGTTGATCCTGTGGATCGTCGCAGCCGCTCGTGTACGGCGAGTCGACACCGACCCCCGCTATCCGTGGAACGCACCCGCATCGAGATGAAGGGGCACGTCATGGTTTTCAACATCGGCTCACAGCAGGGAGCGATCAACAACGTCGCGGGAGATCAGACGATCCATGGTGGGCAACATGTTTCGTTCACCACCGCGGAGGCGCTCGCGTCTGCCGGTGAGCTGGCCCGCGCCCTGCGCGAACTGGGACTCACGGAGAGCGCACACGAAGCCGACGACGTCGAGCGGGAACTGAAGCAGCACACGCCGAACCGTGAGCGTATCGCCGCCCGGCTGACGCGAATCGCGCAGACGGTCACCGCGGTCGCAGCGGCGGGTTCCGCCGTTCACGGACCGCTGGTCGCACTCGCCCGATGGTTGGGCGCGCTGGGATCTCCCGTTCTGCGGGTCCTGGGACTCTGAGCAGGAGTCCTTCGGCGACGACCGGAAATGTCGCTGCGGGGGTGCCACGTGCGCACCGACCAACGATCAAGCCCCGCACGCCGATTCCTCACGGAACCCGTGGCGACGATTGTGAAGCACAACGAGTCCTCGGGAACTCGCCGAGAGCCACTGAACCGAACAGGCGCGGTGCCCCCAGTCGGACTCGAACCGACACTCGGCGGATTTTAAGTCCGCTGCCTCTGCCAATTGGGCTATGGGGGCGCTGCCGCGACCGGTCGGCCGGTCGCGGCACCGCCTCACACCCTAACCGGCGAGCTCGGCGACTTCGAGCGCGCGTACCGATTCGGCGACAGCCTCGGGATGTCCGATGCGGTCGAGGGCGACGATCTCGCCGGAGAATCGTGGGCGTCCACGAATGTCGCGGACCGGCACCGCCCGTTCGCGCCCCGCTATCGCACCACCGACATCGCGATCCCGTCGAGGATGTCGTGCTCGCTGACGACCAGCTCGGTGATCCCGGCGCGGGCACCGAACTCGTCGGCGAGCACCGTCGTGACGATCGCTCCCCCACCGATCACGTCGACCCGGCCCGGGTGCATCGGACCGTAGGCGGCGCGCTCGTCGTGGGTCTGCCCGAGCAGCGTCGAGCACACCTCGCGGAGCCGGTCGAACCCGACGGTCGACAGGTGCACCTTCTCCGGGTCGTACTCGTCGAGACCGTGCGCGATCGCCGACAGCGTGGTCATCGTGCCGGCGACCCCGACCCATGTGTGGGCCTGCTCGACCGGCACGTGCGCGAGCGCCTCACCGATCTTCTCCCGCGCGACGGCGCGGGCCTCCGCAATCTGCTCGGCCGTGGGCGGATCGTCGTGCAGGCACCGCTCGGTGAGCCGCACGCACCCGATGTCGGTGGAGTACGCGGCGTGCACGCCGTCGGCGTCGCCGAGCACGATCTCGGTGGAGCCGCCACCGAGATCGACGACGACGAAAGGTCCACGCGCGGAATCGAGTTCGCCGACCGCGCCGGTGAAGGACAGCCGGGCCTCCTCGTCACCGGAGATCACCTCGGCCTCGGCGCCGGGGATGACCGCGCCGAGCACCTCGCGGGTCATCGAGAAGAAGTCCTCGCGGTTGCCGGCGTCGCGGGTCGCGGACGTGGCGACCATCCGCACGGCGGTCGCTCCCGTTTCCCGGATCAGATCGGCGTACTCGGCGAGCGCGACGCGGGTGCGTTCGATGGCTTCGGGAGCGAGCATGCCGGTGGCGTCGACGCCCTGGCCGAGCCGCACGACCCGCATCAACCGGGTCACGTCGGTCAGTCGACCGTCGGGTCCGATGTCGGCGATCAGCAGGCGGATCGAGTTGGTCCCGCAGTCGATCGCGGCGACACGGCTCATTCCGACTCCCCGCGCAGTTCGGCATAGGTGGGCCAGTCCGCGGGAATCGCGGTGCCCCGCAAACCCGCGTCGGCCGCGAGGGCGACCGCCTCGTCCCCGAACGGGTTGACCCCCGGGCCCTTCGCGAGCGAATGCGCGATGAGCACGTGCAGGCACTTGACGCGGTCCGGCATGCCACCGCCGGTGAAGTCGGTGCCGAGCGATTCGATCGCGTCGCGTTCGGCGAGATACGCCTCGTGGGCGCGGCGGTAGGCGGCGGCGAGCTCGGGGTCGGTGCCGAGACGCTCGGTCATCTCCCGCATCACCCCGGCCGATTCCTGCCGGCTCGCTTCCGCGGTCAGACGCGGATCGGTGAGGTAGTACAGCGTGGGAAAGGGCGTGCCGTCGGGCAGCTTCGGTGCGGTCTTGACCACCCCGGGTGCGCCGTCCGGGCAGCGGTAGGCGATGGCGAGGACGCCGCGCGGGGTGCGCCCGAGCTGGGCGGCGACGGCATCGAGGTCGGACTGTGCGACGGGATCGGTCACCCGGTCGGTTCTCCTGCTTCTGGGGGTGCCACGGGCATCTGCCGGGGCACCGGTTCGGGCTCGGGTTCGGGCGGCGGTTCGGACACCGATCGCCACAGGTCGCTGTACCACGCGCCGGTCGAGGGTCGTTCCTGGATCTTCTCCTCGTCGACCCGACGGCCGTCGCCGGGAAGCTGCACCTGGTAGGGGGTGTCGCCGGGCATCACGAATCGCAGCCGTTCCCGGGCCTGCGCCCGGATCCACGCCGGATCCTCGATGTGCGCCTTCTGCTCCCGCAACGCGGCGATCTCCTGCTCGAGCGCGACCCGTTCGGCTTCGACGCGGTCCGCTTCGGCGCGCTGGCCGACGTAGGTGCGCAGCGGCATCGCGAGGGTCAGCGCCAGGCCGCACACGACGAGCGCGAGCACGACGGCACGGCCGGTGGACAGACCCAGGAAGGTGCGTTCGGTGCGGGTCTTGCGGACCTCGCGGGGCGCACCGACGCGGGTGGGCCGGGCCCGGTTGGCGGAACCCCGGCTGCGACCCGGCGCCGAGGTGACGGGATCTTCGCGTCCTGCCGGACGCGCACCCGCCGACTCGGCCACCGGGTCGGGCGACGTGGTAGATCCCGACGGCCGGGATCGGCTGGGCCGCCGCGAACCCACCGCACCCTCGGAACGGGCGCGTCGGGCGCCGGGCCGGGATCTACCGCGTTGACTCATACCGCTCCGGTCACGCCTCGGGGTTGAAGCGCGGGAACGCCAGCTCACCCGCGTAGCGGGCGGCGTCGCCGAGGGACTCCTCGATACGCAGCAGCTGGTTGTACTTCGCGACGCGCTCCGAGCGGGCCGGAGCACCGGTCTTGATCTGGCCGCTGCCGACGGCGACGGCCAGATCGGCGATGGTGGTGTCCTCGGTCTCGCCGGAGCGGTGGCTCATCATCGTCTTGTAGCCGTTGCGGTGCGCGAGATCGACGGCGTCGAGGGTCTCGGTGAGCGTGCCGATCTGGTTCACCTTCACCAGCAGCGCGTTGGCGGCACCCTTGACGATGCCCTCCTCGAGACGCTCCGGGTTGGTGACGAACAGGTCGTCGCCGACGAGCTGCAGCTTGTTGCCGATCTTCTCGGTCAGCGCGACCCAGCCCTCCCAGTCGTCCTCGCTGAGCGGATCCTCCACGGAGACGAGCGGGTAGGCCGAGAGCAGGTCGTTGTAGAAGTCGGCGAGCTCGTCGGCGGTACGGACCTTGCCCTCGAACTTGTAGCCGGTGCCCTCGGTGTAGAACTCGGTGGCGGCGACGTCGAGCGCGAGCGCGACATCCGAACCGAGCTTCAGGCCGGTCTTGGCGATCGCCTCGCTGATGAGGTCGAGCGCTTCCTTGGTGCCGGCGACGTCCGGAGCGAAGCCACCCTCGTCACCGAGACCGGTGGCCAGGCCCTTGCTCTTGAGGACCGACTTGAGCGAGTGGTAGACCTCGGTGCCCCAGCGCAGGGACTCCTTGAAGGTGGGGGCGCCGATCGGCGCGACCATGAACTCCTGCACGTCGACGCCGGTGTCGGCGTGGGCGCCACCGTTGAGGATGTTCATCATCGGCACCGGCAGGATGTGGGCGTTCGGGCCACCGACGTAGCGGAACAGCTCCAGACCGGACGACTCCGCACCGGCCTTGGCGACCGCGAGCGACGCGCCGAGCAGCGCGTTCGCGCCGAGCCGGCCCTTGTCGGGGGTGCCGTCGGTGTCGAGCAGCGCCTGGTCGACGGTGCGCTGTTCGGTGGCGTCGAGGCCGATGATGGCCGGCGCGATCTCACCGAGAACCGCCTCGACTGCCTGCTCGACGCCCTTGCCCAGGTAGCGGTCGCCGCCGTCGCGCAGCTCGACCGCCTCGTGCTCACCGGTGGACGCACCGGACGGCACCGCAGCGCGAGCGAAACTTCCGTCGTCGAGCAGCACCTCGACCTCGACCGTGGGGTTGCCCCGGGAGTCGAGGATTTCGCGGGCTCCTACCTGCTCAATGATGGCCACTGGCTGATTCTCCTTCGATGGACTTCACGCTGCGGGGTCTGCACGCTGGGGACAGCCTAACGGTCCCCACCTGGGCACGAGGCACCACTCGCCCCGGAGCCGCGACCGAACCCGGACCGATCGGACTCCGGTCGGTACAAATCGACCGGACCGGTCACGGTCGTACCCCGACGCTGTAGGCGGCGGCACGGTCGCGAACCAGAGCCATGTAGTCGGTCGAACGGTTGTAGGCGAACAGCGCGGCCGTCCAGCCTTCCGCTGTCGTGAGGTCGCCGCCGCGGTCGCACAGATACAGTCCCGCGCTGAGCGCCGCGTCGTCGAGATTGTCGGGGTCGGCGACGCCGTCGCCGTTGGCGTCGGTACCCCACCGGACCCATGTTTCGGGGATGAACTGCATCGGGCCCATCGCCCGGTCCAGGACGGGATCGCCGTCGAGTCGGCCGCCGTCGGTGTCGCGGATCTCTTCGAGACCGGGTCCACCGTCGAGGGGAACCCCGCGGATCGGCGGCGACACCGCGGCGTTGTCGTCGGCGCGGGCACCCCCGTGCCGCCCGTGCCCGCTCTCGACACTGCCGATCCCGGCGAGCGTGGTCCACGCGAGTCCGCAGTCCGGGCGGCTGCGAGCCAGCACGACGGCCGCGTGACCGTAGGCCTCCAGGGCGACGACGGGGATGCCCATTGCCTCGGCCTGCGGTTCGGCCCAGTCGCGCAGCTGCGCAGCGGTGCGGCCCGATCCGTCCACGTCGATGGCTGGCACCGGGAAACCCGCGCCCGGCGGAACGCCTTCCGGGATGGGGATCGGTGGTTCGCTCGGCGTCAGGATCGAGACGGCGACGGCCAGGACGACCACCGTCGCGAGCACACCGAACAACAGCCGCGGCCACGGCGAACGAGGTCGCACGGGCCGCGGGAGCGGTGGATTCGTCGCAGTCGGCTGCACGTCCCCATCTTCCACATCGCTATTAAAGGCCAGGTAAAGGGGCTTAAGGCCCTTGCCCGATTCGCACTCGCGCGGTGTATGTTTCGTTCCGCACCAAAAGAAGAGGTTCGCCTCACCTAACCGCGCTGGAGTTCCATATGTCCGTGTTTGCCGCCGCCGGCGCTCCGTCCATCGCCACGCAGCTCGCCGGCTCCGGCCTCATCGGACTCCGGGAAGGACTCGAAGCCGGCATCGTCGTGATGATCCTCGTCGCGTTCCTGGTCAAGGCCGAGCGGCGCGACGCGTTGAAATGGGTGTGGCTCGGCGTCGGCATCGCCGTCGCGATGGTCGTCGCGACCTTCCTCATCATTCATTTCGGCACCTCGACGCTCGACGGCCTGGCCGCGGAGATCGCCGCCGGCATCGCCTCCCTCGTTGCCGTCGTCATCGTCACCGCGATGGTGCTGTGGATGCGCAAGGCGGCCCGCTCAATCTCCGGCGATCTGAAGTCCGGGATGGAGAAGGCCCTGATCGTCGGTCCGTCCGCGGTGCTGACCCTGGCCTTCTTCGCGGTCGGCCGCGAAGGACTCGAGACCGCGCTGCTGATGGTCGGCTACGCCGAGAACACCGCCGGCAGCGTGTGGCCGCTGGTCGGCCTGCTGCTCGGCATCGCCCTGGCCGCCGTCCTCACCGTCCTGATGTATCTCGGGGCCGTCCGCATCGACATGGCCAAGTTCTTCGAGTACACCGGGGCGTTCCTCGTCGTCGTGGCCGCCGGCATCCTCGCCTACGGGATCCGCGCCCTGCAGACCGGTGGCGTGCTGCCCGGCGCGAGCAATCTCGCCTTCGACGTCTCGGCCCACTACGACGCCGGCAGCTGGTACGGCACCGTCCTCGGCGGCATCCTCAACGTGCGCCCGGACCCGACGGTCCTGCAGTTCGTCGCCTGGCTGGCCTATCTGGTGGTCGTCCTGTTCCTGTTCCTGCGCCCGACCGCCTCCCCCGCGCCGGCTCCTGCGGCCGACGAAACCGCCACCGTCTGAATCTTCCGTTCCGTGCACAATCTCCTCCCGAAAGGCACCGACCCGATGCGTCGTACCACCTATGCCCTGGCGGCCGCCGCCGTTCTACCCCTCGCACTCGCGGGCTGCACCGAGAAGTCGTCGGCCGACGCCGAGGCCGTCGCGGTCACCGCCACCGACTCGACGTGCGAGGTCGCCGTCACGGAGGGCACCACCGGGCACAACACGTTCGCGGTGACCAACAACGGAACCAAGGTCACCGAGTTCTACGTGTTCGACAACGGTGACCGCGCGCTCGGCGAGGTCGAGAACATCGGCCCCGGCCTGACCCGCCAGCTCATCGTCAACATCCCCGAGCCGGGCGACTACGAACTGTCCTGCCGCCCCGGGATGGTCGGCGAGGGCATCCGGCAGGCGTTCACCGTGACCGGTGATTCCAAGGCCGCCACCGACGCCGACGGCAAGCTCGCCGAGGCCGCCGACGGCTACCGCCGCTACATCCGCAGCCAGACCGAGGCGCTGGTCACGACCGTCGGCGAGTTCGTCGCCGCCGTCAAGGCCGGCAACGTCGACGAGGCCAAGCGCCTGTACCCGCTCTCGCGCACCTACTACGAGCGCATCGAGCCGGAGGCCGAGAGCTTCGGCGATCTCGACCCGCGCCTCGACCTGCGCGAAGCCGACCTGGAACCGGGCCAGGCGTGGACCGGCTTCCACAGGCTCGAGAAGGACCTGTGGGTCGACGGCCTGAAGCCCGACACCAACGCCATCGCCGACCAGCTCGTCGTGGACATCCAGGAGCTGTCGGACCTGGTGAACGCCGACGACTACACCGTCGATCCGACCCGCATCGCCGGTGACGCGCAGGGCCTGCTCGACGAGGTGTCGACCTCCAAGATCACCGGCGAGGAGGACATCTTCTCGCACACCGACCTGTACGACTTCCAGGCCAACGTCGACGGCTCGCAGGCCGCGGTCGCCGCGCTGCGCCCGATTCTCGACGAGCAGGATCCCGAGCTCGGCCAGGCCATCGACGCCCGCTTCGCGGATCTCGACGCGGCACTCGCGCAGTACCGCCAGGGCGATGTGTTCGTCTCCTACGACACCGTCACCGAGCCGCAGCGCCAGGAACTGTCCCGCCTGATCGACGCGCTGTCCGCCGAGGTCAGCAAGGTGCAGGGCGTCGTCGCGGAGGCGTCGGGCGCATGACCGGCCGGCCGACCACCGAACCCGATCCGCAGCACTCGTCCGGAATCTCCAGGCGGCGGCTGTTCGGCGCCGTCGGCGCCGGAGCGGTACTCGCCGGTGCCGGCGCGGTGGTCGGCCGGGCCACCGCACCGCACCCGGGCCCCGGCACCGACGGTGTCGTGCCGTTCCACGGCGAGCACCAGGCGGGCATCGTCACCCCCGCCCAGGACCGCATGCACTTCGTGACGTTCGACGTCACCACCCGCGACCGCGACGAGCTGATCGATCTGCTGAAGACGTGGACCGCGATGGCCGAGCGGATGACCGCCGGGCTCGAGGCCACCGAGGACGGCGCGACCGGCGACGGCGCGTACCACCCGCCGAGCGACACCGGCGAGGCGCTGGACCTGGACGCGTCGCAGCTGACTCTCACGATCGGTTTCGGTCCGTCGCTGTTCGACGACCGGTTCGGCCTCGCCGATCTGAAGCCGGCCGCACTGCAGGACCTTCCGCACTTCCCCGCCGACAATCTCGATCCGGCGCGATGCGGCGGCGACATCGCGATCCAGGCCTGCGCGAACGACCCCCAGGTCGCCGTGCACGCGATCCGCAACCTCGCGCGGGTCGCGTTCGGCACGGCGTCGGTGCGGTGGTCGCAACTCGGGTTCGGCCGCACCTCGTCGACGTCCACCTCGCAGGTGACGCCGCGGAACCTGTTCGGGTTCAAGGACGGAACCAACAACCTCAAGGCCGAGGATCCGGCCGCGCTCGCGGAGTCGGTGTGGGTCGACGCCGCCGACGACCAGGCCTGGCTCGCCGGCGGCACCTACCTGGTGGCCCGGCGCATCCGCATGCTCATCGAGCAGTGGGACCGCGCGATCCTCAAGGAACAGGAAGCGGTGATCGGCCGAGACAAGCGCGAGGGTGCCCCGCTCGGTCAGAAGAACGAGTTCGACGAACTCGACCTCGAATCGAAGGGTCCGGACGGACTGCTCGTCCCGGAGACCTCGCATGTGCGACTGGCGTCGGCACAGAACCTCGGCGGGATCCGCATCCTGCGGCGCGGCTACAACTTCACGGACGGTTCCGACGGTTTCGGGCACCTCGACGCCGGGCTGTTCTTCATCGCGTTCTGCCGCGATCCGCAGAAGCAGTTCGTGCCGATGCAACTCGCACTCGCCCGGGCCGACGCCCTCAACGAGTACATTCAGCACGTCGGATCCGCTGTCTTCGCGTGTCCACCCGGCCCCACCGAGGGCGGGTACTGGGGGCAGCAACTGTTCGAGGCCTGAAAATGCGCCTACGCCGGTGATTTCGCCCTGAATCACCGACGCAGGCGGGGGAAGGTGGGCCGCCGAGGGGTGGGACGGCCCACCGGGGGTCAATAGGCGCCGTTGCCGCGCAACACCGCGCCGATCGTGCGCCACAGGATCGCGAGATCCATGGCGAAGGTCCAGGTCTCTACGTATCTCAGGTCCGCGCGCACCGATTCCTCCCACGAGAGGTTGCTGCGCCCGCTGACCTGCCAGAGTCCCGTGAGCCCCGGCTTGACGAACAGGCGTCTGCGCATTCCGTCCTCGCTGTAGCGGGCGACTTCGGACTCGAGCGGTGGACGCGGACCGACCAGCGACATGTCGCCGGTGACGACGTTGAACAATTGCGGGAGTTCGTCCAGTGAGTACCTCCGGATGAACTTGCCCACCCGCGTCACCCGGGGGTCGTCGTAGATCTTGAACAGCACACCGGCCCCGATGTCCCGGTCGGCGACCTCGGCCAGCCGATCCTCGGCGTTCACGACCATGCTGCGGAACTTGTACATCGTGAAGGTTCGACCGTCCCGTCCCACCCGCGTCTGTTTGAACAGCGCCGGCCCCGGGCTCGTCACGCGGATCGCGACGGCGATGGCGAGCAGCACCGGGGCGAGAAGCGCGACGATCAGCAGCGCGGCGACCCGGTCGAAGACGTTCTTCACCAGCCAGGACGGGCCGGAATAGCGCGGTGCGGAGAACTTCAGCAGGGGAAGACCCGCGAGCGGAGCCATGTGCAGCCGCGGACCGACCAGATCCATGAGAACGGGTGCCATGAGGAGGTCCGTGCCGGTCCGCTCCAGATCCCAGCTCAGCGCCCGGGTCTTCGAGTGCGTCCAATCACTGGACGGCAGCAGCGCAACCGCCTGGAATCCGTGCAGGGCGACGATGCCGACGATGTCGTCCTCGGTGCCCAGGACGGGTACGTCGTCGATCGCGAGTGGTGCCTTCCCGCGGAACGAATCGGCCGGAAGGCAGATACCATCGATTTCCCATCCCGAATCCAGGAACTCGGACGATCGCGCCAGCAGTTCGTGTACTTCCACCGTGTCCCCTGCGACCAGAACCGACCAGACATACGCTCCCTTCCGTCGCCGCCTCCGGATGTAATGGCGGAGCCCCAGACGAGCGCACACCGTCGTGAGCGCGGCCAACGGCAGGGCACCGAAGATCCACGACTGACCGGCGGCGGTTCCCCACGCGTAGCCGGCCACCGCGAGCACCGCGATCGCGAGCGCGTAGGCGCGGCCGACCCGCCGGAACTCCTCGGCTCCCGAACCGAGAATCCTTGCATCCCAAGATCTCTGAGACGCGAGGGCAATCATCGCCACGATCGGCAGGACCGCGACGAGGCCGAGCGAGCGGCCGGCCGGAAACGCCAGATGGTGGTAGCCGAATGTCACCACGGCGTCGGCCGCGAGGACACACAGAAGATCGACGCAGCACGCGAGCACCGCATATCGGCGTTCCCACCACGGACGCGAAACCTTTTCCGGAGCAGCACATCCCGGGAGCACTCCGCGGGCCACAGGCGTCGCCGGCTCGAACGAGAATGTAATCCGGGATACGAATTCCCCCACCCCGGCCCCTGCACCTCTGTCGTTCTTGTACATGGAAAAGGACCCCCATTCCGGGGATGAATGGCTCCAGTTCCCTAAAAACCTACCTGAGGATTGTTTTGGGCGCAATAACGAACTGCGGGTCCCCACCCGGGTCACTTCGTGCTCTCGAACCGGGTCACGCCTCACCGATGTAATGCATCCACTCCAGTACGAGTAGTGCACCCTGCGCCCAGAGGTCTCGGATCTATCGCCGATCCTCGATGCGATCGGCCGCGAGCGACTCGCGGCTGCCCTCACGCCGCCACGGCAGATCGATCCGGCCGCGTCGGAGCATCTCGCCGATCACGTCGGCAGGCCGGGGCCGGCTCAGCAGGAAACCCTGCGCGCGAGTGCACCCGAGCGCGAGCAACTCCGCGGCCGCCACTTCGGATTCGAGCCCCTCGGCAACCACGTCCAGACCGAACGCCGCCGCCAGGCCCATGATCGATTCGACGATGACCCGGTCGCTCTTGCTGCGCTGCAGGTTCAGTACGAACACCTTGTCGATCTTGAGTGTCTGCACCGGAAGCGATTTCAGGTGCGCGAGCGAGCTGTACCCGGTACCGAAGTCGTCGATCGCGCAACGGACACCCAGCCGATCGAGCCGACGCAGCGTCATGCGCGAGCGTTCCAGGTCGCTGACCACGACGTACTCGGTGATCTCGATGCCCAGCGACGAGCTGTCGAGGCCGAATTCCTCGAGGGTGCTCTCCACCGTCTCGACGAAATCGAGGCTCACCAGCTGCACCGGCGAGACGTTGACGTTCATCCGGAGATTCAGGCCGGGGATCTCCTTCTTCCACTGGGCCAGCTGTGCGCACGCCTCGTGCAGAACCCAGGCGCCCAGCTCACCGGCCAGGTTGGTCGACTCCGCCACCTCGATGAACTCCGTCGGCTGCAGTCTCCCGAGCACCGGATGGTTCCAGCGGACCAAGGCCTCGACCCCGACGATCGTGCCGTCGACGAGATCGACTTCGGGCTGATACTCCAGGGTGAGATGTTCGCTGTCGATGGACGTCCGCAGACTGAGCTCGATCAGGTTGCGGCGTTCGCTCGCCCCCCGCATGTCCTCGGTGTATGCGACGACACTGTTGCCACCTTTGCTCTTGGCCATCAGCATCGCCTCGTCGACGCGCCCCAACAGCGCCACCGGCGTGATGCGACCCGGTTCTCCGACCGCCACGCCGAGGCTGCCCCCGCGTCCGACCACCTGACTTCCGAGCTGAACCGACATCCCGACCGCCCAGCGCAACGCGTCGGCGCGCTGCTGAGCGTCTTCGAGGGACACCGGACCGTCGAGAACGATGACGAACTCGTCGCCGCCCAGCCGCGCCACCAGATCACCCGGATCGCACACGCGGATCAGGCGCTGCGCGGTGCGGTAGAGGAACACATCGACGGCCGCGTGCCCCAGGAAGTCGTTGAGCGGTTTGAGCCGATCCAGGTCCAGGAAAAGTACCGCCACCGGTCCCGGTTGCCCCGGCCGCAGTCGCTGCTCGAGGTGTTCGAGCAGTGCCCGACGGCTGGCCAGTCCGGTCAGTTCGTCGTGATACGCCGCGTCACGCAGTTCCTGTTCGGCGCGCACCCGCGCCTGCACCTGCGCGAGCAGCGCCGCGATCATCGTGAGTGTGTTGATCTCCTCCTCGCTCCAGTCCCGCTCGCCCGCCTTGATGAATCCGAGCGTGCCGGTCGTGACCGTGCCCGAGATCAACGGGACCGCGGCGACGGAGACCGCGGGCACGCCGGACCCGGCGAAGACCCGGTCGGCGTAACCCGAGCCGGATTTCGACGGACTGCTGACCGCGGGTTCCTTCATGTCCTCGGTCATCGCGAAGATCGGGTCGGCGTCGCGGAAATACACGACCCCCAACGGGTCCGGATCCGGGACGAACGGTCGCGGGGGCCACTCCGCCACCAGGACGGTCGCGTGGATGTCGTGGTCGTTGTACCGGAGGAACGAGGTGTCCACGCCGAAGTACTCGACGAGTGTGCGCAAGACCTGCTCGATCGCGGACCGATGGGTGACCGCGTCCACCGGCATCAGGAACGAGGCCACACGTGTGACGATGTTCTCGACACTTCCGACAGCCATCTTTCACCACCGAAAATTTGTGTCAACGACTCCGCTCGACCGCGTACGACGCCGAATTCAGGACGATCTTCGTACCCTATCCGAGCGTCGAGCGCTACGGATCGGTTCCGGCGTTCCGTGACCGACCCGGAGCAGAATCGCGTACCGGTCCCCTGCTTTCGCTCCGAGCACGTCATCGAGCGCGGAACGCAGCCTGCGGATCGCGGGTACCCGAGGCGCGCAGAGGCGGACCAGATCCTCGTCGTCCTCCGCGTAGAGGAAGACCGGCGACGTCGGCTGGACCGACAGTCCGAGCTCCTGCGCGCAGATCCACACGTTTTCGGTGACCATCCCGGCACGCATGTAGTCGACCGGATCCGGTCCCGGCGCAGTCACGGCGATCACCGCAGCACTGTGGCGTATGCGCTCACTGGTGATGCGCCCGAGGCCCTGGCCGAGGTCCCACTCCTCCAACTGTTCGAGCACGTCGTTTCGCAGCGCCACTTCGAGCATGGTGCGCTCGACGTCGTCCAGACCGAGCGCGTCGACATCGATCCCGCTCTCGAGGCCACCGGAGGCGGGCCAGCGCAGCTCGGCCACCATCTCGCGTCGCAACGACTCGGTCAGATAGCGGATCCGGTCCGATTCGGCGAGGATTTCGGCGACGGCGGCCAGATTCTCGGCGCCCTCGACGACGCGGATGTCGCCGCCTTCCTGCCGGGCCGCGGCGTGCAACGCCTCGATTTCGGTCTCCGACAGCGACGTCCCGTCACACGGTCGCCGATTGGTGCAGCGGGCGAGCGTCGCGTCGTACCGGGCGGCCAGGGAGGGGTCGGCGCCGGCGGCGAACTCCATCGTCGCGAACGGCTCCCCGACTCGGCCGAGGCCGTCGGCGGCCCACCGCACCGGTCCGAGAATGCCGTGGGCGGCTGCGGCGATGCGGGCGTTCTGCAGTGCAGCGCCGAGCGCCACATACGCGCCCCGACATCGGATATCGATGGCGGTGGGAACGAAATCGGCCGCGAGTGTGACGGTGATGCAATCGTCGTCCGCAGTGATCGACCAGGGCTGGCTGTTCCCCCCGGAGGGGGCTCGGGAAGCCGCGTACAACACCCGGTCCACCGGGTCGTCGGGAGGGCCGCCGAAGTCGGCGGGCCGATCGGGTGCCGTCACCCGGCCGGCCGGAGGAACGAGCCCGTCGAGGAGATCGTCGATGTCCACGCCGGACCGCCCGGACTTCAGGGACATACCCAAACCGATCCGTCGCACCGCGGCTGCGACCGCCGCTCCCCCCAGCATCACCTCGCTGCCCAGCTGAGGCCAGGTCGTCAGTGATCGATCGATCTCGAGGAGCGAGGCGCCCATCCGGGAGGAGAGCCGATCGGCACCGAGCAGCCGGAGTGCGAACAGGATCTTCTCGCGGCCGGACAGGGTTGCCAGCCGCTCCGGCCGGACGTCCTCGAACAGTCCGTGGAAGGGCGTTGCGGCATCCTGATCGAAACGCTCGACGTCGATCAGCCCCCGGTCGCTCGTCGCCATGACGACGGGCACTCCACGCTTCGCGGCCTCGATCCGCAATCCGATCTTGGTGTCGAACGAATCGCACTCGTCGACGAGCACGTCGAGCCCGTCGACGAACGCGGCCGCGGTGTCCGGCCGGACTCCGTCCGGCCACACGCAGAGCTCGAGATAGGGGTCCAGCTCCGCGAGGCGCCGGGCCACGACGACGGCTTTGTTGACACCGAGGTCCACCAGCGAACCGGGCACGCGGTTGAGGTTCGACAGTTCGATCGCATCGAAATCGGCAAGCCGCAGCGTCCCACACAGACCGTCGAGCACCAGCGCCTGCGCGACCGCGGAACCGGCACTGAGCCCCACCACACCCACCGTCTGCTCGCGCAACCGGTCCTGCTCCTGCACCGTGAGCTTGTTCCGGTTCCGATCGAATCGGAGTCGCCGGAACGATCGGGGACCGAGCACCCGCACCACGGTCCGCCGCCACGGATAGTGCACCCACCGCGGAGCCTCGTCGAGCAGGTCGGAATCCGGGGAGGGCAGTATCCCCCGCATTTCCTTCAGCTGATCGGCCAGACGATCGACGACCGCAACGCCTGGATCCGCGCGCAGGGCATGCAGGGTCTCCATGTCCGTTGCCCGGCCTTCCACGAGCACGGACGCTTCCCAGGTCGAACGCCCGAGCGCAGTCACCTCGCGTCCCCGCCGCTCGGCGGCACCCGCATCTCGGCGACGACGACCGGAGCCTGGGGACGGTTGCGATGCCTGTCCCACCACATCAGGCGTGTCCGGTATCGCGCGTCCGGGTAGGGAGTCGCGCGGATACGGTGGTCCACCACGCCACCGCAGGTCTTCCACAGTTCGAGCACGTTGTCCGCCGCCGTGGCCATCATGAACCGGACGTCGAGCAGGTCCATGAACATCGCACCCATCTGCGCCAGCGCGAGTGTCAGTTCACGCCGATGCGGCAGTCCCTCGGCGACCCAGGCCGCCTTCGCCTCGATGACTCCGGCCGGGATCCGGGCCTCGATCATCCTCCGGATCCGGTCGACGTCCTGCGGCGTCGTCCACTCGTGAAGAGCATGGGACTCCTCGGCCCGGGTGTACGGCCCCTGGGCACGCAACCCGCCCACCACGACGCCCCGCGAATCGAGTGCCGCGTGGAACAGGGCCGTCGTCTCACCGCTGCGCACCCGCTCGTAGTCCAGGGCGGATTCCACCCCGAAGCGCCGGTAGGCGCGCAACGCACCCGAAATGTACTCGCGCCACAGATCCGGCACAGCGCGCGGCGGGGCGGCCACGAAGTGATATCCCGACGCATGGTCCCGGTGAACAGAAACCTGCGACTGCGTCGTTTCCGCCACCGGTTTCGACGCAAGCCGCACGGCTCGGTTCATTGTTCACCCTCCGAACGTGTCACTCCCCCGGCCGGCGTGCACACGTCCGCTGCGACGACCGACTCGTAACAATCATCGCGTACGGATTGGAGGGATGAGACGTTTACGGCTCAATCCCTCTCTTTTTGATCAGATTGATCAGACCAACCGGATGAACAGGTCCGTTTCACCGTCCGATCGGATGGTCGCCACCTCACCGCCGTAGGCGCGTTCGATTCGTCCCTCCTTCTCCGCGAGTTCGACCTGATCCCAGACGTCCTCGACCGGATCGCCGTCGTCGGCATCGTTCGTGAAATGAGCAAAATATGCGGTCGGTACCGTCACCATCGAGTCCCCGACCGGGAGGTCGTCCACACCATTGCAGCGGTACCCGACCACCGCGGACCAGCCCACCTCGGGATTGCACACGTACGCCACGACGACCTCGTCGATGCCACGTGCCCGTATGCGGTCCTCGGTGAACGCCATCAGTTCCGAACGCTGGGCCGCTGCACCGGGTGCCATTCCCGGGAGAACCAGTCCTCCCACTCCGAACGAGTGAAGTTTCACAACCTCGAAACTCACTGCACACCAACGTCTTTCGATGATCCGACGTGGTCCGGAAGACTGATCGACACGTAGAGATCGATCGCGTACGCGTGCGGATAGAACTCGAAATCGCCCACGAAGGATCGGACGATCGCACCCGAACTTTCCGCGTCGTGGATCTGCTCCCACAGATCGGCGACCACACCCGGGAACGAACCGGTCGACGAGAACTTTGCATACGTGCCCGCAGGCACCCAGGACACGATATGACCCGGTGTCACCTGGTCGAGCGAATCACATTGGTATCCCACGGTTTGCGTGTAGTACGAGCCGACTTCCTCCGCAGGATCGGTGTACGCGGACGCGAGCGGTCCGCCGAGCTCCTGCTTGAGGACGGCATGCCATGCTCGCTCGAGGTCTCGATCACGCAGCTTTCCCAGCGGCCGGCGGGGGCTGCGGACCGGCAACCCCGCCACCAGGGTTCGTTTTCGCTGGACGATATGGAACGACATCGGGCAACCTCCCAACCCTCTGGTTCCGAACAGCACACATCCCGCGTGGTCCCCCGACGAATGCGAACGATGTGAGTTACATCGAGTCTAGGGCCGCTTTCCGGCGGTTTCTCCACAACCTCCAAAAACAATCTCGAAGTCTCTTTTCGTCTTTCCTACAGCCTTCAAGTATGGTTAGCTGGGCTTGTCGGACTCTGCGTCGCCATTTGAGTGTCGGTGCGGATCCTCAGCGCCCGAGGGGTTAAGCGATGAGATGCCGTCTCTGCGATTCCGAACACCTGCTGAGCGTGCTGGACCTCGGCGCCACCCCGCCCTGCGAGCGATTCCTCCTCGAGGAGGAACTCGACCTCCCCGAAACCACCTATCCCCTCCACCTCCGCCTCTGCGAAGACTGCCTCCTCCTGCAGATTCCCGCGCTCATCACGCCCGAGGACACGTTCTCGGACTATGCATACTTCGCGTCGTACTCCGACTCCTGGGTGGAGCACGCACGCCGTTTCGTCGAGAGGGCCGTCCACGACCTCGAACTGGGCCCGCACTCGTCGATCGTCGAAGTCGCCAGCAACGACGGATACCTGCTCCGCCACGTCGTCTCCGCCGGCATCCCGTGCCTCGGCATCGAACCGTCGGTCAACGTCGGGGCCGCCGCCCGCGGGATCGGGGTGCCCACGCTCACCGCGTTCCTCGACGAGGGCACCGCCGAGGACATCCGCCGGGAGTACGGTCCGGCCGATCTGGTCGTCGCGAACAATGTCTATGCCCATGTCCCCGACCTGCTCGAGTTCACGCGGGCACTCCGCATCCTCGTTGCCGACGAGGGATGGCTCAGCATCGAGGTGCACCACGCACTGAACCTGGTCCGCTCGGCCCAGTTCGACACCATCTACCACGAGCACTTCCAGTACTACACGGTCCTGTCGGCGATGCGCGCGCTTGCGACCGCCGGACTGGACGTCGTCGACGTCGAACAACTCGACACCCACGGCGGATCCATCCGGCTGTGGGTGCGACCCGAGGAATCCGCAGGGTCCCCCGGACCCCGGGTCGAAGCCGTTCTCGAACAGGAACGGGAAGCAGGGTTACATGCGGTCCAGGGGTACACGGATCTCGAACCCCGTACGCAGGCGATCCGGAGCGAACTCCTTCGCTTCCTGCTGGACTGCCGCGACCGCGATCTCACGGTCGTCGGCTACGGCGCCCCGGGTAAAGGCAACACGCTTCTCAACTACTGCGGCATCCGCCCCGATCTGATGCAGTACACCGTCGACCGCAACCCGTACAAACACGGCCGCTACACGCCCGGCGTCCGGCTTCCGATCCACCCGCCCGAGGACCTCGAGAAGGACCGGCCCGATGTCGTCGTCGCGCTGCCGTGGAACCTCGAGCCGGAACTGACGGAACAACTCCGAACCATCGACTCATGGGGTGGCCGTCTCGTCTTCCCCCTACCGACCCTGCACACCGCTATCGGTCCCAGCGACTTCGTAAGGAGCGTCAGATTATGAAGGTCGTACTCTTCTGTGGCGGATACGGCATGCGCATGCGCAACGATCGCCACGACGAGATTCCCAAGCCCATGCAGATGGTGGGGCCCCGGCCCCTGCTGTGGCACATCATGAAGTACTACGCCCACTACGGCCATACCGACTTCATCCTCTGCCTCGGTTACGGCGCGACCAAGATCAAGGAGTTCTTCCTCGACTATCACGAGGAACAGTCCAACGACTTCGTCATGCACGACAACCGGATCGAGATGCTCCACACCGACATCAGCGACTGGTCGATCACCTTCGTCGATACCGGGCTCGAATCCGCGATCGGCGAGCGACTGCGTCGTGTCCGCGCTCATCTCGGCGGCGACCGGTACTTCCTCGCCAACTACGCCGACGTACTGACCGACGCCCCCCTCGACCACATGATCGAGTGCTACCACAAATCCGGGGCTGCGGCCTCGATGCTCGTCGTTCCACCCCAATCGTCGTTCCACTGCGTCAACGTCGCCGAGAACGGCGAGATCAAGGAGATCATCCCCGTCGGCAACCTGCCGATCTTCGAGAACGGTGGGTACTTCGTGCTGAGTCAGGAGATCTTCGACCTCCTGCCGCCGGGCGGCGACCTGGTCACCGACGTCTGCGGGACCCTCGCGGGCCAGGGGCGACTGTTCGGGTACCGCCACGACGGCTTCTGGAAGCCGGCGGACACCTTCAAGGAACGTGCCGAACTCGACGACAACTATGCGCGCGGTATCCATCCGTGGACGGTGTGGGAATCGGAACCCGCGGGGGTGCAGTCGTGATCGAACTCCTGGCCTCGGGCGTACGCGAGATCGCCGCGATCGGTGCGCACTGCGACGACATCGCGATCGGGGTCGGTGGCACACTGCTCACCCTGACGGCACGAGCGACCGCACCCACACGCGTCCACGTCTTCGTCATCGCCGGGGAGGATTCCCGGCGTGAGATCGAGGAACGGCACGCGCTCGCGGCGTTGTGCCCCGGCGCCGAGATCGAGTTCACCATCCTCGACGTCCCGGACGGTCGCGCCCCGGGATACTGGGAGGCCATCAAGACCGCTCTCGAAGCGTTCCGGCGCATGTGCGAACCGGACGTGGTCTTCGCGCCGCAACGTGAGGACGCTCATCAGGACCACCGCCTGCTCGCGGAACTGGTGCCGACGGCGTTCCGCGATCACCTGATCCTCGGATACGAAATCCTCAAATGGGAGTCCGACACCCCTCGAACGACGATCTATCACCCGCTGACGCGCAAGATCGCCGAGGAGAAGGCACGGATCCTGCTCAAGCACTACCCGTCCCAGAGCGATCACGACTGGTTCGACGAAGACGCGTTCCTCGGATTGTCGCGGCTCCGCGGCGTGCAGTGCCGGCGACCGCACGCCGAGGCGTTCGTCGTGGAGAAGGCCACCGTCGCCTTCGGAAAGGCATGAATCATGCGCGTTCTCGTCACCGGCCATCAGGGCTATCTCGGATCGGTCATGGTGCCGGTACTCCGGGCACACGGCCACGATGTCACGGGTCTGGACTCCGGTCTCTTCGCCGATTGCGTCCTCGGCACCGAACCGGACGACCCTCCGACGCTGCGCCTCGATCTCCGTGACGTCACAGCCTCTCACCTCGCGGGCTTCGACGCGGTGATCCACCTCGCGGCACTGTCGAACGATCCGCTCGGCTACCTCGAGCCGCGGATCACCTACGAGATCAACCACGAGGCCTCCGTCCGGCTCGCACGGTGCGCGAAGGCGGCAGGTGTACGCCGCTTCCTCTATGCGTCGACGTGTTCGGTGTACGGTGCGGCCGGGTCGGATCCGGTCGACGAGAACGCGCCCCTGCGTCCCCTCACGCCCTACGCCGAGAGCAAGGTGCGCGTCGAGGACGATGTCGCGGCGATGGCGGACTCCGGATTCTCCCCGGTGTTCCTGCGCAATGCGACGGCCTTCGGGTTCTCTCCACGGTTGCGCGCGGACATCGTGCTCAACAACCTGGTGGGACACGCGGTGCTCACCGGCAAGGTCAAGGTCCTGTCCGACGGCACGCCCTGGCGGCCGCTCGTCCACGCCCGGGATATCGCGCAGGCCTTCGCGCGGTGTCTGGAGGTGCCCGCCGAGACGATCCACTGCAACGCGTTCAACGTCGGCTCCGAAATGAACAACCAGACCGTCGCGGAGATCGCACAGGCTGTGGTCGATACCGTTCCCGATTCGACACTGATGATCACCGGTGAGTACGGATCCGATCCGCGTTCGTACCGGGTGGACTTCGGTGCTGCTCGCACGAAACTGGAGTTCGAGGCGACATGGAGTGTCGCCGACGGAGCCGCGGAGTTGTACGAGCAGTACACGCTCGCCGGACTCACCGCGGAGGACTTCGACGAACGATTCACCCGGCTGGCTCGACTCGAAATGCTCAGGAGAACGGGAGTTCTCGATGACTCGATGCGCCGTGTCACCTCAGCAGCGTGAGCAATTCCTGCCAACTCCCGGCGTTCGCATCGCGCTCGGACACGACCGTCACGGGCAGCGGCCATTCGATCGCCAGATCGGCATCGTCGTAGGCGACGGCGAGGTCCTCAGCGGGATCGTGCGGCCGGTCGATCCGGTAGCAGACGTCCGCGGTCGGCGTCAGCGCCTGGAAACCGTGCAGGAATCCCGGCGGAACGTACAGGTGGCGGAACTCGTCGTCGTCGAGCACGAATGTCTGCTTCGTCCCGAAAGTCGGCGAAGCGGGCCGGATATCGACCAGCACGTCGTGAATCGCACCGTGGGCGCACCGCACGAGCTTCGCTTCCCCGCGACCCGCGCGTCCGTGCATACCCCGGACAACGCCACGGCCGGAACGGGATTGGGAATCCTGAACGAACGATGCGGACGCACCCGGTCTGCCGAGGTATTCGTCGAAGATCGACGCGTCGAACGTGCGGGTGAAGAATCCACGGTCGTCGCGGTGGGGCTGCGGCACCAGCACGACGACGTCGGCCAGATCGGTCTCCTCGATGCGCACGAGGACATGGTCCCATGAGTGCGTGCCGAGCATGTGGAATGTCCGATCCGGATCGAGTACTCGACCTCGGTAAGGTTCCTGCCGCCGATCACTTTCCACCTGTCTCCGAAGCCATCGGCGAACACGAGGTCTCACATCCCCTCGCGATGGACCTGTGTGCGACCTGCGGGCTCGCTCAGCTGGCCGACGACGACACCACTACGGCCGAACCTCGTGGCATCGAGCCACAGGCGCTGAAAGAACAGGCAGCGGACGCCGTGGCACGAGTCCGCGAGTCGGGCCGACTCCGCGGCACGACGGTTCGCGAATTCGGAAGCCCGCACGGCGGGACGTGGTTGCCACTGCTCGCCGAACACGGTTTTACCCCGTGCGACGGACCGGCGGACGTCGTGATCGACAGCTTCGGCATCATGCACTACCCGGATCAGCGAGCTGCGTTCGCAGAACGAGCAGCGGCCACTGCACCGAACGGACTGTTGCTGCTGCAATTCCATTCACTGGCCACGATCGTGCGGCTCGGTCAGTGGAACGCACTGCGCCACGGCCACTTCGCGTACTACTCGACAGCAGCGCTGATCCGGTTGCTCGACGACGTCGGAATGCGAGCCACAGACGCGTGGACCTTCGACCTCTACGGGGGAACGGTTCTGCTGGCGGCCGCGCACGGGCGCGGGACACCCGGCGAGTCCGTGCAACGAGTCGTCGACGCCGAATCCGGGACGACCGATCCGTATGTCGTCGGGCGCCTGCAGCATGCGGCCGACAACCACGTTCGTTCCCTACGCACCTGGCTCGAGGACGAAACCCGCTCCGGTAAACGTGTATACGCGTACGGCGCGGCGTCCCGCGCGGTGGCGCTGTTTCACCTGGCCGGAATCGATCGCAGGCTCGTGACAGCGGTCGCCGATGCCTCGCCCGCCAAGCAGGGCCGCCGGATGCCGGGCACCGACGTGCCGATCATCTCGCCGGAGGAACTCGTTACCGTCGAACCGGACCGGGTGGTGCTGACACTTGCCGACCTACGGCCCGAAGTCGAACAGCGGTATCCCACGCTGGCCGGATCGTGGAGGGTCGACGGTCCGGGAGCGTGGTCGCAGCTCCAGCGCGAAAGGCAGGACTCGATATGACAACCGTTCTCTCCAACCCCGCCTTCACCGACGACGAGCGGCGTGAACGCCTGTACCGCGGTGAGGTACTGGTGTATCCGGCAAGCCGGGCGTCCGTGGCGCTGATTGCGCACGCGCGCTCCATGGTCGAAGAAGCCTTCGGCGCACTCGATCCACAGACCGCACAACACCGGATGACGGTCGAGCACTTCGCTCAACTGCTCGCCGAGTTGAAACCTCGGTTCATCCACCATCCGGAGTCGAAGCGGCTGATCCAGGATCTGCTCACCGAATACCACTGCGACAGTGACAAGACGTACTTCGATGTTCCCCGGTTGCGCACCTCGACCTCGAACGGCTACCTCGATTCCGGGATCTCGTACGCCTTCCACCCCCATCGCGATACCTGGTATTCGGCTCCGTTCAGCCAGCTCAACTGGTGGATCCCCATCTACCCGGTCGTGCCGGAGAACGTCATGGCGTTCCATCCCCGCTACTGGGACACGCCTGTTCGTAACGGTTCGTCCCGCTACGACTACTACGAGTGGAACCGGGTGTCGCGGCACACGGCCGCGCAGCACATCACCAGCGACACACGGGACCAGCCCAGGCCGGAGGAGCCGATCGAACTCGATCCCCAGGTACGTGTAGTTCCGGAAGCAGGCGGGGTCATGTTGTTCTCGGCCAATCAGCTGCATTCGACCGTGCCGAACACGTCCGGCCGGACCCGGTTCAGTATCGATTTCCGTACAGTCCACCTCGACGACGTCGTTCGCCGGCGAGAGGC
This sequence comes from Rhodococcus sp. NPDC003382, assembly GCF_053589135.1. Taxonomy (NCBI): domain Bacteria; kingdom Bacillati; phylum Actinomycetota; class Actinomycetes; order Mycobacteriales; family Nocardiaceae; genus Rhodococcus; species Rhodococcus sp. NPDC003382. The sequence continues at coordinate 208,712 of NZ_JBSFRH010000002.1, forward strand.
TCCGAACATCGATTCGGCCTGCACGGGGACCTCCTTGCGAGATTTCCTCCGGATCAAGGATTTCGAACCCATCGGCGACGACATCGCGAGTGCCTACGAAGATCGGTTCACCCCTGTGCGCGAGACCCTCACGTGAGTGCAGGAGGAACATGTCCGACTCGATCAGAATGATCGCGCCGATGCCTCGGTTCCGAGGCAACGGCGATACCTGGGTGTCCGAAGTCCGCAGGCTCGAATCCATGGGCTTCGACACCGTCTCCGTTTCCGAGCATGTAACCCGGGGCTGGCAACTGTCCCCACTCGTGGCAATGGCCTACGCAGCGGCGAGTACCACTCGACTGAGGGTCCTGTCCCTCACGGTGCCGAACGACCTCCACCACCCCGCACTGCTCGCGAAAGAAGTGGCGACCGTGGATGTTCTCTCGGGGGGACGTGTCGAACTCGGCATCGGTGCCGGCTGGGAACCCGCCGATTGCACGACGCTGGGCCACCCCTTCTACAGCGGCGGAACCCGAGTCGCGCGGCTGGCGGAATCGTTGGAGATCATCCGCCGGTACTTCACCACGGACACCGTCGATTTCGTCGGGGAACACTACCGAATCGACCACATGGAGGCACTTCCACGATGTGTCCAGCAGCCGAGCCCTCCCATACTCGTCGGCGCAGGAGGGCCTCGGATGCTCGACCTGGCAGGCCGGACCGCCGACATCGTCGGACTGCATGCGCGAATGGACGACAATGCGATCGACGACGCAGCGGTCACAGATCTCACTGCGGTCCGGATCACGGAGAAGGTCGACCGAGTCCGATCTGCCGCCGCCGCAGCGGGTCGTCCCCCTCCCACATTTCAGTTCAGCTGCTACCACGTCGATGTCACGGATTTCCCCTCCCCCTCCACCCCTCGGTCGTCGTGGGCGGCCCGCGTCGAGGCTCACGCCGAGTTGTTGAAAGGCTCTCCGGCCGTCCTCACCGGCACAGCTGCCCGGTGCGCGGATCAGCTGCGGGAGTGGCGCGACCGATTCGGTATCACCTACTGGAACCTCGGGAGGAGTGACGGTGCCGCAGCCCGGATCATCGAACAGCTCGACCGGTCGAACGAGCTCGCCTCGACTTGACGTGTCGAGCCGACGTTCGTGCTCACGACCCTTCGGGAGGTGACCATGGCCGACGGTGGTCTGTCCTGGGGAATCCGTTGGAGCGGCATCTCGATGGTGGGGCGGGAAGTTTCGCGGATGGTGTTCGCGATTCTGCTCGCCCGGCTGATCGGTCCGGAGGCTTTCGGCATCGTCGCCCAGGCGCTGGTGTACATCGGAGTGATCGGGTTGCTCCTGGATCAGGGCTTCTCCAGCGCACTGATCCAGCGTGAGCACGTGGAACCCGACATGCCGGGTGCTGTCGTCACGGTCAACCTGGGGGTCGGAGCGGCCTTCACACTCCTCACCATCGCCATTGCCCCCTGGTGGGCGTCCTTCATGCAGACCCCGGAGCTCGCTGTAGTTCTCGCGACACTGGCGCCGTGCCTGATCATCCGCGCGGCCTCCATCACCCCGCGGGCGATGCTTCAACGCGACATGGAGTTTCGCAGGATCGGCATCGCCGACATCACAGCAGCAATGGCCGGCGGCGCGGCCGGATTGTGCGTCGCGCTTGCCGGGGGAAGCTATTGGGCGCTCGTGGTGCAGATCCTCATCACCGATATCGTGCTGTTCGTGGTATTCCTCCTGGTGGGTGCCGGGCGGTGGCCGAACCTTCACTTTCGTCGCCTCCGCGAGATTGCCGCATTTTCCCTGCGAGCCTTCGCGGCCGGAATTCTGATCAATTCCGTGTCCCGCAACATCGACAATCTGCTGGTCGGGCGGTTCCACGGACCTCAGGCACTCGCCTTCTACGGCTTGGCATATCGACTGCTCCTGCTGCCGGTCCAGCTCGCCTCCATCACCGTCGGCGCCGTGCTGTTTCCCGTCTTCTCCCGGCTCGCAGACGATCTCGCTGCACTGCGAAAGGAATTGGCACGAGCGACCCGTACCGACGCCACCCTGGCATTGCCCGTCATGACATTCGCGGCCGTGGCTGCGCCCCAACTGGTGCTCGTGCTCTTCGGTCCGCAGTGGAACCCGGCGGTATCCATCGTCCAGGTTCTCGCTCTCGCCGGAGCGATGCAGGCGATCTATCAGCCGTCGACCGCGCCGCTGATGCTCGGACTCGGACACGCCACCCTCAACCTTCGATACGCGTGGCTCACCACCGCGGTGTCCACGGCGGGGATCGTGGCGGGACTGCCGTTCGGCCCGTTCGGAGTCGCCGCCGGATACAGTCTCGCCACCGCGTTTCTCGTCCCGGTCGAGTGGTTGATCCGGCGGCGGCTTCTCGCTGTCGGCCTGCGGGATCAGATCGGACTACTGATTCCGGGCGCCCACACGGCCACGTGGGTCGGCGCGACGTACCTGTTGATCGCCATCGCTGTACCCGGCCATGAACTCGTGGTGCTCGGGTTCGGATCACTCGCGGCCGCAGCCGCAGGTGGAGTTACTCTGCGCCTTGCCCATCCGGCGCAGTACGCCGAGCTTCGACACATCATCGGACGGGTGCTGGGCGTCGAAGACCGTCCCGCACCGGTGCCGCAACAGTCGACGCGCAGCTAGCCGACAGCGGCGTCCACCACCGGTCGCATCCGCCGTTCCCACGACACTGCGTCGATGAACGCCTGGCGATGTTGCTCCGTCGCGCTGCCCATTCCGAGGACCTGTGTCAGGCTCTTCGCCCAGTCTTCCCGCCGGCAGATGCGCACCCGTTCATCGTCGACGCCGTGGACAGGCGGGAGATCGACCGACAGTACGGGCAGACCCGCGGCCAGGTATTCGTAGAGCTTGAGCGGGGACATCGCCCGGATACAGGGGTCGTCGCGGTGCGGGATCATTCCGACGTCGCAGGCCTGCACCATCGCAGCCAGTTCGTCCTGACCCACCGGGTCGAACACGTGCACACGATCGAGGGAACGCAACCACTCGATGGTCTGCGTATCCCCGGGATACCCGATCATGACAACGGAACCCACCATGCTCGCCGTCGATTCCACGAGGGCACGGTCGAGGCGGTCGTCGATCGTGCCCGTGTAGACCACGCGAGGCCGAGGCAATGACGCGATGCGATCGGCGGCAGGGCGCCTCGGGCGCCAGACATCGGCTATGACCCCGTTGGGGACGACCTCCGTTCGCGGCGACAGACGGTCCGCCAGTTCCTCGGATACCGCGAAGATCGCAGCGCAACGACGATCGATGCGCCGGTAGGCCTCCCGATAGACGTCCCACCATTTGGCCACCCCCTCCCCGGTCGCCCAGTCGTCCTGTCCGAAGTACACGATCCGACTGATCCACGCGGAGTCACAGAACGCCGCCGCGAACGGGTGATAGGTGACCAGGGCCGCCGAATCGGGGGCGGGCTCCCGCTCACCGCGACTGCGGGCCAGGGCACGGCCGAGCACCTCACCGTAACGTCGATAGGAACGCTCGACGGTGCCGATATCGGATGCGTCATCGGTCCGCAGCCGGTGGGGCCGAACACGAATCGCGTCCCGCCCCGCGACCGAAATGTCCTCGATGAGCCGAACCGGCCGCCGCCGCGCCGCCGACACCACGTAGGAACGCCAGGGATCGGCGACCATCAATCGTCCGATCCGCGAATCGTGAGCAAGCGCCAGCAGCGTCTGGTCCGGTGGCCGGCAGAATTCACGACCGACCGCGTCGTCGAACATCTCGTACGAGAACCCGAAGAACACATCCGGCCGAGGAGACGCCTCATGGCTTGGCTCCATACCCTCCGATGATAGGTCGATCGCGTCCGGGACGGTCGCAGATCGTGCCGCGACCGCGAGAGCGAGCCTGTGCGTTCCGGTTTCGACGCGCATCCGAAGTAATCGGCTGTTCGGGGTCGTTAGACTGGCCGGGAGTCACCGACCTCGGCTCGGAACGGAGAACACGTGGGTGACGCTTCGAAACACACGGTCTCGCCTCCGACTTGCGGCGGCATCGATCTGCTTCCTGGTGATCGCCTCACTGATCGCCGGGTTGCCGGTCTATGTACGACCGCAGATCGATTCGCTGCGGCCCGCCGACGCGATCTTCGTCCTCGGCGGAGACGACTGGCGCCGCCACACTCTCGGTGTCGAACTCGGAATGGAAGGATGGGCCCCGAGAGTCGTTCTGTCCCATCCCGACGGACCCGGCGAAGACTGGGCCGCCGAGAACTGCGGAAAGGAGTTTCCCGGCTTCGAACTGGACTGCTTCCTTCCCGATCCACCGACGACGCGCGGCGAAGCACGCGAACTGGGCCGTATGGCCGAGCAGTACGGCTGGGATCGGGTGATCGTGGTGACGTTCGTACCGCACATCTCCCGCGCCAGATTCATCCTCGAGCGATGCTTCGACGGTGAGCTGATCATGATCGCGAGCCCGGCGGATCTGCCGCCCTGGCGATGGGCATCCGAGTACGTGTATCAGACAGCGGGATTCCTCAAGGCCGAACTCGAGCCGGGATGCTGAGGGCCGGACGATGCGACGGAACCGGGCGCTGCTCATACGGTGTGCACGAATCTGGGCATACCCGCTGTGGTGGGTCGGTGCCCACTCCGACGCGGCCGACACCATCGCCGAGGACGTCGACTGGTGGATGCGCTGCATCGACAACGACGATCTGCTGAGGCTCGACGATTACTCGCGGTTCGCCTATCTGTCCGGCGCGCTCACCGAGTTCCGAACGCTCGTCCATTTCCGTCTTCGGTCCACACCACTACTGGTGCAGATGGTGATGCGCGCGGTGTACCGCCCCGCACCGACTCTCACCCTCGAGGCGAACCGGATCGGGCCGGGCCTGTTCATCCAGCACGGCGTCGGCACGATCGTGACCGCCGAGTCGATCGGACGTCATTGCTGGATCAACCAGCAAGTCACCATCGGCCACGACGCACGGGGACGACCCACTCTCGGCAACGATGTGCGGGTCGGTGCGGGCGCGATCGTGATCGGGCCCGTCACCCTGCACGACGGGGCAGTTGTGGGTGCGAACGCGACCGTGATTCACGACGTGCCTCCCGGTACGACCGTCGTGGCCCCACCTGCCACCCCGCTCGATCTGCACCGTCGGTCATTCGACGACGAACAAGCCTAGGGACCCACAAGAGATCCGGAAGCACCTGCGCGAGGTAGACGCCCAGCGCCGCGGCGCACACGACTCCCACAGCGCCGAACGGCCCCGCGAGCATGCACCCCAGACCCACGCCGATCGCCGCCATCACGACCGTCCACAACGCCTGCCACCGGGCTTCCCCCGGGATGACCAGCAGTACACTCGCCGGAAAATGCACGGCCTGCGCCACCAGTAACAGGCCGAATGCCAACGCGAGCATCGCCGGCACGTCTATCTGCCCGCCGGAGAGGACGTCCGCCGCCCACGGACCGAGCAGCGTCAGTCCGATGGTTGCGCCCGCGGCGCCCACGGCGAAAACTGCCGTGAGCCGCCACCACATCCGGATCGTCCCCTCGGCGGCGCCCTGCCGCTTCACGAAGACCGGCCAATAGGCCAGTCCGGCCGTCGAGATCACCGACCAGACCACACCGTAGATCTGCGCCATCACCGCGTACTCCGACAGGTCCGCCGGCGTGGACAGATGCGCCAGAAGCACCCGACCTGTTTGTAATCCGACCGCCGTACCGACCCCGACGACGAACAGCCATCCACTCCCCGCAAGCAACCGGGTTCCGGTGTTCGATGCAGAGACCCGCGCAAAGGCCGACCATCCCAGGCCGCTCGCGCGCAGCGCCAGTACGGTTCCAAGGATCTGCCCAGCTAGCAGGCCGCCCAATGCCGAGACCGCATACCAGATTTCGTCCGCTCGGATCGCGTACAGCGTCAGGGTGATGACCAGAGCAGCGGCCGGGCAGCTCATCTGGATCACTGTCGCCGAAGGAATCCGGCCGATGCCGATCAGGATCCGCAACCCGAGACCGGCAGGAATCGTGAAGGCGAACAGACATGCGGCGACCGTGATCGCCCAGCGATCCGCCGGGCCGCTGGAGATGCCCACCAATACCGTCCAACCGTCGAGTGCCATCACGATCAGGGCGACGGCCACCGTCGCGCCCGCAACGGCGAACAGGACGCGGTAGGCACGCCTGATCACATCGGCCGCACCCGGATCGTCACCGTTGTCCTGAAGTCTCGAACCGGCACTCAGCACCGTCGCGCCGATACCGAGGTCGGCGAACGGCACCAGCAACGTGATCGTGGCGACGAGTGACACCAATCCGAAGACCGCCGACCCGGTTTCGTGCGCGATCACGGCCGTGTTGGCCAGCCCCAGAACGGCGACCACCGGAGTACCCACGATGCGGTAGAGCGTTCCGCGAACGAGGGCACGGCGTTCGTCGTGCGTGAGACGGTCGCTGCCCGTCGCCATCATCGAACCGGCGCGAGGACGGCGCGCACGAGTGTGCGTGCGGCACCGAGGATCGCATACGAGACAGCGAACGGCCCGGGTCTCCCGTATCGGATCGCCGACCACGTCGAGCGTCCCACTCCGGCAAACGATCGCGCCGACACCGCTGCACTCACCGGACTCGTGCTGAGATAGTCACCGCGCACACGCGCTGATTCCCCGCCCAGATACCTCAATCCCCAGGCCAGATACTCGTCGGTGCGGTCCGTCGAAGCCCGGGAGAAGGACGGGTCGCCCACGTTGTAGGTGCTCAGCACTTCGGGATGATGAATCAGGCGCACATCGGGGACAGCGCGCCGGATCCGCAGCAGCCAGCTCGCCTCTTCGTGCGGCGCGTCCGGATCCACGTCCCACGGCACGAAGTGCACGAGCTCTTTGGGAAAGCACAGGGTCGAGGTCTGCAGAGCGGCGCCACCCATCGTGAATCCGGTGAACCGGTACAGGTACTCCGCTATCGATTGGTCCGATGACGCCAGGCGACGCGGCCAGATGCGCCGCCGGTCTCCGGGACCGACCACAACCATCCGTGACGATGCGATCCAGGGTGTCCCCGCCCCCACATCGTTCGCGACGGCTGCCAACTGGCGTTCGAGCTTGACCCGGCACCACTCGTCGTCGTCGTCGAGTAGCGCGATGACTTCACCGTGGGTGGCGGCGATACCGATTTGCCGGCACCGGGCGGGTCCCGCATTACCCCCGCTGCGGAGCAGCACAATGCGATCGTCGGGAGGCACCGTCACCGGCAGTTCGGTATCGGCCACGACGATGATCTCGTCGACCGGATATGTCTGCTCGAGGACGGATCGCACCGCCCGGTCCAGAGAAGGCCGGGACAAGGTGGGAATCACGACGCTCACAGTCGGTCTCACGACGAATCCGGTGCGACGGATACGGACCGGCGGAAGTGCACAGCGCAGTAGAAGAGCGCGATGCACGCGAACTCCGCGATCATGTTGTATGTCCAGGGCGCATAGAGCAGATCCCAGATTCCCTGGAACGCTACTGTCACCACGAGCGGTGTCCACCGTCCGAAGCGGGAGCTGTTCCACACCACGCCGAGGCAGGCGACCAGCAGCCACAGCGGCAGCAGAACCGCAAGGACGCCGCCCTCCACCCACGAACCCAGCAGGATCGAATGCGTTGCCGAGTAGTCGCTCGGCGGTAGACGCCAGTAGAGGTCGAACGGAAACCCGGGGTCGAAGCCCATCCTGATCGCCAGGTGCTCGGCCTGTGTGTACAAGTCCGGAGTCAGGTTGAACGCACTGCCCCATCCCAGGAACGGTCGCTCGAGAATCGCCGTGATGTTCATCGGCAGTTCGGTGCGTCCGGCCAACAGCAACGGCAGGTTCGTGGCTTCCTGCTCCAGTGTCTTCTGCTGCAAGGCGGCTCCGAAAAGCCCCGCTCGAGCGGCGATCGGCATCACCTGGGCGAAGACGAGCCCGAACGCTCCGATTCCCAGGAACTGCCAGACGCGGCCGATCCGGGAGCCGAGGATCTGCCGAGTGCAGACCGTTGCGCCCGCGAGCAGACACACGAGGGCGTGGGACCGGAAATTCAGCCCCAGGCTCGCCAGCCCGAGCACCATGAGTGCCGCCCCCTGCAGCAAGGGAGGTACGCGGGCGGTCGTCATCCCGAAGAGCACCAGAATCGTCACCGCATGAGCGATACCGTATTTCCACAGGTCCGGAATGCTTCCGGTCCGGGTCAGTTCGATGCCCTGAGTGAGAAAGAAAATCATTGTGCCGGTGGCGATTCCGGCGAGGACCGTGGCGATCGCATCGATCGAACGCGCGGTGAGAACCGTCAGGCCGACGAGGTAGAGCAGAATTGCCGGAAACGCAGTTGCATTCGGCCACAGCAGGCTTACGTCGTTGACAGCACACGAGACGAGAAACGACAACGATCCCACGAGAGCCAGAACGATCGGGAGCAGATCGACTCCCCGATGCTTCATCAGCAGGAATCCGGGTGCGAGCAGGAGACAGACCAGCGACAATCCGGTGACGGTGAAGTTCGCCAGCTGAATGCCCGACGTGGCACCGGCGGCCAACAGCAGTACCCGGGCCAGCACCCGGATGTGGGCGGTCCGCCGTTCCGCCACGGTGCGGACGGATGCTCTCGCGAGAACTGTCACGTAATGCCCCTCGCTCGGAGCCGAACACGGCGTACCCTCTCGAAGTGTAGTGCCGTGCCCTGCGGAGGTGTGTGTGTCCGCTGCACAATCGAAGCGATCGTTGCGATCCCGGCGAGGTCACTCCTACGACAAGGGCCGCGGTTTCGCGGCCCAGGCCCTCTGGGTCGTGGTATCGACGCTGATCTTCACCCAGGTGTGGTGTCCGGCCCGCCTGCGGTGCACCCTGCTGCGCTTGTTCGGCGCCGAGATCGGTACCGGCGTGCTCATCAGGCATCGCGTGAATGTCCAATGGCCCTGGAAGCTTACGATCGGCAACGATTCGTGGATCGGAACGAACGCCGACCTCTACAACCTCGACGAGATCGTCATCGGCTCGGATGTCTGCGTTTCGCAGTACGCATATCTGTGTACCGGAAGCCACGACCGGCAATCGCCGACCTTCGAATTCGACAACGGTCCGATTGTCATCGAGGACGGGGTCTGGCTGTGCGCCGGTGCCACCGTCCTGCGGGGAGTGACCGTCGGCGCGAATTCGGTCGTGGGCGCAAGGGCACTCGTGACGTCGGACGTTCCTCCCGATTCACTCGTGCGTGCTCCTCGTGCGATCGTCACCCCGGGATGATTCGTGCGCATCCTCCAGGTTGTCACGCTTCTCGATCCCGACGGCGCATACGGGGGACCGGCCCGCGTCGCGCTCAACCAGAGTGCGGAACTGATCGACCGGGGCCACGAAGTGACGGTCGCCGCCGGCACCCGCGGCTACCGGGTGCCACCGAACCGGGTCGACGGCGTTCCGGTACGCCTCTTCACTGCTCGAACCCTCGTTCCCGGAACGGGGTTCGCAGGTGTCGGCGCGCCCGGTCTGCAACGATGGTTCCACCACAACCGGACCGGCTTCGATGTCGTCCACATCCACCTCGGTCGTGATCTCGTGGTTCTTCCCGTGGCGGTGTGCGCGCGACGTCACGAAATCCCCTATGCGGTCCAGACCCACGGCATGATCATTCCGTCCCGCCATCCGCTCGCCGGTCCGCTCGACGCCGTGTGGACGCGCAAGGTGCTGCTGGCCGCCGGGGCGGTGTTCCACCTGACGCCGCTGGAGAAGGACCAGTTGGACGCCGTGACGCGAACCAGGTCCGTTCCCGCCCGCCCCCGGTTCGTGGAACTCGGAAACGGCGTCCCCATCTATCCGCCGCGCCCATCGAACACCCCTCCCCGATCGAACACGAAACCTCCCGAGGTCCTCTTCGTTGCGCGCATCCATGCACGCAAGCGCCCGACGGCGTTCGTGGAGACTGCGAGAGCGCTGCTGTCCTCGGGAGTCGACGCGCGGTTCACCCTCATCGGGCCCGACGGAGGCGACGGCCGGGCGTTGCGCACCGCACTCGCGGCCGCGCCGGATGCCCGAATCTCGTGGGAAGGAGCTCTCGACCCTGCCGATGTTCCCCGCAGAATGGCCGAGGCGAGCGTGTACGTACTGCCCGCGGTCCGCGAGCCGTACCCGATGTCGGTGCTGGAGGCGATGTCCGTCGGCCTTCCCGTCGTGGTGACACGCGACTGCGGACTGGCACCCCTGATCGAGCGAACCGGTAGCGGTATCGTCGCGGACCCTGCGGTTCCAGCCCTGGTCGAAGCAGTTGCAACCCTGCTCACGAACGACTCCCTGGCACGCGCGATGGGCGAGAACGGACGCCGTACCGTGCAGGTTCACCAGGGCATGCCCGCAGTCGCCGACAGACTGCTCGACACGTACGACAACCTGGTGGGCACGCGATGAAACACGTCGTCACCCTCCCCCGCATTCTGGCGACAGTCGTCGCCGTCGTCCTGATAGGTGGTCTCCTCGCCGCGTCGGGGCTCGCGACGCGCAGCGACGCGGACCGTTCCCCGCTCAGGGTCGCGGTGGTCGGGGACGACTGGTCGGCCGGGTTCCGCAACCGGGTGGTGTGGCCGACGCTCATGGCCGAACGAACGGGATGGTCGGTCGCCAACTTCGCTCTTCCCGACTCCGGCTACGTCGCCGACGGGCAGGGTGGGCACGCCTTCACCTACCAGGTCGACCGAGCGCTACGTGACGACCCGGACGTCGTCCTGATCGTCGGCGGACTCGCGGATACCGGCCTCCCGGAGACGGATGCGATATCCGTGGGGGCGATCGACGCGATCAACAAGAGCATTCTCGCAGGCAAGCGAACGCTCGTCGTCGGGCCATCGTGGTTCGAGTCGCCGCCTCCGGAATCGGTGATCCGGGTGTCCGAGGCCCTGCGGGCCACCGCCGAGCAGGCAGGGGTCCCCTACTTCGATGCGCTCGATCCCCCATTGCTGACCGAGGATCGGATGTGGCCCGATCTCAGTGGTCCCACGGACGCCGGGCAGTCCGAGCTCGCCGACAGTATCGCCGCGTGGGTGCGTACGGAGGTCTCCCGATGACCCGCAGCCGGCGGACGGCGGTGGCCGCAACTGTGCTCGCTGTAGTGATCCTGCTCGGCATCGTCCTGGTCCGCCGCCGAGCCGATGCCCGACGCGTGCGGCGACCGGATTCCGGACGACGACCGGTTTCCGGACCACGGGCGGTTTCCGGACCACGGGCGGTTTCCGGACCACGGGCGGTTTCCGGACCACGGGCGGTTTCCGGACGACGACCGGTTTCCGGAAATGGCCGGACCACGGGCCGGCTCAATCGTTGGGACCTGGCCGCGCTCGTCTCGGCAGCTGCGATCGCCGTCGGCGTCGTGATCGTCGCGGGACCGACGGTCACGACCGATGCCACAGCCGCGTCCACGGACGTCACCCGGCAACAGGTCGCAGAGTACAACCGTCCCTCCGCACTGTTCATCGGCGATTCGTACACTGCAGGGAACGGGCTCGCCGAGATGTCCTACGCGTGTACCACCGCGGTCGAGATGGGCTGGTTGTGCAATCTCTCCGCCGTACCGGGAACCGGGTACATCAGCGGCGGTCCGGCCAACAGATTCGTCGTCGACGAGTACTCGGGCCGATCGACCTCGTTCACCGAACGTATCCCCCGGCTGGCCACCGTCCACGATCCCGATGTCGTCGTGCTCGACGGTGGTCGAAACGATCTCTTTCCGCCTTCGGAGGACGTCTACCGGGAAATGGTGGCGACCATCGAGGACGTCCGGCGGACATGGCCCGAGGCCGCGGTGGTCTTCGTCAGGCCCCGCTTCCTCACCGATCCCGCGGACGATCTCGGATTCGACGACGCATTCATCGCTCGGCTCGCCACCGAACCTGCCGCCCAGGACGTGCTGTTCGTCGATCCCATCGCATCGATGATCGATCGGGACACGTCGAGATTGCTCGCCGAAGACCGTAGGCACCCGAACGCGCTGGGATCCCAGGCGATAGGCGCGGCACTGACCGAATCGCTCGAACCTCTCGAACAGCAGGTCCGGCCATGACAGGACCGATCGCCGAATACGTCCGGGTACTACGCGAGCGATGGCGCTGGCTCGTGTGGGGTGCGCTGCTCGCACTGGCCGCGACCACCCTGTTCCTGTTCATCCGACCTCCTCTGTACCGTTACGACGCAACCGTTTTCGTTCGCACACCCGGAGACGTGAGCCGGGTTCTCGACGGAGGCGACTCCTATGCCCAGGGACGCGCCCGCACCTATGCCGCGTTGGCCCGCAGCAATGACCTCGCGGCCCGCGTGGTCGCCGATCTCGGACTCGAGGTCACCCCTACGGAGCTGTCGGAGCGGGTGACGGCACACAATCCGTCCGGGACCGCGCTCATCGATTTCGAATTCGGAGCCCGCTCCCCCACCGAGGCCGATCGGATCGCGACGGTACTACTTTCCGAACTGGCGGCAACCGTTCGCACGTTGGAGTCGGTTCCCGGATCACTGGTTCCCCGAGCCGAATTGGTGGTGGTCGACACGCCGACGCCCGCCGCCCGCGTTGTGTTCCTCGGGGCGACGGTCCCGGTCACCCTGCTCGCGGCGGCTGTGGCCGGTCTGGTTCTCGGCGCGACCGCAGCGGTGCTACGTTCGCTTTTCGACCGTTCGATCCGAGACCCGCTCGATGCCGCACGAATCTCCGGGCGGCCGTTGATCGGCTCGATCCGCGGTGGTCCCGCCGACGAACTCACGCCGGAGGTGCGGGCGATCCTGCATCGTTTGCTCGCCGCCCTACCGCAGCCCGGACGCGGGGTGATCACGGTGGTCGGCGCCGGCCCAGGCCCGACCACGTCGGATTCGGCCGTCGCCCTGGCGTCGGTATTCACCGCGCACGGTGATTCGGTGGTCCTGGTCGATCTCGACTTCCGAGACGCCGACTCGACCTCGCTGCTGTCCGGGCTCGATGTGCCGGGAATTTCCGACCTCGCGCGTGGGGACGCGGCAGCGTCGAACGCCGTTGTCCGAACACCGGCCGGCGACTTCGTGGGCGTGGGCACCACACCGGGCGATCTCGGGAGTCCTGCGGCGTCCGCCGCGCTTCGCAGTACGCTCCACGAGCTTCGTGAGCTGTACGCGTTCGTGGTGCTGGCCTGTCCTTCGGTGACGACCGCCGCGACGATCGAGGCCGAATCCGATGTGGCAGTGCTCGCGGTAAGAGAGAATGCCACCACGGAGGAACAGCTCCGGCAGGTCTCACCACTACTGCCGGCGAATACGGTCGTGCTGTTCGACGCGCGGGCTCGGTCGAATTCGATCCGTAAATCCGAGGCCGACAAGCGGATCGAGGCCACAGATTGAGATCGAATGCATTCCTCGCCGAAACGAGGCCCTACCGGAGGACGTTCGTCGTCGTCACGATAGTCGTGATCGCCATCGGTGCCGTGTGGCTGTTGCTGACCCCGAGCCGATACGTATCGACCGCCAGGCTGATGGTGTCGATCGAAGGTTCCACGACGGCAACTGCCTACCAGAACGACGAGGTCGTCTCCGGAAGAGTGAATTCCTATGTCGCTCTGCTGACCAGCGAAGTCGTAAGCAATCTCGTCGTCGACGCGCTCGCTGTGCCGATGAGCGCTCAGCAGGTGGCCGGCAAGGTCAGCGCAACGATCGTCCCACCGAAGACCTCCCTCATCGACGTCGCGGTCACCGACGAAGACCCCGAACGAGCGCGCCTTCTGGCCGACACGGTCACACGTGAGTTCGTCCGATACGTCGATGTTCTGGAGACACCCACCGGTGAAGACGATCAGAAAGTCGAAACCACGATCGTTTCGACAGCATCGGAGCCACGACAGTCGTGGACCGAACGCGCAGGTCTCGCCACCGCAGTAGTGCTCTTCGGTCTGTTACTCGGTAGCGTCGCGGCATGGATCCGGGCTCGAACCGACCCGCTCGTACGAACCGCGCGCTGCGCCGCCGAAGTATCCGGCGCTCCGGTGCTCGTACGCGTCCAAGGTACCGGTACGCCGACGGACGACGAACTCGACGAGTATCGCCGACTGCGGTTGCGTCTGCGCTCCTTCACCCGGCGACGTGCCGGGCCGGACGACCGGTCGGCGGTCTGGGTCCTGGCGTCCCCGAACGGCGAGGCCGATACGGCAGTGGTCGCGTCGAATCTCGGTCAGGTCATGATCTCGGCCGGTGACCGTGCGGTCGTTCTCGACTACGACGAGAGCGCGATTCGAGATCGGTCCCCCCTACAAGAACAGTCGAGAGGACCCTCTGCACGCGGATTGTCCGATTCTCCTCCCTCCGGTGAAAGCGGCTTCCGGGGTGCCGATCCCGAATCGATGATCGAAGATCTGCGTATCGACGGAACAACCGTCGTCGTCGCGGTGAGCCCTGTCCTGTCAACCTGCACGGCATCGATAGTCGGTGGGTACGCCGATGGAGTGCTGCTGATCGTCGTACCGGCCGAGACCCGCAGACGGGACCTGGCCCGAGCGACCGAAAGTCTCCGCGACTGTGGGATTTCTCCGGTGGGTGTCGTCCTAGTCGACCGAAGCGGAGTCGACTAGGACGGAATCGACATGCACACAGGGCTCTGTTCGGTAGGGTTGATGCTGGTCGGAGCCCTGAGGGTGGCCGAGTCGTCGAGTGCGGTTCGACGTTGCGTGCGTATCACGTGGTGGCTGAACCGATGACGAGGGAGCATTGACGTGGACCTGTTCGATGTCGCGCGGTCGTGCTTCCGGCGGTGGTATGTCCTGCTTCCGCTACTGGCAATCACGGCGTGGTACAGCTACAGCGTCTACAGTTCCGTGCAGCCCGTCTACTACGCGAACACGATTATCGGTCTGGCTCCCCCGAGTGTCAGGCAGGACGCGCCCACGGCCGGCGGTGAGGTCCGGCGGAACGGCCTGCTCGATGTCGGCGGAGCCTCACTGGTGGCCAATTTGACAGCATTGGGGTTGAGAGAGCCGGCTGTGGTGGACCGCGTTGTGGCAGCCGGAGGCTCACCCGACTACACCGCGAAAGCTTTTCCAACCCCACCCCCGAATCCCCAACTACCCATGGTCTTCGTCGAGCAGACCTCTTCGGACCCCGCCGAAGTGACGAAGACCCTCGAATTGGTGGCGGCGCAGGCCGAAGTGACGCTGCGGACCCTGCAGCAGCAGGCGCGTGTACCCGAGGATCAAATGGTGACGCCGTTCGTCGTCACACCACCGGGAACGCCGGCCGCTGCGATGCCCACCCGCACGCGGTCGACCGTCGCGATCCTCGGTGCCGGTACCGGCCTCTCGATCCTGGTTACCGTGCTTGTCGACGTCCTGATCACCCGGCGGAGATCGGCCGCGTCGACAACACCGAGACCGCCGATCTCCGAGACACCGGGTGACGGTGCGACCCCATACGACCCCGACGCGGAGCGCGGGCGTGCAGCTCCGGACGACGACGCGGTCGATGCCCGATGAAAACCACCTCGTTCGCTGCACTCGGTCGGCATACCGGCGGCTACGCGGACGTGGCCGGCACATCCGGGCAGCGGGAACGCACTCCTTGGTTGCTCTGCTTCCTGTGCCTCCTCATCCCTGCTCTGCCTGCCTATGCAGTTCCGCCGGGGCCGCTCAAGAGCAACGGCTCACCCGCCCGCGTGATCGCCGTGATGCTCTTCGGACTCGCTGTTCTCGGCTTCCTCACGCTGCGGCGCAATACGGATCACCGCACCGTCAATCCCGGCGTGATCGTCGTACTCCTCTTCTTCCTGCTGCTGACACTGGTCTACGGGGTCGGACTGCTCCGCACCGGCGACGCCCTCGTGGAGGCGAACAAGACTCGGGCCATCATCGGCCTCATCGCAAACGTCGGGGTTGCCCTGTTCGTCCTCGTGCGAGTCCACACTGTTCGCCAGCGCACCATCATCCTCGGTTGTCTCACCGCCGGGCTCACTTTCGCGTGCTCTGTCGGTTTGCTCCAGAGCATGCTCTCGCTCGATCTTCGCTTTCTGCTGATGCCACCGGGCTTCGTGGCGAACCTCGAGTCCGAGTACCTCTCTCTCACGGAGCGGATGGGCACCGTCCGCGTGCTCGGAACGTCCGAGCACGCGATCGAGTTCTCCGTTCTCGCTGCCGTGACCGTGCCGATGACGATTCATTTTGCGCGCTTTGCCACGAACCGTACGCTGCGCTGGGCTTCGGCGGTCGCCTGCTGTGTGGCACTGGTTTCCATGCCTGCCGCCATCTCCCGCACCGGGGTGCTTACTCTGCTCGCGTGCCTGCTCGTCTACATGTTCGCGTTCCGGGTGCGCCAACTCCTCGTTGCCGTCGTCGCCGGAACTATCGCAATATTCGGCTACATCGCGTACTTCCCGGAGACGTTCGATGCCTTGTGGAGAACGATCACCGGATCGGTACAAGACGACAGTATTCTGACACGTACGGCCGACTATGCCGCAGTGTCGCAGACCTTTCGTGAACATCCCATCTTCGGCCTCGGTCTCGGGGGCGCGCCCCCGAGTGCATACCCGCTCCTGGACAACGAATGGCTGCGGATGCTCGTCCAGGGCGGCGCCGTAGGCCTCACTGCGATGATCCTGCTGACCGGTGGTGCGATCTTCGCCATCTCGGCGGGCCTACGCCGCGCCGACTCGACTCGGGAACGCGATCAGGCCTACATGATGGGGTCGGTGATGGTCGGAATCCTCGTCTCCAGCACCACCTTCGACCTGTTCTACTACCAACAGGCGACTTTGACGTTCTTCATCGTGTTCGGCCTGCTCTGGTCGACCTACAACATTGCGGTACCGGAACCTGCCACGCCCGGCCGCCACTTCGTCGGGCACGATACCGCCGGGCCGCCGGAAGGCTAGAACAGTGTTCGACCGACGATCGATCGCACGATTGCTCGTGGCTCCGATTCTCGTCGCGATGATCTGCGCCTCCTGCACGCGCATCCCGTCCGAGGAGCCTCGAGTCGCCGATACGGCGGCGGAAAGCATGTGGCCCGACGGATCCGTACCGCCGGTAATCGCAGATCCGAACAGTCGATCGATCGAGCTCGGCACCGAGTTCTCCGCATCCAGCAACGGAACCGTCACGGCAGCAAGGTTTTTCCAAGGGTCCGCGAACACTGCCCCGGTCACGGCGACCCTGTGGTCGACCGACGGCACCGTCCTGGGAACCACACCCATACCCGCCGGGCCGGACGGTTGGCGAGAGATTCCTTTCGACACTCCGATTCCGATACAGGCGGACAGGAACTACGTGATCTCCTATCGCGCCTCGCAGGGAAACCATTCGGCCGATCCCGACGCATTCGATGGGGGTGCAACCGTAGGAACCGGCTGGCTGACCGCACTCCGAGGGCTGTTCACATACGGCAGCGGTATCCCCGATCAGTCGGACGGCGGCACCGCCTATTTCGTCGATGTCGTCTTCGAACCATCGGGTCCGTCGTTACGTCCGGTCGACGGCGGCGACAACTACTACGACATGTTCGACAATTCACTACCGGCGACCTCGGACTTCTTCCCGCTCGCAATCTGGTTCGCCAAGGTGACCTCTCCCGAGGAGGCCGGCAACGATCGCGCACTCGGTCTGAACACCTATGTGGAATTGACCGAGGACAGCAACGTTCGCGCAATACGCGACGCCGGAATGTTCGCGCTGCCCAGTCGGGCCGACCCCCTGATGGCCGGTCAGTTCACCACGGACGAGGCGGACATGTGGGCAGGAGCCGGCGAGGCACCGTGGACAGGCCGATTGCCGGGGGAAGGGCCGATCTGCATGCCCGAGGACGCCGAGTGCGGCTACACGGTGATGTCGGCCTTCAGAGACAGGATACCTCCGGACATCCTTGCGTTCACGAATTACGGTAAGGGCGTTACATTCTGGGATACCCGGGATGCGGCCCAGCGGTTCGTCAACGATTTCCAGGATGTCGTTTCCGCGGACAACTACTGGTTCACCGACGAGAGCATCTGTCAGGCGAACGAGGGTGGTGTCCTCAGAACGAACGGACAGACCGATCTCCCCCCTTCGGAATGCCAACTGGCTGCGAACTACGGCGTGACGACGCGACACGTTCGTTCGTTGGTCCAGCCACGCGCGGCCATGCCGGTGTGGAACTTCGTCGAAGTGGGGCAGCCCTTCTCGGAGAGCGCGGAGGCCGGGATCACCGGCCCACAGATCAGAGCCGCGGTCTGGAGCAGCATCATCAACGGCGCACGGGGCATCATCTACTTCGCCCACAACTTCGGAGGTCCTTGCCTGTCGTACAACCTTTTCCGGGACCGGTGCGGAGATGCCATCCGCGGCGAGGTATCGGCGGTCAACAATCAGATCACGAGTCTCGCCCCAGTGCTCAATGCGCCGTTCGTCGACGGATTCGCCGAGACCGACGGGCCCGTCGACGCGGCTACGAAATATCACGACGGCAATCTGTACATCCTCGCCGGATCCACCCGAAACTCGGGCGGCGACGCCACGATTACGCTCTCGTGCGGCGATGCGACCCAGGTGGAGGTCCTGGACGAAGGCCGCACGATCCCCGTCGTCGACAAGACCTTTCGCGATTTCTTCGTCGACGGAAACGCAGTTCATCTCTACCGCCTCGACGGAGCCGGCTGCGCCTTCGAATGACGAGGCACCAGCAGTGACGAGGCATCAGCCGAGAGACCGACTACTTTCGTCGCGTTCCCAGCCGACGGTCCTTCGGCGCGCACCCCATCGAGCGGCGAGCGCAAAAGCAATGTACGCCAATGTATCTGCGGCAGATTTCGGACCGTGGACCGACCGCAACACCGCGAGCGCGGTGGCCGTACCCGTGCCACCCGCGCTGCCGACACCCGGACGGGCCTCGGCTGTGCCGCGCCGGCTGCGCCGCAGAATCGCGAGCAAACTCGTGATGTCGTTCGGAGTCTTCACCACCGCAGGTTCCGTATCGACGACGGCCTTCTCGTCCGGATCGAACTGCTCGTCCACGAAGAGGTCGTCTCCGATCAGGTTCGGGAACGACCCGAATCTCGAGTGTCCTGCTTCGGTGAGGGCGTACACGCCGGCCCCCCACAACACAGGTTTCCGTCGAATCCGTTGTCGGGCACGATAGTAACTGCAGACCAGCGGATCGGCGCCGCCGAAGTCGTAGCGGAACGGCGGACGTGCGGCAAGAACGTCACCGCGGGCGAGACGATCGAGGACGTCCAGCACGGCAGCAGCCGAAATCCGGATGTCGGCATCCAGATAGAGTCGAGGCCAGAGCGAAGCAACCTGGTCGCCGATATTCAAAGCTGCTGGTTTCGATCCTTCCGCCAACTCGACCACCCGCGCGCCCGGGATTCTTCGGGCGATCGCGGCGGTGTCGTCGGTACAGCCGTTGCACACCACGACGAGTTCGAAGTATCCCTCCGCTGCGGGCGGGCCGAGCGGCACGAGCGTCCGTTGGATCACCCCTGCCTCGTTGTATGCAGGAACGATCACAGCGCCGCGTCGAGTGTGGCCGGAAAGTGATTCAGTCATCTGTGGTTGCGTGAGGTAGTTCTCGCCATTTCCTGCGCCTCAGAACGGTGGACAGTGTGCGCCGGTGCTCCGGATCGTAGGCGCGCAGCGCTTCGGAGAGTGCAACTACAGATCGGAACAGCATCGAGTACGTGCCGCCGTGATGACGCTCCACGTAGCGAACGCGGTTCACGGTCATGAGTCGCGTGAGGACGGGCGATGTGCCCGATCCCCCCTGCCGGTGTTGCACGATCGCGGACGGTTCGAACCGAACCAGGTGTCCTCCCTTTCGGATGCGGCGAAAGTAGTCCGTTTCCTCCGAGTAGAGGAAGAACTCTTCGTTCCAGGGGCCGACCTCTCGCGCGACCCACGCCCGGATCAGCACCGCTGCTCCCGTCGCCCAGTCGACATCGTGTGCGTCGAGGTAATCTTCTGGGTTGTAGACGATCTCGGACAGAAACCGCGGCCTCTTGCGCAACCTGCCGCCGAACAATGCGTCACCGACCGCACCCATGAGCGACGGCTCGCGACGAATCGAGGGATAGAGCTCACCGTTCTCGTCCAAGATGAGTGGCACCACCGCACCGATACGATCGTCGCAGCGGAGCGAGGCCATCAGACGTGTCACGGTGTCGACCGCCAGTGTCAGATCGGGGTTCAGGATCAACACGGCGTCACAAGGATCGACGAACGGGAGAGCCGCATTGATTCCACCGGCATAACCGAGGTTGCCCCCGGTTTCGACGAGTGTGACATCGGGGTGCAGGCGCACCAACGCGGGTGTGCCGTCCGAGGAGCGATTGTCGACGACGACCACCCGGATGGACAGCTCGTGAGCCGCGAGGCTCAGGTCGTCGATCAACCTGGAGATATCGTCAGCACTGTTGTGCGTCACCACCACAACGGTGACGACGGCCCTTCGCCCGGGCGCGACGAACGTCCCGCGCGCTGCGCTCGCGTCGTGGATCAACATCATCGATCCACGCTGCACAGTCCGGGCTTTGCGCATCAGCCTCAGCAACTCCGGTGGATCTTCGACGAGATAGCGATGACTCAACCGGCGAGGTTCCAGCATCAGCCGCCATGCCCACTCGAGCCCGCTGTCGGCAATCCACCTCGGCGCCCTGCGCACCCTGCCGGCAAGGAAGTCCACAACTGCGCCGAAGGCGAGAAGCACCCGAGCGCCCGTTTCCTTACCGAATTGCGCAATCCAATTCTCCTGCAGGGGCTTTCCGAGTCCGGTCACCAGGATCTCCACGCCGGCGGAACGGATCTGTCCGGCGATCGCCGCCGAACTGGCAGGATCCTGCAGTTCGGATCTCGCCGGTGACCAGGTACCGACGATGTTCAAGGTCGGAAGACGTGTGCTGAGCGCCGCACGGAGACGCTCGTGTGTTCCGGCGGTTCCACCCAGAAAACCGACGCGCGTACCCTGCCTCGCCGCATACTCGAGAATCGGGCCGATCAAGTCGCTACCCGACAGTTTCGGCCAGTCCCGGCCACTGAGCGCCTCGGCCTTCCGGACGAGAGGCACCCCGTCGAGGAGCGTGAGCCAACGCAACCCCTCCGGTGCCGCCCCCACGGATACGGCGGGTGGCCTCGCGGCCCAGGACTCGTCGCCCCCGAAATGATGAAGATGGTCGAGATTCGCCGAGGCGACGACCAGCGGAGCCGGTGCGGTGAGTGCATCGATGATCAGTGACATCGCCAGTTCGCGATCGATCAGGTCGATCGGGACTGCGTCCACGACCATACGGGGCCACGGCGCAGGATGCGGCCGAGGCGGATCGCGTCGATTCTCGGATTTTGTGAGCGGCATTGCTTCTGCCCAATCCGTGCATCTCAGGGCTTCTCCGTTCTCGGAATTGTATCGAAGGAGTGCTGTGCGCACGCCTGATCGGCCTTCGCTCGGGAACGAAAGCGCGCTGTGCATGGTGAATCGCCGAATGCGCCGCGCTGCGTCGAATACGGTCGTACCGTGACCAGCTTCCCATCGATGTCGCCGAGCACCCGGATCTATATCGCCGGGCATCAGGGTCTCGTCGGCTCAGCCCTGTGGCGCCACTTCGCTGCGTGTGGATTCGAGAACCTCATCGGACTCGATTCATCGGAATTGGATCTTCGCGACGCCCACGCGACCGCAGCCTTCTTCCGCGATGTCCGCCCGGAGGTCGTGGTCGACGCGGCGGCGCGGGTCGGCGGAATCGCGGCGAATGCCGCTCGACCTGCGGACTTCCTCTCCGACAATCTGCGGCTACAGCTCAACCTGTTGGACAGCGCGGTCTCGAACGGGGTGGAGCGATTCCTCTTCCTGGGTTCGAGTTGCATCTATCCGAAGTTGACAGCGCAGCCGATCCGTGAAGAGGCCCTGTTCACCGGCCCACTGGAGGAGACGAACGAAGGCTATGCGGTGGCCAAGCTTGGCGGGGTCGCGCAGGTCACCGCGATCCGTAGGCAACACGGGCTGCCCTATATCAGCGCCATGCCGACGAACCTCTACGGTCCGGGCGACAACTTCTCTCCGCACGACGGCCACGTCGTACCCGCGATGATCCGGCGCTTCCACGAAGCGATGCTCGCGGATGTTCCACACGTGACCTGTTGGGGCACAGGACTGCCTCGGCGCGATCTCATGCATGTCGACGACGCCGCTGACGCGTTCCACTTCCTGCTGGATCACTACGACGGAGAGCGCCCGATCAATGTGGGCTCGGGTTCCGATGTCACGATCGCGGAGATCGCACGCATCATCGCCGACACCGTCGGTTATCACGGGGAGATTCGGTGGGATGCATCCAAACCCGATGGGACCCCCCGCAAACTGCTCGACACCAAGCGCCTCACAGACCTCGGGTGGTCCGCGAAGATTCCTCTCGCAGAAGGAATCAGAACGACCTACGAGTGGTTTCTCGCACACCAGGACACGTATCGCCGCTGACCCGACCGTGGTCAACTCGGTGCAGTGCTCCAACCCGGAAGCGCAGGCCTGTCGATCCAGTGCCGCTCCCCGGCCTCGAGCGCCGAGATATCGGCATCGACCATCAGTTTCACAAGTTCCGGGGTCCGCACCCGAGGATCCCAGCCGAGGCAGGATCTGGCCTTCGCCGCGTCGCCGACCAACGCATCGATCTCGGCAGGACGAAGATACCGGTCATCGAATCGCACGTACTTCTCCCAATCGAGTCCGACGTGATCGAAGGCGAGAGCGAGGAACTCGCGCACGGAATATCCCGTTCCCGTCGCGAGGACGTAGTCGTCGGGGGTGTCGGCCTGCAACATCCGCCACATTCCCTCGATGTATTCGGGCGCGTATCCCCAGTCACGGATCACGTCGATGTTGCCCAGATACAGATAACGGTCGAGCCCAGCCCGGATACGCGCGACCGCGCGCGTGATCTTCCTCGTGACGAAGGTTTCTCCTCGCCTGGGCGATTCGTGGTTGAACAGGATGCCGTTGACGGCGAACTGTCCGTACGCCTCCCGGTAGTTGCACGCCGTCCAGAAAGCGAAGACCTTCGCCGAGCCGTACGGTGAACGCGGATGGAACGGAGTGGTTTCGCTCTGCGGCAGCGGCGACGGCCCGAACATCTCGGAACTCGAGGCCTGATAGAAGCGGCAGTCGAGGCCGATCCGACGAATGGTCTCCAGCAATCTGAGAGTTCCGAATGCTGTTGTCTCGGCGGTGTATTCCGGCTCGTCGAAGCTGACCCGGACATGAGATTGCGCCGCCAGGTGATACACCTCGTCAGGACGGATCGTCGAAAGCAATGTTGCGAGCCGCGCCCCGTCCACGAGGTCTCCGTAGTGCAGGAAGAGCCTTGCGCCGGGCTGGTGAGGGTCCACATACAGGTGGTCGATGCGGTGCGTGTTGAACGTCGACGCGCGGCGAATGACTCCGTGCACCTCGTAGCCCTTGTCCAACAGGAACTCGGCGAGATAGGACCCGTCCTGCCCGGTTATGCCGGTCACGAATGCCCGCTTCGGCATCAACGTGCTCCCAACCCGTGGGGGGCACGCACGAGATCCAGGATCCATTCCTCGTAGCGATCCAGGGCCTCGTGCTCGGACAGCGTGCCGGCGCAGTAGCGCCGTCCCGACTCCGCAAGCCGAGCTGCGAGCACGCTGTCCGTACCCAGCCGCACCGCTTCACGAAGCAGTAGGTCCGGCCGGTCGGCCGGAACCCGGACACCCGCGCCCGACGCGGCAACCTCCGTCGCGGCGAAGCTGTCCTCGTCCGTCGCGGCAAGGACGGGCTTCCCGGAATTGAGATAGGAGGTCAGCTTGCTGGGAACCGCCATCTGCGCCACACCGGGACGTTCGTTCACCAGAAGCACATCCGCAGCTCCCAGGACCGAAGGGAAGACCTCGTCACCGACCGGATCCAGGAACTGCAGGGTATCGATACCCGCACCCTCCGACTCCAGACGGGCGCGCTGATTTCCGTCGCCGAGCAGAACGAACCGGACGCGGAGTCGTTGGAGACTCGCCAGTCGCGCAGCCGCCAGCACGTTCTCCAAGCCCTGCTTGGCCCCCATGTTCCCCGAGTGCAGGACCACCACCTCGTCGGGGTCCCATCCCGATTCCACGCGGAACACCGCGCTCGCCGCAGGATCCGGTGGCGCGACGTGGTTCCAGTTCCGGATGGTGCGGATCCGGCCGCGCTCGATACCGAGGTGCTCCAGGATCTCCGTGAACCCCTCGTGGATCACCACGACCTCGTCCGCCAGCCGGACGACTGCCGCCTCCAGCGCTTGAACCGCCAGAGCCGACCTCCCTTCGATCGCCGCGGTCTCCGCGACCCCGCGGCTGTAGATGTCGTGAACGATGACGCCGACCGCCGGCCGCGACCGCGACAATCGCGCTCGCAACGCCGACATCCCTGCGGCAAGCAATGGCGGACTCACGAACAGAACGACCTCGGGGTCGTTCCATCGTGCCAGCAGAACCTGCAACCCGAAGGTGGTTTCCATCACGGCACGCCCGAACGCCGTCGCTCGCCGCGGAACGTAGTGACCGAAACGGCCGATACGAACGTGATTCGCGAATTCCTCGGATCGAAGACGGAAGCGCCCCTCGCGGCGGATCCACTCCGGATAGTGCGGGAAGCCGGTCAACACCCGAACGTCGTGTCCACGGGCAGCCAGTCCGGATGCGAGAAGAGTCGTGTACGGCGCGATCCCGATCGACTCGGGGGCATAGTTGATACCCACGATTGCGATACGAACCCTTTGTCGGGTCATGAATTCGAGAGTAATACCCCCGGCCGGGGACGTCCCCCTCGAACGGTGTCGAGATCGGTCTCCTACTCACCCGACGGTGATAGTGTGGTCCTTCACGAACCTCGAGAGCCACACCGCCGGAGGGATCGCGTGAACGGCACCCGGATACGACGCATGGTCGTGGATTCTCCGACATCTCTCGGTGCGAAGGCGAGGATGCGGCGTTGGCAGATGTTCACCGAGGCGTTCCCTGAGATCGAGAAGGCACACGTTCTCGACCTCGGTGGCACGGTGGAGACCTGGCGCCGCGCCCCGATCAGGCCGGGCCGCGTCACCGTACTCAATCTCTTCGAGCCCGGTGAGTCCGACGACGGGTGGATCACCCCGGTCCTCGGTGACGCATGCGATGCCGCACGAGTTCTCGCAGACGCGAAGACCGACACCCATTTCGACGTCGTGTTCTCCAATTCGCTCATCGAGCACGTGGGCGGACACGCGCGGAGAACGGAGTTGGCTCGTCAGGTCCGAGAGCTCGCACCACGCTATTGGGTCCAGACGCCGTACCGGTATTTTCCGGTCGAACCGCACTGGCTTTTTCCCGGAATGCAGTTCATGCCGGCCGCTGCCCGAGTCGCCATCGCCGAACACTGGCCGCTGGTACACACACGTCCTGAAAGCACCGAAGAGGCGCGCCACGAGGTTCTGTGGACCGAACTGATCGGCATCACGGAGATGCGGGACTACTTCCCGAACGCAATGATCTTGCACGAACGCATATTCGGTCTCACGAAATCGATCATTGCGACGGACTCGTAGCGGCATACCGACGAGGAGCCCGGGACCCGGGCCGACCACAATTCCACAGCACCTGCGGCCACCGGGGAAGGAGGCATCCCTATGACGAAGTCCGTGGCCAGGACACCTGTTCCGAGTTTGCGCGTCGGTGACCTCGTCGAGGTGCGAAGCGCCGAAGAGATTCTCGCAACCCTGGATGAGAACGGAGAGCTCGAGAACCTTCCGTTCATGCCGGAAATGCTCCGGTTCTGTGGTCGTCGGCTGACCGTGCACAAGGTTGCGTACAAGCTCTGCGACACGATCTCCGGAACCGGCATCCACCGCATGGAGCACGCCGTCCACCTGACCGACTCACGTTGCGACGGATCTGCTCACGGAGGTTGCCAGACTTCGTGTTCGCTGTATTGGAAGGAGGCATGGCTCAAACGCGTGGAGCCGGGAATGCCGAACCCGCCCCGATCGTCATGCGTCGACATTCCACTGCTCGATGCCAACACCCGCAAGGAGCCCGGCCCGGACGGCACGTCACGTTATTCGTGCCAAGCCACCGAACTGCTTCGCGCCGCGCCGACATGCCTTCCGTTCCGCGATCTCGGGCAGTATGTGACGGACGTGAAAACCGGAAACGTCCGACCCGTCGAGTCCGCCGAAGCTTTCCTCGTAGGCCTGTTCAACCGGATACAGGACATCAGTCGGCGACTCCTCCCGCGCAAACTGTGGTTTCGCAACGGACTGCCGTGGGGCTTCGTGCAGGGCCGGGCGGTGGGCAGGACACCGACCGCCCACCTGAACCTGCAACCCGGCGAAACGGTCCGGATCAAGACCAAGAGCGAGATCATGGAGACCCTCAACGAAGATCGGTTGAACCGGGGCATGGGCTTCGAGGAGGAAATGGCACGCCACTGCGGCCGCACCGCCCGGGTGCAGGCACGCGTGACCCGATGCATCGACGAGAGAACCGGGGAGCTGCTGACGATGAAGAATCCCTGCATCATCCTCGAAGGAATCACCTGCAACGGTTCGCACAACGTCAGTTGCCCGCGCGAGTTCGTACCGTTCTGGCGGGAGATCTGGCTCGAACGGGTGTGACCCCATGACATCGGCGTCCGGCACGCTGGTCTCGGTCGGGTTACCTGTGCGCAACGGTGCAGATCGTATCGAGGACGTGGTGCGGTCCGTCTTGGCGCAGGATCACGAGAATCTCGAACTGGTGATCTGCGACAACGCCTCCACGGACAACACCGAACAAGTATGCCGCGATCTCCGCGAGCGTCACCGCCGGATCGTCTACCACCGGCATCCCGTGAATGTCGGCGTGCTCAACAACTACATCAGTGTGCTGGGGCTGGCCACCGGGACGTTCTTTCGGTGGGTCGGAGACGACGACTGGCTCGCACCGCATTGCATCTCACGGAGTCTGGCTGCGTTCGCCGCGGACGACCGGCTCGTGCTGGTGACCCACCGGATGGACTACCTCACTCCCGAGGGCCTCATCCGAAGTGCCCGATACAACGACACTGCCCTCGGTTCGTGTGATCCCGTCACCCGGTTTGCCGCATTCTTGGGCATGCTGAACGAGAACGTTCCCCTCGTCGATCCCGTGTACAGCCTTATCCGTCGTGAACCGGCGCTCCGGATAGAACGCAGGAACATGCTGCGTGAGGACGAGGTGTTCGCCGCGAAACTGGCACTGACGGGACCGTGGGCACACGTTCCCGAAGTACTCGGGCGGAGGAACCTGACACACGCGACGCCCACGGCACTGGCACGCAAGCTCGATGTGCCGTCCTGGCAGGCGCACTGCGCCACCACCCTCGAGTGCCGGGAGATGTTGCGTGCCCTGGCCGAGCACCACCTCGACTCGGAGCAGCGGCGTGCGGCCCGGCTTGCGGTGGCAGGATTGTACGTACAGCGGCAACAGGATCTGGTCGTCCGGGTCGGCCGCCGACTCGCCCGGATGCTCGGCGAAGCGACAGGTCGCCGGAGTCGGTGAGACGACCGGCCGCCGGGATTCTCAGCCTCGTGGCCAGAACCTGTGCCAATCGTCGGGCGACAGCGACCGGCGTTCACCACGATTCGCTTCGGCGGCGTTCTCGGCTTCGCGGATACGGCCGGCGAATTCGATCACGGCCTTCCGCAGCCGATGCTCGGCGCTGGACTGTCCGCCGATCCGGATCGTCCCGAGCGAGTCGGGTACCAGATCCTCCGGCAACCCTGCCTCCGCGCTCCTGGACACCACCTTCTCCGCCAGTGCCAACGCCGGCTGCGCCATCGCGATGCCGTCGAGGCACGACTCCCGGGCCTTCTCCGCCGCCTTGGCCGCCTGCCACGCCGCTTCCTGCTCGGCGACGTCGAGCGGGCCGGTGTGACCGTTGGTCAGGTGCGGGCTCCGCTGCGACAGCTTGGTGACGAGGGTGCCGGCGACGTCGTCGACGTCGAACGGGTCGGTCGGCGACTCCTGGGCGATCCGCGAGTGGAACAGCACCTGCAGCAGCAGGTCGCCGAGTTCCTCCCGCAGCCCGGCCCGGTCGTCCTCGTCGATGGCGTCGAGAAGCTCGTAGGTTTCCTCGAGCAGGTAGCGCCGCAGCGAGTCGTGGGTCTGGGTGACCTCCCAGCCGCCGAACCCCCACAGCCGGTCCATGACGTCGACCGCCTCGAGCAACCGGTCGCCGGGCACCGGGTCCGCCGCGACCACGGTCTCCCCGCGCGCGGTCCGTGCCGCCACGGCGTCGCTGCCGGCGTCGAGGGCCACGAGTACGTCGGCTCCCGGTTCGTGGTCGAGACCGAGCGCAGCGCGCACCTCGTCGGGGACCTCGTCGCCGTACTCGACCGGCCCGCGCAGCAGGCGCACCGCGGCCGCGGGCACGACCCCTGGCCGGCGCGGGTCGAGGAGGACGACGCTCACGCGCTCACCCCCGCCGCGACCCGCACGTCCACCGACCCCTGCGCCTTGCCGTCCATGGCCAGCAGGAAGTCCGCGATGTACTGGAGCAGCTCGACGTCGCGGACCCGGTCGGAGCCGACCCCGCCGGTGCGCGGCAGCGGCAGTTGCACGATGCCGCTGGTGGCGCGGTACTGGGCGGCCGGGAAGATCCGCTTGAGCCGCATCTGCTTCGAGTCGGGCAGTTCCATCGGGGAGATCTTGAGCTGGGTGCCGACGACCGCGACCTCCTCGAGCCCGTATTCGCGGCACAGCAGCCGCAGCTTCGCGACGGACACGAGCCGGCCGACCTCTTCGGGCAGCGGGCCGTACCGGTCGACGAGTTCCTCGACGACGGCGGCGATCGCCGCGTCGTCCTGCGCGGCGGCGAGCTTGCGGTAGGCCTCGAGGCGCAGCCGGTCGGAGGTGACGTAGTCGGCGGGGATGTGCGCGTCGACGGGCAGGTCGACCCGCACCTCCTTGGGCGCCTCCTCGGTGGTGATGGGGGTGCCGTCGGCCGCGGCGCGGTACGCCTCGACGGCCTCGCCGACCAGGCGCACGTACAGGTCGAAGCCGACGCCGGCGACGTGACCGGACTGTTCGGCTCCGAGAACGTTTCCGGCGCCGCGGATTTCGAGGTCCTTCATGGCGACGGCCATGCCGGCGCCGAGGTCGGAGTTCTGCGAGATGGTTGCGAGCCGGTCGTACGCGGTTTCGGTGAGCGGCTTCTCCGGCGGGTACAGGAAATACGCGTAGCCGCGTTCGCGGGACCGGCCGACGCGACCGCGCAGCTGATGCAGCTGCGACAGACCGAGCGAGTCGGCCCGTTCGACGATGAGCGTGTTGGCGTTGGAGATGTCCAGGCCGGTCTCGACGATCGTGGTGCACACCAGCACGTCGAACTCGCGTTCCCAGAAGCCCTGCACGGTCTTCTCGAGAGTGTCCTCGTTCATCTGGCCGTGCGCGACGACCACCCGGGCCTCGGGGACGAGGTCGCGAATCTTCTTGGCGGCCTTGTCGATCGAGCTGACGCGGTTGTGGACGTAGAACACCTGGCCGTCGCGCAACAGCTCGCGACGGATCGCTGCGGCGACCTGCTTGTCCGAGTACGCGCCCACGTAGGTGAGGATCGGGTGCCGTTCCTCGGGCGGGGTGAGGATCGTCGACATCTCGCGGATGCCGGCCATGCTCATCTCCAGGGTGCGCGGGATCGGGGTGGCCGACATGGTCAGCACGTCGACGTGCGTGCGCAGCGCCTTGATGTGTTCCTTGTGTTCGACACCGAACCGCTGTTCCTCGTCGACGATCACCAGACCGAGGTCCTTCCAACGGATTCCGGTCTGCAGTAGCCGATGGGTGCCGACCACGATGTCGACCTCGCCGTCGGCCATGCCCGCGACGATCTCGCGGGACTCGGCCGGATCGGTGAATCGGCTCAGGCCCTTGACGGTGACGGGGAACGCGGCCATCCGCTCGGTGAAGGTCTGCAGGTGCTGCTGCGCGAGCAGGGTCGTGGGCACCAGCACCGCGACCTGCTTGCCGTCCTGCACGGCCTTGAACGCGGCGCGCACCGCGATCTCGGTCTTGCCGTAGCCGACGTCGCCGATGACGACGCGGTCCATCGGCACCGGCTTCTCCATGTCGGCCTTCACCTCGGAGATGACGGTGAGCTGGTCCTGGGTCTCGGTGAAGGGGAACGCGTCCTCCATCTCCTTCTGCCACGGGGTGTCCGGGCCGAAGGCGTGACCGGGCGACGCCTGCCGCGCCGCGTACAGGCGCACCAGCTCCCCCGCGATCTCGCGAACCGCCTTGCGCGCCTTGCGTTTCGTGTTGGCCCAGTCGGAGCCGCCGAGCTTGCTGATCGCGGGCAGTTCACCGCCGACGTACCGGGAGAGCTGATCGAGCGACTCCATCGGCACGAACAACCGGTCGCCGGGCTGGCCACGCTTGCTCGCCGCGTACTCGATGACGAGGTACTCGCGGCGCGCACCGCCCACGGTCCGTTCGACCATCTCGACGAACCGGCCGATGCCGTGCTGGTCGTGCACCACGTAGTCGCCGGCGGTCAACGCCAGCGGATCGACCTGGTTGCGCCGCTTGACCGGCGTCTTGCGACCTTCGGCGGTGGTGACCCGGTTGCCGGTCAGGTCCGCCTCGGTGACGACGACGAGCCCCGGCACCTGGTTGTCGCCGTTGCCGGCCAGCACGAGGCCCTCGTGCAACGCGCCCTTGATCACGCCGACCTGGCCGCGGACCGGTTCGGCGCCCGGCTCGAGCTTCGCGGCGGGAACCTCGTTGTCCTTCAACCGTTCGAGCACGCGCAGCCCGGTACCGGTACCGGCGACCACGATCACCGCGCGGCCACCGGTGGTGACGTGCGCGCGCAGGTTCACGAACAGCATCGACAGCAGTTCCTCGGAACCGCGCACCTCCGGCGCGGGCTGCACCTCGAGAACCACCTCGGTGTCGGCGCCGGAGGCGAGCGGGCTCAGCGTCCACCACGGCACGCCCTGCGCTTCGGCGGCCTCCCGGACCTGCCGCAGCGACCGGTACGCCGAGGCCGCGAGATCCATCTTCCGGCCGTCGGCGCCGGTCAGGTTCGCGGTGTCCAGCGGCGCGGCACCACCGATCGACGCGGCCGTCCACGACGCCTCCAGGAACTCCTGGCCGGTGCGCACGAGGTCGGTGGCGCGGGTGCGGACCTTCTCCGGGTCGCAGAGCAGGACGTGGGTGCCGGCGGGCAGCACCTCGGTGAGCAGCTGCAGCTCACCGGACTGCAGCACGGGCAGCAGCGCCTCCATGCCCTCGACCGGAACACCGCCGGCCATCTTGTCGAGCATCTCGACGAGCGCCGCGTCGGCCGGGTTGTCCTTCGCGAGCTGCGCCGCGCGTTCCTTGACCTCCTCGGTCAGCAGCAGTTCGCGGCAGGGCGGCGCGATGAGCGTGGCGACCTCGACGTCGGGGATCGAGCGCTGGTCGGCGACGGAGAACGGGCGGAGCTCGGTGACCTCGTCGCCCCAGAACTCGACGCGCACCGGGTGGTCGGCGGTCGGCGGGAACACGTCCAGGATGCCGCCGCGCACCGCGAACTCGCCGCGCTTGCCGACCATGTCGACGCGCGTGTAGGCCAGTTCGACGAGGCGTTCGACGAGTTCGTCGAAGTCGTGTTCGGAACCGACCCGCAGGGTGATCGGATCGATCTCGCCGAGCCCCGGCGCCATCGGCTGCACCAGCGACCGCACGGTCGCGACGATGACGCGCAGTTCGGGGCCGTAGTCGCGGTCGTCGGGCCGGGCGAGGCGGCGCAGCACCTGCAGCCGCCGGCCGACGGTGTCCGCGCTCGGCGACAGCCGCTCGTGCGGCAGCGTCTCCCACGACGGGAACTGCGCGACGGCTGCGCCGAGGATCTCGGTGAGTTCGGCGGTCAGGTCGTCGGCTTCGCGACCGGTGGCGGTGACCACCAGCAGCGGCGCCTTCTCCGCGAGCGCGGCGGCGACGAAGGGGCGGGCCGCGGGCGGGGCGACCAGGGCCTGCTCGGCGGTGCCGGCGAGCGAGGCGACCCGCTGCAATTGGTCGTCGGCCAGCGCGATCCGCGCCAGTCCGGACAGAGGGGTGGCGGGCACAGCAGACACGTGACAGTCGCTCCTGGGTGTACGACGAGAACTTTTCGATTCTATGCGTCGCGGACAGGGTGCCTCAGTCCGCGGACGCGAGCAGGTCGGCGCTGCTGTCCCCCAGCGCACGGCGCGCCCAGGTCACCAGGCGCGACAGCAGTGCGTCGTCGGTCTCGTCGGCGCCGGGGAGCCAGCGTCTGCGCACCATCCGCAGCAGCGTGGCCCGCGCGCGGCCGGGGTCGGCGTCGACGACGAACGTGACGAACGCGTCGGGGGTCCAGGGTTCGATTCCGGAGCGTTCGAGCGCGGCGGCGATCGCCGGGTCGGTGGTGACGACGGCGTCGGCGTGGGCGATCAGCGCGACCGCCGTCAGGTGGGTGTCGCGCGGGTCGACGACGTACGGCACCTCCCGCAGCACCGTCGTCGGCCACGTCACGCGGGCGCCCGGGAACGCCCGGTCCAGTTCGGCGAACAGGTAGTCGCGGGCCGGTCGCGGCAGTTCCGCCGGCAGCCGGCGATCCACTTCGGCGATGACACCGTCGCTCCAATACGGTTGGTACAGACCGTCTTCCGCGAATGCGAGCACGACGTCCCGTATCCGCGCGTCGGCGAGCACCGACGCACCGAGCACCACCCGTACGGGCATCTTCCCCCTGCTTTCCGATCAGAATTCGTCGTACAGGCCGTCGCGGCGGGCCAGGTCGGCGAGGTTGTCGAGGACCTGGGTGCGGATCGTCGCGCGACGCTGCGCCAGTGCGACGACGTCGGCGCGGTCCACCCGCCGGTGCAGGCCGTGGAACTCGGCGGGCAGCGCCCCGCTGTCGACGAGGCGCGCCACCTCGGCGCGGGAGGCACCCAGCACGTCCGCCGCCTGGGTGACGGTCAGCAGCGGCGGCACGGCGGTGATCGTGACCGCTGCGTCCGCACCGAGGTCGTCGAGGACGCGGGCGAGCGCGGCGGGGGCATGCTCGGCATCGAACGGTCCGAAGGTCACGGCGGCGATGCTGTCAGGCCGCGCCGCCGATTGCAACGAGCGAGCGCGTTCAGTAGTACTGCACCTGCGTCGTGCGGGCCGCCGACCGCAGGATGGGCACCAGCCGATTCAGTGCCCGCTGTTCCAGGAACTGCTGATCCATCGGCTTGCTCAGGGCGACCGCGAGTTCGGCCGGCCGATCCTGGGCGAGCGACCGGTACTTCGGCAGCATGTGGGTGGTGATGTACTCCCAGCGGGCGTCGCGGTCCGACCAGTTGAACGCGGGCAGCGGTGTCTGCAGGCGCCACTGCGGGCCGACGGCGGGATCGCCCGCGGTCAGCGTCAGCGGGAACGCCTCCCGGGGCGGTAGCACGCCCGGGATCGCGGGGTCGGCGCCGAACGTCGACAGGTAGGTCAGCGCCCGGCCGACGGGACCGCGGGCCTCGCGGGTGGCGTCCCACTGGTCGGCGATCGACTGGTACTGCTCGCGGTGCAGCAGTTCGGCGTTGCCGCGCACCACCAGCTCCGGGTCCCCGGTCGCGAGATCGCGCCAGGCCCGGACGGCGCGGTCGTCGATGATGCCCGCCCGGCGGAACTCGTCGATCGCGTCGAGACCACCGGCCAGGTATGCCTCGTGCTGCGGCAGCAGGTCGGTGAAGATGTGCTTGCTCATCGCGATGACCCGGACCTGGAAGTCCGCGATGTCCTCGGGGGTGATGGTGTGCCCGACGGCGAGTACCGCCCGCAGGTCCTCGGGCAGCTCCGCCGCCGCGGGGGCTGCGGCGTCGTCGAGCGTGCGGGTGACCTGGGCGAGGGCGTCACGCAGCTCCCGGACGCCGATGACCACCCCGACCAGGTCGACGTCCATGACGCCGGCACCGAAGGACGGTCCGGCCAGGCCCCCCTGTCCGGTCCACAGGAAGTCGGGATGCTCGCGCTGCAGCTTCTGGTAGTAGGCGAAGGTGTTCTTCAGATTCTGCTCGTTGGCCGCCAACCCGAGCTGCGGATCCCACCGATTCAGGTCGATCCCGGCATTGCGGGCGGCCATGGCGAGCCAGTACTGGTGCAGCAGGGCCGCGTAGCGTTCCGGGTCGACCCCGGTGGCGCGGGCCCGGTCGAGCAGCGGCCGCAGCACCTCGGGGTCGGCCGACAGATCGGTCGCGACTCCCCCGCCGTGCTCGGAGTCGAGGTTGTTGCGGGGAACGTCGAGGACGGTGTCGAGATCGAGGACAGCGTCGAGATCGGGTGCGGCAGTGGCTGTTCCGGAGGCCCCGACGGCGAGGGTCACGGCGGTCAGAGCGGTGGCGAGCAGACGTTTCATCGGCCGGCCTCCTCGAAGCGCCGATCGAACCAGTCGACGTTCTGCATGCCGAGCAACTCGACGCCCACCCGGACCGGGTCGGTCAGCACGTCGCCGATCCCGCACACCGACGGATCGAATTCGACGTCGGCGCCGTGCGCGCGCCAGAAGTTGCCGAGGTTCTCCACGTCCTCGTAGGGGACGAGGAAGTCGTCGCGGCACGACGTGATGAGCACCGGCGCGGTCGGGATCTCGTGCGGTCGCGTGCCGAGCGTGTTCTCGGCGTAGGCCCGCGCGAACGCCGGATTGTCGGCGGGCCGCCCGTTCGCGTACAGCGCGGACAGCGGCACGAACGGGAACATCAGATACAGCCCCTGGCAGGTGCTGTGGAACAGGTCGGCGGCGGCCCGGCCGAGCGGGGTGAGTTCGGCGTCGAGGTCGATCTCCGGGTACTTCGCCGCGAATCCGAGCGAGTTGGCGAACACGAATCCCGAGCCGATACCGCCGTCCGCGGTGCGTTCGAAGGTCGCGCTGTCGACGACCATGGCCTGCAGCACGGTGCCGACGAGATTGAGTTCCGGCGCGTAGGTGCCGGCCATCTCCGCGGCGAATCCCGCGGCCACCCCGCCCCCGGCGATCCCGAAGATCCCGACCGGGACGTCCGGCGCGAACCCGGCGTCGGGCAGCGCGATGGCCGCGCGCAGCCCGTCGAGGGTCGCGGGGCCGCTGAACCGGCCGATGGAGAAGCCGTTGGGTGCTGTGTCGCCGTCGTTGGCGGTGTCGCTCATCATCACGGCCCAGCCGCGGCCGAACATCTGCGCGACGGGTCCGAGCGCGGAGAACAGCGACGGATCGGTCTGGTTGCCACCGGTCCACTGGGTGCTCGGCATGCAGTTCGGGCCGAGGCTGTCGTTGGCCTCGGAATAGCCGATGAGTCTGCGGTCCTGCGGCGGCGTGCCGTCCTCGGGGAGCATGAGGATGCCGGTGGCGACGGTGCGCGAGCCGTCGAAATCGGTGGTGACGTACATCAGCTGATGGGCGGTGACGTGGCCCGGCTGCACCCCGTACACCTGCACCGTCACCGGGCGGTGCCGCAGCAGGGTGCCGGGGACGTCCCCGTCGCCGAGGGCGGGCGGGTCGAACCACGGGTCGGAGGACGCCGGGCGCGGCGTCCACTGCGCCGGATGCGCGATCTGCCCGTCGCGGAAGGTGCTCACCACGAACGGGTTGAAGACGTCGTCGACCTGGACGGGTTCGGCGCCGGCGGTGGTCGCCGTGGTGAGGGCGAGTGCCAGCGCGGTGGAAGCAGCGCCGATCGCCACGAGATGTCGCAAGGCTCGCATCGATACGTTCCTGTCACTGTGTGATGAACTGCGCGCTGCCCCCGGCGCAGCGCGCAGTTCACGGCACAGTAACAGTCCGTTACCGACGGATACAGATAACCCGCCGGGGCGTCGTCGGACGCGCAGCCGCGGGCGGCTCAGACGCGCAGGCGTCGCGCGGCGAACTGCCGGAAGTATTCGACCTTCGTCGCCGGAACCAGCGACGGCAGCAGGTTCGTCCACATCAGCTCGATGTGTTCGATCGACCGGTCGCGGCGACCGAGACCGGCGGCGACGGTGCGCGCCCCGACGACCATCTGCAGCACCATCAGACCGGCCGCGTCGGGATCGAAGTCCGGGGACAAGTCGCCTTCCTCCTGCGCCCGGCGCGCCAGCTGCTGCAACGTGCCGAGCCACATCTCGAACAGGTTGTCGCCGGAGCCGCGATAGTCGCCGATCTCGAGAACGAGCCGGAACATCGCGCGGACCACCGGGTCGGAGACCGACAGGTCGACGGACAGGACCGACAGCTCGATCATCGTCTCCAGCGCCGGCGTGCGTTCGTCGATCTTGGCGAGACCGGCCTCCGCCGAGCGGGCGAAACCGGCGTCGATGACGCCGCGGGCGAGCTCCTCCTTGGAGCCGAAGTGGAAGTACAGCGCGCCCTTGGTCACGCCCGATTCGTCGATGATCTCGTTGAGGCTGGCGTTCGCGTATCCCAGCCGCACGAAGACCTCGGCGGCGCCGCGCAGCACCGATTCCCGGGTGGCCTCGGCGCGAACCTGACGTGCCATCTCAGCGCCCCCGGCGAACGGGAACAGGGCGCTCGGCCCGGACACGCTCGGCACAGGCAATCGACGTGCGGGAAACCACTGTCACCTCAATCCCGTCGCTTCTACGAATCGGCCGGGCAACGGTACCACCGCGGTGTCGTCTACCTCGGTATTCGCGGACTTTCGACTGTATCAATCGGCGCCGAGCGTCGGATCGGCTTCGAGCCGGGTCAGGCCGTTCCAGCACAGGTTCACCAGGTGCGCCGCGACGACCTCCTTCGACGGGCTGCGTTCGTCGAGCCACCAGGTCGCGGTGGTCGCGACCATGCCGACGAGGGCCTGCGCATAGAGCGGCGCAAGGTCCGGATCCAGGCCGCGGCGGGCGAAGTCGCCGGCGAGCAGGGTGCCGACCTGACGCATCGCCTCGTTGAGCAGGCTCGAGTAGGTGCCTTCCTCGGCGGCGACCGGGGAGTCGCGCACCAGGATGCGGAAACCGTCGGTGCGTTCCTCGATGTAGGTGAGCAGCGCGAGCGCGGCCCGTTCGACGCGGACGCGGGACCGGTTCCGCGTCAGGCTCTCGGTGACCATCGACATGAGGATGGTCATCTCGCGGTCCACGACCACGGCGTAGAGCCCTTCCTTCCCGCCGAAGTGTTCGTAGACGACGGGCTTGGACACGGCGGCGCGCTGCGCGATCTCCTCGATGGACGTGCCCTCGTAACCGCGCTCGGCGAACAGGGCCCGGCCGATCTCGATCAACTGCTCGCGGCGTTGCGTTCCGGTCATGCGGATACGCGGGGTCCGCTCCGATTGATGTTGCGGTGTTCGCGACACGACGGTTTCCTTTCCGGCGCCACACCTGCTTGCACGCTGGGCCCCGGAGCCGAGCCTAATCTGCGGGCCGTGCGGACCGCCTCGTCTCCGCCCCGCGTTCGACGCCGACCGTATCGGCATGCGAGGATCACACCGCACGCCCCGGGGTTCACTTCGCGGACGTGCGGCGATCCGCCGTGGTGTAATCGGCAGCACCTCTGATTTTGGTTCAGATAGTTCAGGTTCGAGTCCTGGCGGCGGAGCAAGGCGAACGGGGGCCGACCCGGCCCTCACACGCTCGTCCATGACGCATGTCGAACGTCGAGGGAGCTTCATGCAAGTGCAGACCGCAATAGTCGTCCTGGCCGCCGGAGCGGGTACGAGGATGCGGTCCAAGACCCCCAAGGTGCTGCATTCGCTCGGCGGCCGCACCATGCTCGAGCATTCCGTGCGCGCGGCGGCGGCGCTCGATCCGGATCACCTGGTCGTGGTCGTCGGTCACGACCGTGAACGCATCTCCACCGCCGTCACCGATCTCGCAGCCCACCTCGACGGAGACGTTCGCGTCGCCGTGCAGGACGAGCAGCTCGGCACGGGGCACGCCGTCGAGTGCGCACTGACCACCCTTCCCGACGACTTCGCCGGCACCGTCGTCGTCACGGCCGCGGACGTCCCGCTGCTCGACAGCGACACGCTGCGCGCCCTGCTGGAGACGCACGCCGAACCCGAAGCTGCGGCCGTCACCGTGCTCACCACGACCGCGGCCGACCCCACCGGCTACGGCCGGATCCTGCGCACCACCGACGGCGACGTCACCGCGATCATCGAGCACAAGGAAGCGACCCCGACCCAGCTGGCGATCACCGAGGTGAACGCCGGGGTGTACGCGTTCGACGTCGCCGCGCTGCGCTCGGCGCTCGGCAAGCTCAGCGCCGACAATGCGCAGGGCGAGCTGTACCTGACCGACGTCGTGTCGATCGCCCGCGGCGAGGGGCTGACCGTGCGCGCCCACTACACCGACGACGCGGTGAGTGTCGCCGGAGCGAACGACCGTGTGCAGCTCGCGGCGCTCGCGGCCGAACTGAACCGCCGCACCCTCGAGTACTGGATGCGCGAGGGTGTGACGGTGATCGACCCGGCGACCACGTGGGTCGACGTCGACGTCACCCTCGCACCGGACGTGACACTGCACCCGGGTGTGCAACTGCACGGGCGCACGTCGATCGGTGAGGACGCGGTGATCGGGCCGGACACCACCCTGACCGATGTGCAGGTCGGTGCCGGAGCGTCGGTGGTGCGGACCCACGGATCGGATTCGGTGATCGGCGCGGACGCGTCCGTCGGCCCGTTCGCGTACCTTCGACCGGGCAGCGAACTCGGCGCCGAAGGCAAGATCGGCACGTTCGTCGAAACGAAGAACGCGCAGATCGGAGCGCATTCGAAGGTGCCGCACCTGACCTATGTCGGGGACGCGACGATCGGTGAGCATTCCAACATCGGCGCGTCGAGCGTGTTCGTGAACTACGACGGGGTCAAGAAGTACCGGACCGTCGTCGGATCGCACGTGCGGACCGGTTCCGACACCATGTTCGTGGCCCCCCTGACGGTGGGCGACGGCGCGTACACGGGCGCCGGGACGGTGCTCCGGCGGAACGTTCCACCGGGGGCGCTGGCAGTGTCGGGTGCGCCACAGCGCAATATTGAAGGATGGGTCCAGCGAAATCGAGCCGGGACCCCCGCCGCTGAGGCAGCATCGTTGGCGTCGCAGCAGCAGCAAGAGAACGAACCGCAAAAGGACGGCCTGGACCAGTGACCAATTGGATCGACAATCAGAAGAACCTGATGCTCTTCGCCGGCCGGGCACACCCCGAGCTGGCGGAGCAGGTCTCGAAGGAACTGGGCATCCAGGTCACGCCGCAGACCGCGCGTGACTTCGCCAACGGCGAGACCTTCGTGCGGTTCGAGGAGTCGGTGCGTGGCTCCGACGCCTTCG
This sequence comes from Rhodococcus sp. NPDC003382, assembly GCF_053589135.1. Classification (NCBI taxonomy): domain Bacteria; kingdom Bacillati; phylum Actinomycetota; class Actinomycetes; order Mycobacteriales; family Nocardiaceae; genus Rhodococcus; species Rhodococcus sp. NPDC003382. The sequence continues at coordinate 247,915 of NZ_JBSFRH010000002.1, forward strand.
TGCTGCAGAGCCATCCGTTCCCGCTGAACCAGTGGGTGATGGAGCAGCTCATCATGATCGACGCGCTCAAGCGTGGTTCGGCCAAGCGCATCACCGCGATCCTGCCGTTCTACCCCTACGCCCGTCAGGACAAGAAGCACCGCGGCCGCGAGCCCATCTCGGCCCGCCTGATCGCCGACCTGCTCAAGACCGCCGGTGCCGACCGCATCATCACCGTCGACCTGCACACCGACCAGATCCAGGGCTTCTTCGACGGCCCGGTCGACCACATGCACGCGCAGGGTCAGCTCGCGGAGTACATCCGCGGCCACTACGGCGTCGACAACATCGCCGTGGTCTCCCCCGACTCGGGTCGCGTCCGCGTCGCCGAGAAGTGGGCCGACACCCTCGGTGGTGCCCCGCTGGCGTTCATCCACAAGACCCGCGATCCGCTGGTGCCGAACCAGGTCAAGTCCAATCGCGTGGTCGGTGAGGTCGAGGGCCGCACCTGCATCCTGATCGACGACATGATCGACACCGGCGGCACCATCGCCGGCGCGGTGCGGGTCCTCAAGGAGGCCGGCGCCGGTGACGTCATCATCGCCGCGACGCACGGTGTGCTGTCCGACCCGGCCGCCGAGCGCCTCGCCGCGTGCGGTGCCAAGGAGGTCATCGTCACCAACACGCTGCCGATCCCGCCGGAGAAGCAGTTCGAGAGCCTCACCGTGCTGTCGATCGCTCCGCTCCTGGCGCAGACGATCCGCGAGGTGTTCGAGAACGGCTCGGTGACCTCGCTGTTCAACGGCGTGGCCTGAAACCCGTTCCACAGGGCACACTGTCGGGGTGTTCACTGGATTCCCCGTCGCCGCACTCGACTTCTACGAGGATCTCGAAGCCGACAACAGCAAGGCATTCTGGGCCGCGCACAAGGCCGTATACGACGACTGCGTGCGCGGCCCGATGCTTGCGCTGCTCGCCGAACTGGAGCCGGAATTCGGTACCGGCAAGGTCTTTCGGCCCTATCGCGATGTCCGGTTCAGCAAGGACAAGACGCCGTACAAGACGCATCAGGGCGGCTTCGTGCAGACCGCCCCGGGGGTCGGCTACTACGTGCAGGTCGACGCGGCGGGTCTGGTCGTCGCCGGCGGCTTCTACGCCGGATCCGGTGCGCAGATCGAGGCGTACCGCGCGGCCGTCGACGACGAACGGCGCGGCACCCAGCTCGAGAAACTGGTCCGGAAACTTCGCCGCGACGGTTTCGAAATCGGTGGCGCACAACTGAAGACGCGTCCGCGCGGGGTCGACCCGGAGCATCCGCGGCTCGACCTGATGCGCCACAAGGCGCTCACCGCGGGACGCACCGAACAGTCGCCCCCGTGGCTCGACAGCGCCCGCACGCTCGACGAGGTCCGTGACGCCTGGCGCCGTTTCCGTCCGCTCGTGGAATGGCTCACCGCGGCGACCGCGACCTGACCCCCGACGGAAGCCAGCAGACCGTCCGGTACGGAAAGTGCTGTGCCGCAACACTTTGCCTTCCGGCGTCATCCCGCTAGCATGATCTTCGTCACTTTCCCGTCCGTCCCCGCAGGTCACGTCCGTCCCACGCGCCGTGGCCGCCCGATTTTCACTTAAGGTGGCTCCTCGTGATCGACGCGCAGACTCTCGAGGCCCCCACCGAATCCGCGACAATCCGGACAGCACGACGGTGGACACCGGGTGCCTGCGTGTGGTGCGGCGATCTCGAGGCCGTCGAGGAGTACCGCAACGAGCCGCGCTGCGCGACCTGCCGCAAGCACGAGGACATCATCGAGGAAGCGCGCAAGTTCGTCGGCATGTACGGTCTGCGCCCGATCGGCGGAACCCTCCAGTCCGACGACGAGGAAGAGTACGAGCACCGCCTCGCCGCGCGCGATGCCCGCCGCGCCCTCAACGACATTCGGCTCGCCGAGCAGCCCGATCCGGCGCTCGTGCGCAAGGCCCTCCGCCCGCGCGCCGCCGCCGTGGTCGCCGAGAACGCCCCGGCCCGCGCCTCGAAGCCGCGCACCTCGTCGCCGCGTCCCTCGTCGTCCCGCAGCGCCTCCGAGCCCGCCCCCGCACCCGTGCGCACCGACGCCGTCGACGTCGACGAGATCCAGGCCCGCGCCCTCGCACTGCTCGACCAGCTCTCCGCGATCGACGCGCAGCTCGCGCTCGTCGCCGAGCAGACCGGCCTGGCGGCGCGCGCCCGCCGCAGCGACCTCGAGAAGCAGAAGGCCACCATCATGCGCACGCTCGGCGCGCTGGAGAAGGCACGGCTCAGCGCCCTGTCCTGATCCACTGCCGCCGGAGCGGCATCCCCGGTTTTTCCCGTTCCCGCCCGCCACCAGACGGTAGCGTGACGGCTGTCACATCACGTGCAGCCGACGAGGTTCGTCCCGCCGATCGGACCACCGACCCGGGTCGACCCGGGGAGGAGCCGACATGGCAGTCGAACCGGCAGGAACACGCGGGGACATCGAGCATCTGCGGACCGATCCCGACCTCCCTCCGGTCGGGGTCGTGGACCGGACGCCGATCTCCCCCACCGCCCGCGTCGTCTTCCTCGTCCTGGCGATTCTCGGTGCGATCGCGTGGGCGATGATCGCCCTGGTGCGCGGCGAGAACATCAACGCGGTGTGGTTCGTGATCGCTGCGGTGTGCAGCTATCTGATCGCGTTCCGCTTCTATGCGCGGTTCATCGAACGCAAGATCGTGCAGCCGCGCGACGACCGGGCGACACCGGCCGAGGAGTTGGAGAACGGCAAGGACTACATGCCGACCGACCGCCGGGTGCTGTTCGGTCATCACTTCGCGGCGATCGCCGGGGCCGGTCCCCTCGTCGGCCCGGTCCTGGCCGCGCAGATGGGATACCTGCCGGGAACCCTCTGGATCATCGTCGGTGTCGTGTTCGCCGGGGCCGTCCAGGACTTCCTGGTGCTGTGGATCTCGTCGCGGCGGCGCGGCCGCAGCCTCGGCCAGATGGCCCGCGACGAGCTCGGCCCGATCGGCGGCGTCGCCGCACTGATCGCCGTGTTCGTCATCATGATCATTCTCATCGCGGTGCTCGCGCTGGTCGTCGTCAACGCGCTCGCCGAGAGCCCGTGGGGCCTGTTCTCCATCGCCATGACCATCCCGATCGCGCTGTTCATGGGCGTGTACCTGCGGTACCTGCGACCCGGGAAGGTCGCGGAGGTCTCGGCCATCGGCGTGGTCCTGCTGCTGCTGGCGATCATCGGCGGCGGCTGGGTCGCCGAAACCGAGTGGGGCGCGGACTGGTTCACGCTGTCGAAGGTGACGATCGCGTGGCTGCTCATCGCCTACGGCTTCGCCGCGGCGGTGCTGCCCGTGTGGCTGCTGCTGGCCCCGCGCGACTACCTGTCGACGTTCATGAAGGTCGGCACGATCGCGCTGCTCGCCATCGGTATCCTCATCGCCCGGCCGGCGTTGGAGATGCCCGACATCACCCCGTTCGCGATCGCCGGCAACGGACCCGCGTTCGCCGGATCGCTGTTCCCGTTCCTGTTCATCACCATCGCGTGCGGCGCGCTGTCCGGTTTCCATGCGCTGATCGCGTCGGGCACGACCCCGAAGCTGCTCGAGAAGGAGAAGCAGATCCGGCTGATCGGCTACGGCGGCATGCTGACCGAGTCGTTCGTCGCGATCATGGCGCTGGTCACCGCGTGCATCATCGATCAGCACCTGTACTTCGCGCTCAACGCCCCCGAGGCCCTGACCGGGGGTACCCCGGAGACCGCCGCCACCTACGTCAACGGCCTCGGTCTCGGCGGCCCGGACATCACGCCGGAGCAACTCACGGTCGCCGCCGAAGCGGTCGGCGAGGAGTCGATCATCTCCCGCACCGGCGGGGCGCCGACCCTCGCGTTCGGTATGTCGCAGGTGCTCAGCGACCTGTTCGGGGGCGACAGCCTCAAGTCGTTCTGGTACCACTTCGCGATCATGTTCGAGGCGCTGTTCATCCTCACCACCGTCGACGCCGGCACCCGCGTGGCCCGGTTCATGCTGTCGGATTCGCTCGGCAACTTCGGTGGGCCCGCCCGCCGGTTCAAGGATCCGTCCTGGCGTCCCGGCGCCTGGTTCTGCACGCTGGTCGTCGTCGGGCTGTGGGGTGCGATCCTGCTGATGGGCGTCACCGATCCGCTCGGCGGCATCAACACGCTGTTCCCGCTGTTCGGTATCGCCAACCAGTTGCTCGCCGCGATCGCGCTGACCGTGGTGCTGACCATCGTCGTGAAGAAGGGCCTGGTCAAGTGGGCGTGGATTCCGGGGGTGCCGCTCGTGTGGGATCTCGTGGTGACGATGACCGCGTCGTGGCAGAAGATCTTCTCGTCCGATCGGGCGGTCGGCTACTGGGCGCAGCACCGCGCGTTCGTCGACGCGAAGAACTCGGGCGCCACCAGCTTCGGATCGGCGCGCACCCCGGAGGCGATCAACGCGGTCATCCGCAACACGTTCATCCAGGGCACCCTGTCGATCGTGTTCGCGGGGCTGGTGCTCATCGTCGTCGCCGCCGGGGTGGTGGTGTGCGTGCGTGCGGTGCGGGCCGGTGGCCTGCCCACGACCGAAACCCCCGACGTCCCGTCGAAGATCTTCGCGCCCGCCGGATTCGTGCCCACCCCTGCCGAACGGGACCTGCAGAAACAGTGGGACGAGCTGATCCATGCGGGGAAGGTCCGGGTGCCCGGTGCGGCGCACGTGCACCCCGATCATGCACACCGGGAGCATACGCACCCGCACAGCGAGGACGGTGCGTCGTGACCGCCGTGCTGCGCCGCGTCTGGTGGTGGGTCGGCGCGCTGATGGGCGACCACGACTACGCGCGGTACGTCGAACTGCACCGGCGGCTCCACCCGGGCGAACCGGTGCCGACCGAACGCGAGTACTGGCGGGACCGACACGCGGCGACCGATTCGAATCCCGGCGCCCGCTGCTGCTGAACGTTCGGTGGACGCCGGCCGTCAGCCACCGAGCGCGAAGGCGACCAGGAAGCCCGCCGCGGTCGACAACCCGACCCACCAGCCACCCTCCCGGTACGCCTCGGGCATCAGCGAATCCGCGAGCACGGCGATCGTCGCGCCACCGGCGAACGCCTGGATCACCGCGATCGACTGCGCCGAGATCGAGTCCGCCGCGGCATTCGCAGCGACCACCACCAGCACGAGCACGATTGCGGTCGCCGTCCACAGCAGACCCGCCCGGCTGCGGTCGAAGTTCGGGCGCCCGCGCATGGACGCCGCACCCGCGACCGCTTCGGGCACGTTGCCCACCGCGATCGCCACCAGCAGGACGAGACCGCCGCCCTCGGCGCCGAGCGAGACACCGAGGGCCGTGTTCTCCGGGATCCCGTCGAGAAGTGCGCCGAGCATCAGGGCGAAACCGAGCGCCGCAGATCCGAGTCGGTTCTCGAGGAGGTGGTCGGCAACCACATAGACCAGGGCACCGAGCATCAGGGCGATCCCGGCGACGACGACCCCTTCCGACTCGAACGCCGGCTGGAACAGCTCGGTCGACACCGCCGCGACCATCGCTCCGGCACCGAACGCCATCAGTCCGGCCAGCAGTGGCCTCGGCAGGTCGTGGCGCAGGCCGATGACGGCACCGACGAGCATCGGAAGCGCAGTTCCGAGACCGTAGTAGAGGGCGGTCGACATCTCGTGATGGTATTGCCGGCCGTCGACTCGCGCGGATTCGTCAGGCCGCGGCGAAGCCCTTCGCGCGGTCGGGGTCCGCGTCGGACCACAACGTGGTCGGGGGCAGTTCGGCGCGCACCAGCGGGATCACCTCCTCCGCGAAGCGGCGCAGGGTGTCCTTCTGCTGCTCGAAATCCAGCACGTGGTTGATGGACACCGACTGCAGGACGTGCCCGAAACTCGCGTGGTAGTCGAGGATCTTCTCGGCGACCCGTTCCGGGGAACCGACCAGCGCCGGCCCCCGTTCGACCGCGTCCTCGATGGTGCGGAAGCTGGTGACCTTCCCGACCGCCGCCGGATCGTGCTTGCGCTGATCGGCCTGGCGGACGATCCCTTCGTAGATCGGCCGGTACTCGTCGATCGCCTGCTCGGTGGTGTCCGCGAGGAACAATCCGCCCGAACCCGAACCGACGTATGCCTTCTCGGGGTCGTGCCCGTGCGCGGCGTACTGCTCGCGATAGCGGTCGATGAGCACCTTGTAGTTCTCCCGCGGCTGCAGCGCGTTCGCGGTCACGATCGGATCGCCCCACTTCGCGGCGAGGTCGACGGCGTGCGCGGACGTCGCCGAGCCGTGCCAGATGCGGAAGGGTCCGTCGAACGGTCGCGGCAGGGTCGTCACGTCGGTGAGCGGCGGCCGGTGGTCCCCGGTCCAGTCGACGTGCTCCTCGCGCAGCAAGGTGCGCAGCAGTTCGTAGTTCTCCGTCAGGTATTCGTACTGCCTGCCGATGTCCAGCCCGAACAGCGGATACTGCAGTACCTCGTTGCCCTTGCCGATCACGATCTCGAGGCGACCGCGGCTGAGCTGGTCGACGGTGCTCAGATCCTCGGCGACCCGGACCGGATCGAGAACGGACAGGACCGTGACGCCGGTGGACAGCAGGATCCGGTCGGTGGCCTGGGCGATCGCACCGAGCACGACCGTCGGGCTCGACGACAGCACGTCACCCGCGTGCCGTTCCCCCACCGAATAGCTGTCGATGCCGAGCTGCTCGGCCAGCACCGCCATCTCGACGACCCGTTCGAGCCGGTCGGCAGGTGGGACGACCCGGCCGGTGACCGGATGCGGCGGATTGAAGATGATGTCGAGGATCTGGAAGCGCACCTCACGGAGTCTCGCCCCCGCCGGTCGCGAAGCCCAGGGATGTTCTCGCCGTGACCAAAACTCCCGAGTTCGTGTCGACAGCGTTCCCGACGGCCGGGTTTGCATATGGGCCGTTGCAAAAGTCGCTGCCCACCACCACCATCATGGGGTGAGACGACATCGGGGGCATATTGTCCGATTCGTCATGCTGTTGGATACGCTGAGCTGACGACGGCCCGGAGGGGACGCCCCCGATCGGGAGCGGTGGCCTTCGTTCAGCTCGTGCTTTGTCGAAGGAGTCCGCGTGAGCGTTCCGACCCCCGGTCGCGCCGGGGTGCCGTCGTGGCGGGCGCTGCGCAGTGCGCTGCCACGACCCCGACTGTCCGCCCTGCTCGACCGTGAGTCGGCGCTGACGATGGTCTTCGCGCCGGCCGGTTTCGGCAAACGCACGCTCGTCGCGTCGTGGCTGCATGCCGGCGGCGCCCCCGACCGTTCCGTGCTGTGGGTGCCGCCGCTGCCGGACGATGCCACCGAGGACGAGGTCTGGGCCGTGGTCCTGGACTGTTGCCGGCGCGCCGGGCTCGCCGTGCCGGAAGCCACCGCGGGTCCGCGCGATCTTCTCGTCCGGGTCCTGGACTCGTCGGAGACACCGATCGTGCTGGTCCTGTCCGGGGTACCCGTCACGACCGGACGGACCCTCATCGCCCCGCTGCTCGATCTGCTCGACGAGTCCCACACCGTCGACGTGATCGCGTGCATGCAGGGCAGCACCTCCGCGCTGCTGAGCATCACCGCCCGCGGCATCGACTCCACGTTCGTCTCCGCCGACGACCTGGCGTTCACCCGGGAGGAAACCACCGAACTGTTCCACCGGCACGGGGTCACCCTGCACGATGCGGCGCTCGGCGACCTGCACAACGCGCTCGGCGGGGTGCCGGCGCTGGTGTCCGCCGCGGCCGCGGTCGTGCGCAACCGCCCGACCAGCCGTACCGGTCAGCACGGTCTGCCCGATCCGGGTGTGGCCGCGCTCCTCGACAAGTACGTCGACGAGCGTCTCGCGCGCCTCGGCCCCGAACATCGGGCGTTCGCGCTGTCGATCGCCGCCGCGAGCCGCATCACCCCGGAGGACGCCGTCAGCCTGACCGGGCGCCCGGACGCGGGCCGGCTCATGGTGCACCTCGAGACGGTCGGCCTGATGGTCGGCTCGTTCGGTGTCGACGCCCCCACCTGGTGGTGGCCGCCGGCCCTCCGTGAGCGGGTGATGGCCGTGTCCCGCCGGGAGAACCCCGGCCGTCTCGACGAGTTGCTGGCCCGGCTCGCCCGGTCCGAGATGGATGCGGACAGGCCCTCGGCGGCGGCGCTCTATGCAGCCGAATCCGGGAACTGGGCTCTCGCAGCGGAAATCGTCCGGCGTTCCTGGGTGGACATGGCCTCGAACCGGTTCGGTGAGCTCGTCCGTGTGATGCGGGCGCTGCCCGACGACGTGCTCGTCGACAATCCCGAGCTGCGGGCCGGGCGGGCCCTGGTCACCTCGATGATCGACGACCATCCGATCCTGGGGGAGCAACTCGTCGACGACCCCGCGACCCTCACGGATCCGGCCCGCCACACCGAAGCCGTCAACCACCTGTACGTGGCGACCGCGCAGACGATCGCGCTGCGCCGGGGCGGCCGCATCGCGGAGGCCGCGACGCGCACCTTGCAGTTCGAACCGCTCGTGTCGAGCATCACGGCCCGCCGGCCCGCCGCCTTCGGTGAACAGCTGCCGCTGTTGCGGATGCAGTGGGCCCTGACCCTGCAGCTCGCCGGGCACCTGCCCGAGGCGACGACCATCTTTCGGCGCGCCTACCAGAGTGGCGTGTCGTACGAACTGGTTTTCGTGGCACACCAATCCGCCGGGGGCTCGGCGCTGGGCTGGGCGCTGGCCGGCGACAACACCCGGGTGCGCGAATGGCTCGACCGGGCCCGCCGCTACAACGCCGGGTCGTGGTCCGGCGCAGCCAAGGTTTCCGGCCGGACGGCGGCGGTCCTGCAGCATCTCGATGTGCTCGACCTCGCCCCCGCGAAGGAAACGCTCGAACTCCTCGGCCGGCCGAGTGTGCGCGAAGAGCTGTGGGCGTTCGTCGCCTACGCCCACTCGCAGTACGCGCTGGCCACCCACGACGCCTACTCGGGTCTGACCTGGCTGCACCAGGCCATCGCTGCGCACAGTGACAAGCACTCGGCCGGTGCGTTCTCCCGGGTACTGCTCACCGCCGTCGAGGTGGACCTGCAACTCGCGCTCGGCAACGGCAATCTGGCTCGTGCGACGGTCGACGAGGAGCCGTCCAACCACCCGTTCCTGGTGGTGGCGGCCGCGCGCGTCGAACTGCTCACAGGTCACCCCGAGGTCGCGTCGAAACTGCTCAAACGAGTCTCCTGGACGGACTGCGGTTATCCGCGCGCCCACCTGGAGGCCCTGTTGCTCGAGGCTGCGGCCCAGGTCGATCGGGACGGGCACGACGACGCCGTGCGTGCCTGGAACCGCGCGTGCATGCTCTCCGTCCGGCTCGGCAATCGCCGCGCATTCACGACGTTGCCCCCGCGCTACGTCGAGACGCTGGTCGCGTGGAGCGGCACGGCGGTGCCGGGTGGACCGGTCGAGTCGATATTCGTCGACACCATCGCCCGGGTCGAGTTGTCGCCGCGGGAAGCGGGAGTGCTGGCGCTGCTCGCGCGCGGATCGACGCTCGGGGAGATCGCCAAGGAACTGTTCGTCTCCCCGAACACGGTGAAGACCCAGCTGCGCAGCATCTACCGCAAACTCGGTGTGCACACGCGCTACGAAGCGGTGGGCCGCGCGCGGGAGCTGCGGCTGCTTCCCACGACCGACCTGACCTGACCGTCGCGACGCGCCGATTGGCCGCGGCGGGCTGCGGGTATGCCCCGGTCCATGAGCGAGGAGACACAGCGCGAGGAGACGCAGCGCGAGGAGACACAGGCGGCACCGTCCGGACTCCACGTGGTGGTGACCGGTGCGACGGGCAACGTGGGCACCGCCGTGGTGCGGGCGCTCGGCGAGCAGGACGCCGTGAAATCGATACTCGGCGTTGCGCGCCGCGCCACCGAATGGACCGCTCCGAAGGCCCGGTTCGAGGCGGTCGACGTCGCGACCGCGGAGCTGGACTCCACGATGCGCGGCGCCGGCGCGCTGATCCATCTCGCGTGGCTGTTCCATCCCACGCACAAACCCGAGAAGACGTGGGAGAACAATGTCCTCGGCACGATCCGGACGCTCACCGCGGCGGCGGACGCGCAGGTTCCGGTGATCGTGGTCGCGTCGTCGGTAGGCGCCTATTCGCCGGGCCCGGAGGACGGGCACGCCGTCGACGAGTCGTGGCCGACCCACGGCTGGCCGGGCGCGGCGTATCCGCGGGAGAAGGCTTATCTCGAACGGTGGCTCGACGTGTTCGAACGCGACCACCCGCAGATCCGGGTCGTGCGGATGCGTCCCGGTTTCATCTTCCAGCGCGGCTCGGCGTCGGCGCAGCGCCGAATTTTCGGAGGCCCGTTCGTCCCCGGCTCGCTGGTGCGCGCGATCCCCGTGGTCCCCGACATGCCCGGTCTCAGCATGCAGATTCTGCACGCCGACGACGTCGCCGACGCCTACGTCCGGGCCGTGCTGCGACCGGTGCGCGGTCCCTTCAACCTCGCCGCCGAACCCCCGGTCGACGCCCACACGCTCGGTGATCTGCTCGGTGCCCGGGTCGTCCCGGTGCGCAGCGGTCTCGTCCGGTCCGCGGCGGCCGCCGCGTGGCACACCCACCTCGCCCCGGCCGAGCCCGGGCTGTTCGACACCGTGCTGCGGCTGCCGCTGATGGACTGTGCCCGGGCACGATCCGAGCTGGGCTGGTCACCGACCCACTCCCCCGTCGAGGTTCTCCGGGAGTTCGTCGACGGACTGCGCTCCGGCGCCGGCCTGCCGACCCCGCCGCTGGCGCCGGACAGTGTGCGCGGCCGGATACAGGAACTGGCCACCGGTGTGGGAGCGCGGCCCTGATCGTCGGGGCTACCTCCGGCCGGCGGTGACGGTGTCCTGCGGCGGTGTCGTGGCCGCGAGGCGCTCGGCACGCAGATCCAGTGCCCACACGCCGACCGCGGTGACCGCCAGGGCAACTCCGGCGATGCACGCCCCGGACCATCCGGCCGTCGTCCACGCGACGGTCCCCAGCGCCGAACCGGAGGCCCCACCGACGAAGTACGCCACCATGTACACGGAGTTCATGCGGGCCCGCGCCGCCGGCTCCAGCGCGAAGACGACATTCTGGTTGGTGATGTGCACGCCCTGCACCGCGAGGTCGACGGCGACGAACCCGATCAGGAACCACGCGAGGCTGTGGCCACCGGCGGCGAGCGCAGCCCACGACGCGACGAGCAGGACCACGGAGATCCCCGTCGTGAGCCGGGCGTATCCGCGATCCGCGGCCCTTCCCACGAAGCTCGCGGCGAGCGCACCGGCCGCCCCGGCGAGACCGACCAGGCCGATCTGCGCGTCGCCGAAACCGTAGGGTTCGCCGGCCAGCAGGAACGTCATCGTCGAGAACAGGGCCGCCAGCGATCCGAACGACACCGCGCCGAGCAGCGCGCGGGTGCGCAGCCGCCGATGTGTGCGCGCGAGCGTGCCGAGCGACCGCAGCGTCGCCGCGTAACCGGTCGAGGCGGTGGGCCGCGAGCTCGGCAGCTTCCGCCACAGCGCGACCGCGACGACGATCAGCGCGACCGCCCCGGCCCGGTACACGGTGGTCCAGCCGCCGAGTTCGGCGAGCAACCCGGCGACGCTGCGCGCCGACAGGATTCCCAGCAGCAGCCCGCTCATCACGGTGCCGACGGCCCGGCCGCTCCGTTCCGGTTCGGCGAGGGTCGCGGCGAACGGCACCAGCACCTGTGCGGCGACGGAGAACAGGCCGGTGACGGCGATACCGGCGGTGAGGACCCCGATGTTCGGGGCGAATCCGCTGGCCACCTGCCCGGCGGCCGCGAGGATCATCAGGCCGACGGCGAGTCGTCGCTTGTCGAGCATGTCCCCGAGCGGGACGAGGAACAGCAGGCCGAGCGCATAGGACACCTGGGCGACGGTGACGGTGAACGCGGCTGCCGAGTGCGAGGTGCCGAGAGCCGTGGCGATGGTGTCGAGCAGGGGCTGGTTGACGTAGTTCGCGCCCACACACAATCCGGTCGCCAGCGCCATGAGCAGCAGGACCGGGGTCGTCAGTGCAGGTCGCGGTGAAGCCATACCGACCAGGCTTCCGTGCCCCACCCGGGTCTGTCCAACCGGCCCGTCTGTTCAGTCCTTCCGCTGACGTTCGAGGACCTCGCCGATGATCCGGGCCGCGTCCGGAAACGCCCCGGGGTCGGGACCGGAGAAGTTCATCCGCAGGTGCGGGCCCGTGGGTTCGGCGGGAAACCATTCGTCGCCCGCGGTCACGACGACCCCCGCGGCCTCGCAGTCGCGGACGAGTGCGGTGACGTCGGTGTGCTCGGGCAGCCGCGCCCACAGGTTCAGCCCGCCCGCGGGCAGGGCGTCGAGGTGCAGCCCGGGTGCGTGCTCGCGCAGGGACCGGGCGAGCAGATCACGGCGGGCGGCGAGTTGCGGCCGCAGGCCGCGCAGGTGGGTGCGCCACCCGGGTTGCGTGACGACGTCGACGGCGACCGCTTGGAGGACACCGCTGACGTACATCGACTGGGCCTGCACTTCGGCGAGGATGCGGTCGCGGGCGGGCCCCCGCGCGACGATCCCGGCGACCCGCACGGCCGGGGACACGCTCTTGGTCAGCGACCGGACGTAGACGACGTGCCCGTTGTCGTCACGCGTCGCGAGCGGCACCGGATCGGCGGTGATCCCGAAGTCGTGTGCCCAGTCGTCCTCGACGAGGAAGGCCCCGGCGTCGCGGACGAGGCGGAGGACGTCGTCGGCCAGGTCCGGCGACCACTGCGCGCCGGTGGGATTCGCGAAGTTCGGTTGCGCGTAGAAGGCGCGGGCTCCGGTGCGGTCGAACGCGCGGGCGAGTTCCCCGACGTCCGGGCCGCCGGCGCTGCTGGGGACGGGCACGACCTGCACGCCGGCCTGCGCGGCCGCGACCATCGCGCCCCAGTAGGTGGGTGATTCCACGAGCAGCGGGTTGCCGGCTCCGACCAGCGCGTGGAATGCGGCGCTGAGCCCGCTCTGGCTGCCGGGGACGACGACGGTGTCGCTCGGCGTCGGGGGTGCCACACCGAGCGGGGTCGCGGCCCCGAGTTCGGTCGCGAACCATGCCTGGAGTTCGGGGAGACCCGCGGTCGGTGGGCGCCCGACGACGGCGTCGCTGCGGGCGACGCGACCGAAGGCACTTCGCACCAGCCGCTCCGGTAGCAGTTCGCGGTCGGGGTAGCCGGAGTGCAGCGCGATCACATCGTTCGGGAGGGTGCGGAGCGAGGCGGGCAGCCGCGGTACACGGCGGTCCGGCGAACCGAGCGCCGCGGTCTGCCACCCGTAGTCCCTGGGTCCCGCCACCCGGACGGCGCGGACGAAAGTTCCTACTCCGGGACGGCTTTCCACCGATCCCTGCGCTTGGAGCGTCCGCAGCGCTGCCTGCACGGTGACCGGGCTCGCGCTGTACTTCGCGACGAGGGCGCGCGTCGACGGGAGTTTCGCGCCCGGCGGTGCGGTCGCGATCCAGCGCCGAAGATCGGACACGATCCGGGCACTACTGCTATCGTCGGACATGAGATCCAATAGTAGCGCTACTATCGAGCACAGCCAGGTGCTATCGACCCCGAAGAGCGGACTCGGATGGGGTCTGGCGGGTGTGGCCGCGTTCTCCCTCACCTTGCCGCTGACCCGGATCGCGGTGCACGACGGCGCGATGTCCGCGATCTTCGTCGGAATCGGGCGGGCGGTCGTCGCGGCCCTGCTCGCGGCCGCCGCACTGGCCCTCACTCGGCAGCGACGTCCCCGCGGCGCGCAGTGGATGCGGCTCGCGGTGGTCGCCGGCGGGGTCGTGATCGGGTTCCCCGTCCTCACCGCATACGCGCTGACCGCGACGTCCGCGACTCACGGCGCGGTAGTGATCGCCCTGCTCCCCGCGGCGACCGCGGTCGCCGCCGTGGTTCGGGGCCGGGAGCGGCCGGCGCCGTCGTTCTGGGTCACCGCCGCCGTTTCCGCGACCGCCGCGGTGGCATTCGGCATGCTGCAGTCGGGTGAGTTCGGCGGATTGCACCCGGCCGACCTGCTGCTGCTCGGCGCCGTCGTCGCCGCCGCGATCGGTTACGCCGAAGGTGGCCTGCTGGCGCGCGAACTCGGTTCCTGGCAGACCATTTCGTGGGCGCTCGTGCTCAGCGCACCGGTCACCCTCGCCGTGACCGTGCTCGCCGTCGCCGACCACCCGCCCACCGGCACGGCCACCGAGTGGACGGCGTTCGCCTATCTGGCAGTGGTCAGCATGTTCCTGGGCTTCTTCGCCTGGTACCGGGGTCTGGCGATCGGCCCGATGACGCGGGTGAGCCAGATCCAGCTCACCCAGCCGGTGATGACGATCTGCTGGGCCGCGGTGCTTCTCGGCGAACCGCCGACGGTGCCCGTCCTCGTCGGGGTGCCGCCGTGATCCTTTGCGCGGCAACCACTGTCCGCAACCGGTCAACGACCGCGACGACGCCCCTGCCACCACGAGACGGTCGTGTGAGCAAAGATCGCCGGTCGTTCACGGCGACGAACAACATTTCCGTCCCCGCACCCTACAGCACCGCGGACAGGACCCGCTCACGGTGACGCTCCGCATCGCCGAACAGGGTCGCGTCACTCGTCGCACGCCGAAAATACAAGTGAGCGGCGTGTTCCCATGTGAAGCCGATCCCTCCGTGAAGATGGACGTTCTCCCTGGCACAATCCAAGAAGGTCCGCCCCGCCACCACAGCCGCGAGCGGAGCTGCCAGACGCAGCGCGTCGTCGCCTTCATGAAGGGCCCACACCGCGTGGGCCACGGCCGAACGCGCTTCGTCGACCGCGATCGCCAGGTCTGCGCAGCGATGCTTGATCGCCTGAAACGATCCGATCTCGCGGCCGAACTGGACCCGCTCTGCCACATAGGCCACCGCGATCCGAAGTGCCTCTTCGGCTCCGCCCAACTGCTCGCACGCCACGGCGACGGCCACTACATCAGCCAGCGATGCAAGGACAGTGTCCGCCGGCGCGGCTGTCCGGATGAGCTGCGCAGGAACGTCGTGGAGGTCGATCCGCGCGAACGACCTCGTCAGATCCATCGAGTCCTGCACCGTACGGCCCACCCCGGCGGCATCCGTCTCGACGACGAAGATCGCAGGGCCCTTCGCGGTCTCCGCCCGCACGAACAGCCAATCCGCCGTCGCACCGTCGAGCACCGCACCGACCGTGCCGCTCAGCGTCCAGTCGTCCCCGGAACAGTTGGCCGTCACCGAATCGCTCCAAGCTGCCCTGTCACTGCGCACGGCTCCGGTCGCGACGGTCGCGGTCCGCGAGCCGTCGAGCAGCGCCGGGAGCAGTTCGGCGCGGGCGCGTTCGTCGCCTGCCAGCGTGAGCAAACCCTGCCCCAGTACGACCGAACTGAGAATCGGCAGGGAGGACAGGCTACGGCCCGCCTCCTCCAGCACTACGGCGAGCGCCGCGAAACCGAAACCCGCTCCCCCGAATTCGTCGGGCTCCGAGACTCCCGCAATACCGATCTCGGAACAGGCACGCGACCATTTCGCACGATCGAACTGCACACTGCCGGACTGCGGTGCCGCGAGTTCGCCGGAGCCCAGGAACTCCCGGGCGACCTGCTGCAATGCGACGAGATCTTCGTTTTCGGCCAGAATCATCGAGCCACCTCACTCGTCTCGGTGCGAGCAGCGAGCTCGTCACGCAGTACCCGGCGCAGCAATTTGCCCGTGTCGTTGTACGGCAGCTCGGTCCAGACATGGATCCGGGCGGGAACCCGGGTCGACCGCAGACGCACCCGGACCCACTCCTGCAGCTCAACTTCCGCGGGACTCCGGTGTGGTGCCGCGACGACCACCGCCTCGACCCGTTCACCCCATTCCCGATCCGCGATCCCGATCACGGCAGCGTCGGCCACGGTGGGATGTTCGACGAGTACGTCTTCGATTTCACCCGGCGAGATGTTCTCGGCGCCGCGGACGATCACGTCGTCGGCTCGACCGTCGAGAAACAGGAACCCGTCGGCATCGAGCCACCCTCGGTCGCGCGTCGGGTACCAGCCGTCATCGTCGAGTGCACTGTGCGAGGTGTATTCGCCGGCCACCTGCTCTCCACGCACGAAAACCTCGCCCGGCTCACCGGCAGGTACCTCACTGCCGGAGCGGTCCCGGATGCTGATCTCGAGCGTCGGCAGCGGACGGCCGACCGAACCGAGGCGCCCGCGAACAGCCGGATCGTCCGAGGCAAGCGCCTCCCGATGATCTTCCGGTCCGAGAACGGCGATGGTCGAACTCGTTTCGGTCAGTCCGTATGCGTTGACGAAGTCGGTGTCCGGCAGCAGACGCATTGCCCGTTCGACGGTGGCGACCGGCATCCGACCTCCGCCGTACGACAGTGAACGCAATGCGGGGAGACGGGTGCCCGCGGACTCGAGCACATCGAGGATCCGGCCGAGCATCGTCGGAACCACCATCGCATGCGTAATACGTTCGCGCGACGCCAGTTCCACCCACCCTTCGGGATCGAACGAGGGCATGTACACGATGCGGCGACCCGAATACACGGAGCTGAGAATCGAACTGATGCCTGCGATGTGGTAGTTCGGAACGGAGACCAGGATCGCTTCGTTCTCGTCGGCGTTCCAGAACTCCACGGTCCCCAGGATGTAGTTCGTCAGATGACGGTGACGGAGCACGGCCGCT
The DNA here is from genome assembly GCF_053589135.1 of Rhodococcus sp. NPDC003382. Classification (NCBI taxonomy): domain Bacteria; kingdom Bacillati; phylum Actinomycetota; class Actinomycetes; order Mycobacteriales; family Nocardiaceae; genus Rhodococcus; species Rhodococcus sp. NPDC003382. The sequence goes on from NZ_JBSFRH010000002.1 coordinate 264,592, forward strand.
TTCGGAGCGCCGGTGGTACCGCTGGTGAACAGCAGCACAGCAGGATCGTCGGGGGCGACGAACTCCTGCAGACCGTCTTCACGCGAACCTGTTCCCGACGCATCGGCAATCGGCAAGAGCGAAATGCCGGCGCGTGTGGGCACCCGGGTCGTCATGGCCTCTCCCACGACGACCGTGACCGGCTCGAGCCGTCCCACTGCGTGGTCGATCTGTTCGTCGGTGAGCCGGTAGTTCAAGGGAATTAGTGGAAGTCCGGCGGCCGCCGCAGCGAAGAGCACCACTGGAACCGTGGGCGAGTTCAGATCGAGCAGTGCCACATGCCGCGCACCGGACTTCCGGAACTCGCCGGCCAGTGCCGTCGACCGCGCAGACAGTTCCCCGTACGTGAGTCCGTCGTTCCTGGTTCCGACGGCTATCCGCTCGGGGTCGGAACCAGCTGCCATCTCGAGAAGCATCGTGAGGTTCATGGCAATCGGTTCTCAATCGGACGAGGGCAGGGGCTTGGCTTCCCTGAAGGTCAGCGCACGACCCGCAACCGACAAGGTACCGGCGCCGGCCTTGACGCACAGCACCTCGAGCCCCAACTCGGCGTCCTCGTAGCGCTTCCCCATCACGGTACCGGCAGTGGCACCGGCAGCAGCCTCGGCGCGAGCCGCATCCGGGGTTTCGGACATGGGGTGTCCTCCGCACTCGAGGACGATCCCCTCGACGGCTCGCACAACCACGACGGACGTATCGCACACCACGCTGTGGAGTCGGATTCCGGTTTTCATTTCTTCACCTTCCGGTTCGGTAACCCGCGGAGGGAACGCCGCGGGCACATCTGTCAGAGCACCAGGGCGTCGTCGTCCAGCACGTGGCGAAACTTTTCGACGGCGCGTTGCGTACGAGCGGGGAGATGGCCGGTCGGGAACAGTCCGGGTACCGGTTTCACATCGCGCAGCAACTGCTTGGCGACCTGAATCTTGTGCAGTTCCGTCGCGCCGTCCGCCAATGCCATGTGGTAGCTCTCCATGACCCACGCTCCGAACGGCATCTCGGTGGAGATACCCAGCGAGCCGTGGAGCTGGATCGCACGCCCGGCCACATCCTGCAGCACTTTCGGCATCGCGGCCTTGACCGCGGAAATCTCGGTGACGACCTTGCGATAGTCGTTGTACTTGTCGATCTTCCATGCGGTGTCGAGAACGAGAAGGCGGAACTGCTGCAACTGGATCCACGAGTCCGCGATCATTTCCTGAACGAGCTGGTGGTCGGCGAGAGTGCCACCGCGGCTGCTCCGGGAAACCGCACGTTCGAGCATCATGTCCAGGGACTTCCGTACAAGTCCGACGGTGCGCATCGCATGATGGATCCTTCCTCCGCCGAGTCGCGTTTGAGCAACGGCGAATCCCTGGCCGCGCTCGCCGAGCAGGTGGTCCTTGGGGATGCGGACGTCGGTGTAACGAATGTAGGCGTGTGTACCGCCGAGGTTCTCGTGGCCGGCAACCCCGACGTTGCGGATGATTTCGATACCTGGGGTGTCGGAGGGGACGACGAACATCGACGCCCGCCGATGGCGTGGGGCATCCGGGTCCGTCACCGCCATCACGATGAGGAATGATGCGAAGTCGGCGTGCGAAGAGAACCACTTCTCGCCGTTGAGTACCCACTCGTCGCCGTCGAGTTCGGCTCTCGTGACGAAGGCGGTCGGGTCCGATCCACCCTGCGGCTCGGTCATCGAGTACGCGGACACGATCTCGTTCTCCAGGAGCGGCACGAGATAGCGTTCCTTCAATTCGTCGGTACCGTAGTGCGCGAGTATCTCAGCGTTGCCCGAATCCGGTGCGTGGCACCCGAAGACGACGGGTCCACTGTGGGTGTGACCGAGTTTCTCGTTGAGAAGCGCCAGCTTGAGCTGTCCGTAACCGGGTCCACCCAACTCCGGGCCCAGATGGCACGCCCACAGGTTGCGCTCGCGCACCTGCGCCTGGAGCGGGCGGATCAACGCGTTGCGGACGGGGTCGTGGACGTTCCACGCGTGCCCCACCACCCGGTCGACGGCCTCCACCTCGTCGGTGACGAACTCCTCGACCCAGTCGAGTTGTTTGCGGTACTCGTCGTCGGGTTCGAATCCGAAGCCCATGAGATCTCCTCTGTCGGTGTCAGCGCGTCATCACGGTGCACGCACTGATACCGGGTGCACCGTAGACATGGGTGAAAGCAACACGGGGGTCTCCGGGTACTTGGCGGCCGCCGGCATCGCCCCGAAGCTGCAGAACGTTCTCGTATACCTGGCGCAGGCCGGTTGCGCCGATCGGTTCACCGTTCGCGAGCACACCGCCGTCGGTGTTGATCGGCAGGCGGCCCCCGATCTCGGTTTCGCCGGCGGCGATCAGCGCGGACTGCTCACCGTGCTTGCACAGACCGGTCTCGGCCATGTGCATGATCTCGGCACCGGACTCGGTGTCCTGGATCTGCGCCAGATCCACCTCGCTCGGGTCGACGCCGGCTGCCTCGAATGCCGCAGTGGAGGCCTCTGTCGTCGGCCCGGGTGCTACCTCGGGCGAACTCCAGGGACTGTATACCTCGAAGGAACCGAATCGGCGCGAACGGAATTCGCACGATCGCAGGTACACCGGCCGGTCTGTGTACTGCTTCGCCCGGTCTGCGCGGGAAAGCACGAGGGCAACGCCCCCTTCACCCGGCGAGCAGAACATGTACTGCGTCAGCGGGTGACTGATCATCGCGGCCTCGGAGATTTCCTCGACCGTCAGCGGTTTCCTCCGCCACGCATTGGGATTGAGAGACCCGTTGCGAAATGCCTTGGCGGCCACCTCGGCGAGCGTCGAGCGCTCGATCCCGTACGTGTGCATGTAGCGTTGGATCTTCATGGCGAAGAACTGAGTGGTGACCATCATTCCGGTCTCGCCATACCACGAACCCAGACCCAGGTTCTCGGGATCTTCGTTGAACGCGCCTGGAGGGTGCTTGTCGAAGCCGACGACGATACCCAGGTCGTAGCGCCCGGAACGGATCGAATCGCACGCCGCGGTCAACGCCGATCCGCCGGTGCCGCAACCGTTCGAGACGTTGATGAAGGGTATGCCCGTCATACCGAGATCCGACACCAGCGAGTCTGCGTCACCGGCGGAGTAGCTACCACCGAACGCGAACTGCACTTCACTCCATTGAATTCCGGCGTCGTCCAATGCCCGACGTACCGCGAACGCACCCTGCGCCCGCCCGCTGACCCCAGGAGTCCGGCCGAAGGGATGTATGCCGATACCGACCACGGCGATATCCGGTGTACTCATCGGACAACCTCGTCTTCCGGATCGACGGGTGCAAACGCGAAGGTGAGCACCGCGGTTCCGTCGGGGTCGGTGAAGCTCGGCACCAGACGCAGTCGCATGCGGTTCCCGATGCGAAGTTCGTTCGGGTCGTTTTCCGTCAGGATCGACTCGACGAGAACGTCTCCGAGATCCAGGTAACCGACACCGTAGGGTTCGAAGGGCCCGTCGCCTCGGTACGGGGCCTTCGGTTCGAATCCCTGAACGGTGAAGGACCACAACTCGCCTTCCGCCGGAAGATCGGTCGCGCCCATCCCGATAGTTCCGCAGCGGGGGCACCCGTCCTGAAAGGGAAACGTCACCGTTGAGCATTCGGCGCACCGCCCACCACGGAGCGTCGGCTGCAAATCCGGGTCTGCCGCGACGTGTTCCGCGAACAGCGTGCGATCGACCAACCGATATGCCGTCATCGGCGATACTCCTCGTCTGAAATCGTCTGGGATGACTTGAAACCCGAAATCCGGAGGCGCCACTTTCACGCGTCTTCACTCCGGCGGGATCCGATCGGGCGAATGGTCCGGGTCACATCCCGATGATGCTCACAGTAATCCTCATGATGAAATATGACAACACCTGGTTACCCCTCAACGACGGATATCCCGCCACGGCGCAACTCGGTCGCCGCGAGGCTCGGCAGGCAGGCCCAGCATCCGTTCAGCAATGATGTTGCGTTGAATCTCGTCGGATCCACCCGCGATGCGGTAACCGGGAGCACCGAGCACATGCTGTCCCCATGCATAGGTACCCCACTCGCCCGAATCGACAACCAGCCGAGGCCCCAACGCCGCCACGACGAAGTCGGAGATCCCGAGCATCCTTCCCACCCATTGCATCTTGCGTACCGAACCGATCGCACCGAGTGGTTCCCCCGATTCCCGAGCCTGTTTGTCGCGCGCATGGGCGATCTCGCCGAGTTTGTGCGCAATGACGATGTCCGCGAGACGCTTGCGGTGCACGGGATCCGCGTCCGCCCCGGTACAGGACGCGAGGGCCAACGTCTGCTGCAGGCTGCCACCCACTCCATCGCTCGTCGAACTGGCGCCGCGTTCGAAACCCAAAGTGGTCAACGCGACCTTCCAACCCTCCCCCACGGCACCGAGCCGCTGACTGTCGGGTATCCGCACACGATCGAGAAAGACCTCATTGAAACTCGTACCACCCGACATCTGACGCAGTGGCCGGATCTCCACGCCCGGCCCATCCATCGGCACCATGAAAGCAGTCATTCCCTGATGCTTGGGGACATCCGGGTCGGTGCGCGCGATGAGCTCGCCCCACTGCGCAAACTGGGCACCAGAGGTCCACACCTTCTGACCCGTGAGGATCCAGTCGTCGCCGTCGCGAACCGCACGGGTACCCAGCGAAGCGAGATCCGATCCTGCGGACGGCTCGGAGAACAGCTGACATGCCAGTTCCTCACCCCTGAGCAGCGGCACGATGAACCGGCGCCGCTGCTCGTCCGTGCCCAGGAGGCGGATCGTCGGGGCGATCAGATGCAGGGTGACCGAGAGCAGTTCGTGGGATCCGCCCGTGTCGAAAGCACGTTCCTCGATGGCGAACGCATCCTCGAACTCCGGCGTCAGGCTCCGCCCCCCGAACTCCTCGGGCCAGGTCAGCGCCCCGTAGCCGGCGTCGAACTTGACCCGCTGCCAGGCACGGAGTCGGTCCAGTAATCGCTTCTCGTCGTCGAACGAGAGATTGTGGAACACCGAAACGTCGTCGGATCCGACCGTCTCGTCCGTACCGTCCGACAACGTCGCACGGTAGGGGACTCCGGAACTCGCCAGCCAGCTCCGCGCCTGCTCCCGAAACTCCGCAAGTGCCGAGTCGCGCATCAGATACCTCCACTCCCGGACAACAGTCCCAGTGCACGCCGCGCGAGCGGCGCCACGTCGTCACCGCGTTCCCGCATCCGCTCGTCTGCGGTTTCACCGCGCACATATCGGGCGTACAGCTGCTGGAGGATGACTACGGTCTTCCAACAACCGAACGCCTCGTACCACGCGATATCGCTCAGATCGTGCGAACTGTTCGTCGCGTACCGCTCGATTACCTCGCGACGACTCGGAAGCCCCAGGGCATGCATCCCAGGAACGACGATGAACGCATCGTCGGACGACTGGTCGACGGTGGTATCCGGCCAGTAGTTGAGCAAGGTCCCGAGATCGACGAGGGTGTCTCCGAGCGTCGCCATGTCCCAGTCGAACACCGACGTGACCCGATCCGGGTCACCCGGAGCGAACTGGCAGTTGTCCACCTTGTAGTCGTTGTGCACGATGCCGCTCCGCTGACTGCGGGGCACACGGCCGGTCAACCGTTTCGCGACCTCGCGGACTACTCGGATCGTCTCGCCGTCACTGCACTGCGCTTCGACCGCTGCCCACCGCTTCTGCCAGCCCGTCAGCTGCCGTTCGAGGTAGCCTTCGGGACGCCCCAGGTCGGACAGCCCGACCTCGTCGGCGTCCACTTCGTGGAGATCGGCCAGTGCGTCGACGACGGCCAGACCGAGCCGACGGCCGGCGTCGGGAAGACAGGCCATGGAGTCGGGTACCGAATCCCAGACCACGATTCCACTGCGGTACTCGTTGACGAAGAATTCCGCGCCGATCACCGAGGGATCCGCACAGTGCAGCAGCGCGTGGGGTGCACGCGGATACGCCGCGTGCAACCGCGACAGAACCCGGTACTCACGCTCCATACTGTGCGCGCCGGGTGCGAGCTTCCCGAAGGGAGGCCGGCGTACGACCAAGTGAGTGTCGCCGAACTGCACACGGTAGGTGAGATTGGCAGAACCCCTGGGGAACTGGAGGACCGAGAACTCTCCCTCGAGTTCGGGAAGAGTCGCTCGGAGGTAGCTCTCCAGGCTGTCCCACTCGAGTGCTTCACCCGAGCGGACCGGAGCCAGCTCGGTGAGCGTCTGTTCATCCGTCATCGATCTACCTCGATGCTCCACCGTGGCAGGACAACTACGTTTCCCTCGTCGTCACTGCCTAGCTCTTCGAAATCTGCTGTAAGGTAAGTAGATTCGTCTACTTCCACACGCCCTTCCAGATAGCCGGTCATCCGCACGCCCGGACAATCGTCGATCTCCACGATTACGATGGTGTACGGCACCGGGAACCAGGGGTGCACCTGGTGTTCGACAACCGTCCACGACACCACCCGGCCACGCTTCGGTACACTCTCCCAACGGAGTTCGCTACCACCGCAATTCACGCACCGAGGCCGCGGCAGATGATTGTGAGCGTGGCACTGGGCGCATGTCGACACCACGAGATGCCCTTGCGCCGCCGCCTCGAAATATCCCCGGGTCGCCGGATCGTTCACGACCGGAGCCAGCCTCCCGCTCATGCCGCCACCAGCATCAGAGCGGACGTAGCCGGCGGCGGCGCCGAAGTGACCAGCGAAACTTCGGCTCCATCGACCTGAGTCGTCGAGGTTCCGCGGATCTGGCGAACACCTTCGACGATGTGATTCATTCCGTGGATGTATCCCTCGGACATATGGCCCCCACTGGTGTTGAACGGCAGCGCTCCGCCGATCTCGAGTTCACCGGCCGCCGCGAAGTCGCCCGCCTCACCCGGCGCGCAGAAGCCGTAGTCTTCGAGTTGCAGGAGCGCCGTTATTGTGAAGCAGTCGTAGATCTGCGCCGAGTCGACGTCTTCCGGCCCGAGGCCTGCTCGTGCATACAGTGTTTCCGCGCAATATCGGGAGGGCATGGACAGTGGGTCCATGCGGTTCAGGACCGGGTACATCATGCCGGGTTGCGGGCTCGGGCCCGTCCCCATTGCCGCCGCCCGGATCAGAGCAGGAGCCTGGCGGAGATCCCGAGCCCGCGCGGAACTGGTGACGACGACCGCGGCAGCACCATCGGTTTCGAGGCAGTAGTCGAACAGGCGCAGCGGCGACGACAACATCCGGGATCCGAGATAGTCGTCGAGTGTCATTTTGCGCCCGTACATCTGGGCGCGCGGATTATTGTTCGCATGACGCCGCGCTGCGAGCGCGACACGACCGAGCTGCTCGGACGTCAAACCGGTGCGGTTCATGTACATCCGCGTGAGCAGAGCGAAGAATTGTCCGGGTGAGAGCAAACCATACGGCCCGTAGAACTCGGTCATGCTCTCGCCGCCACCGGTTGTGCGCGCCAGCTCGGACGACAGCCCGAACCGGGTGCCGGAGCGGCCGTTGAGTGATCGAAACACCACCACCGTCTCGGCCTGCCCGCTCATGACCGCACCTACCGCTTGCGCGACCATCGCACACGGTCCGGATCCTCCGGGCCCCGCGTCGCCGTAGTACGTCAGGTTCCGGGCACCGATCGCGTCGGCGAGCGCGGCGCAGGACACACGGTCCATATCGTTGCGGACGATACCGTCCACCTCGGACGGAGAGATTCCGGCATCGGCGAGCGCGGCGAGCGTAGCCTCGGCTGCCAGCGCCGTGACGCTGGTGCCGGAGTTCTTGGTATACGCGGATTCGCCGATGCCGACGATCGCGCACGCGTCGCGCTTCCATCCGTCAACCATGGGTCAGCACCTCCTCGGTGTGTTCGCCGAGCAGCGGAGGACGAATCGGATTGCCGAATCCGCCGGAGAAGCGGAAGGGCGCACCGGGGAAGGTCGCCGTGCTGCCGTCCGCCATCTCGACCGGGACGAAGAACTCGCGCGCGGCGAGATGCTCGTCGCGCAGTACCTCCTCGGGGGCACGCAGCGGACCGATGGGCAGGCCCCATCGCTGTCCGTCCCGGTAGATGGTGTCGGAATCCTGGATGAGGAAGAACGCTTCCAGCAGGCCCTGGATGTGCGGGAAGTTCTCCTGCCGGTGGGCAAGCGACAGGTAGGCCTCGTCGACGAGGTCTGCAGCGACGCCGACCTCGTCCATCCACGAGGTCAGGGCCTTCCAGGCGAACTGGTCGGCGAGAATGAGCGCAAAGTAGACCCAGACCCCGTCCGCGCATTGGAACAGCGCCGGCTGAGTCAGAGTGGGTTGGGCGTGCCGGCAGGTCTGCCGCTGGACGATGGCCTTCGGATAGAACCAGTACGGGTTGGCGAGCTCTCCGGTCACCGCGACGGACTCGTGCATCGACACGTCGACGAGCTGGCCCCGGCCCGTCCCCTGCCGCTCGATCAGTGCCAGCAACGCTCCGCAGAACGCGAAACTCGCCGCTGTCATATAGGCCTGGTTTCCACCCGGACGGATCGGGGGGATGGTGTGGTCGTCGTATCCGCAACTGTTGAGCAGGCCACCCGCGGCGAGACCCACCAGGTCCGAAGAGAGGTAGTTCGCCCAAGGACCCGTCAGTCCGAACGGCGACACCGAGACGGCGACGAGCTTTTCGTGACGTGCACACAGGTCCTCGAGGTCGAGACCTGCTTCGGCGAGGTCGACCGGTCGGCCCGTCGTGATGAGAACATCCGCGGTCGCGATGAGTTCGGCGCGACGCGCACGCCCCTCGTCGTCGTCCGTCAGCACGACGGACCGCTTCGAGGTGTTGTAGGTCCAGAAATTCAGACTGTGATCGGGGTCTTCGGTGTCACCCGCCCATGGACCGATGCGCCGGCTCGACACCCCGTCCCCCGGTTCGATCTTGATTACCGTCGCGCCCTGATCCGCGAACAACTTTCCGGTGTACTCCCCGCCGGGGTCGTCGGCAATCTCGACGACCACCAGTCCGTTGAAGATCAGTTCCATCAGATCACACCCTCTTTGCTCAGCCGCGCGATCTCGTCGGGATCGAGCCCGAGAATCTCGCCGAACACGTACTCGTTGTCCTCACCGAGCAACGGCGCCGAACGCCAGTTCTCCTGAACCGTCTCCGTGAATCGGATCGGAGTGCCCTCGAACTTCGCAACGCCGATCACCGGGTGGTCGAGTTCGAAGAATGTGCCCCGGTGCGCGATCTGGGGATCGGTCTCCGCGAGATCCCGCGCATTCTGGACCGCCGCCGCCGGTACGCCCGCATTTTGTAGCAGTTCCATCGTCTCGTGTGGCGTGCGCTGGGTCGTCCACCGGGACAGGTGCTCGTCGAGTTCGTCCTGATGTACGAACCGCGACTCCCGATCCGCGAACCGGGGAGAGCGCGCCCACTCCGGGTCGCCGAGCACCCCCACCAGCCGCGCCCACTGCTCGTCGTCGAACACCGCCACGGCAACCCAGGTGTCCTCGGCGGATCCGGGGTACACGCCGTGCGGTGCGGCCGGCCGGTCGAGAAGGCGGTTGCCTGCGGGGTAGCCCGGACGCCGGGTTGCCACTCCGTTGACGGAGGCATTGAGCAAGTCGGAGCCCAGCAGGTTGATGCCCGCCTCGACTGCCGACACGTCGATCTCCTGGCCGCGGCCGGTGGCATTGCGGTGCAGCACCGCCATCAGCAGAGCCGCCGAGTTGTAGTAGGCCGCTTGATTGTCCATGTAGGACAGGCCCCAGCCCGACGGCTCGCGGTCGGGCAGTCCCGAGATGAAGGAGATCCCTGAAACCGCCTGCACTACGGGGCCGTAGCTCTTGTACTGGTGGTGCGGGCCGTCGTGACCGAATCCGCTCATGCGGCCGTAGATGACCTCGGGACTCAGCCGGTTGAGCTCTTCGTAGGTCAGGCCCCACTTCTCCATCACGCCGGGTGCGAAGTTCTCGGTGACCACCGAGCTCGCGGAGATCAATTGTCGAACGAGCTGCTGGCCCCGTTCGGTTTTCATGTTGATCGTCACGCCGAGCTTGTTTCGGCTGTAGTTGTTGAACAAGCCACCCTTGTTCGGATCCGGGTTCGGATCCTCCTCGCCGTAGGAACGTGCCTCGCCCTTGTAGATGGGTAGCCGGCGGGGCATATCCAGGCGATCGCGCGCTTCGATCTTGATGACCTCGGCACCGAAGTCCGCCAGCATGCGCGTCGCAACGGCGCCTACGCCCATCCAGCAGAAGTCGGCGATCCTGATGCCCGACAGCGGACCGACACGCGGGCGCGGTCTCCGATCCACCTCCGAGGGGCTTTCCACTGCAGTCATCGCGTGCCTTTCTCTCGATGTGCGAACCGGCGCGATCGCGCGCCACCCAGGCGGGTGATCACGGTCACCCTCGATGCACTCACACTAAATCGTCATGATGAATTATTCAAGCCTGGAAACACCCAACCCCACACACCTAGGCGTGTGGGGTTTATCAGTGTCCCAACAGATTCCGCGCATGGGAGCGATCGGTCAGCCCACGGCCATACGCCCACCGTCCACGGGCAGAATCGTCCCGGTCGTGTAGCTGGCCGCATCTCCGGCGAAATAGAGGGCCGCTCCTACGATTTCGCGGGGATCTCCACCCCTGGGGATCGGCCAGTTCGATGCCAGATCCTCGAATGCGTCACGGTCCCAACCCTTGCTGATATCCGTGAAGAAGGCGCCGGCCAGGATGCAGTTGACCCGCACCTCCGGCCCGTACGCAGCCGCGAACCCCTTCGTCAGCGAGTTCAGTCCGGCCTTCGCCGCACCGTACGGTACATACTCGGGCGCAGGCCGTTCCGACGCGTTGCTGCTGATATTGATGATCGAACCGCCTCCAGCGGCCTTCATCCGGTCACCGACCAACGCACACAAACGGAAGGGTCCCTTGAGATTGACGTCGATAATCTTGTCGAACAGAGCCTCCCCCACTCCGACGACCTCGTCGTAGAGTGGTGCGATGCCGGCGTTGTTGACGAGAACGTCGATCCGGCCGAACCGTTCGTACACCGCATCCACCATGGCGGGAAGCGAGTCCCAATCCCCCACATGGCCGGCGAGTCCGAGCGCCTCGACGCCGGTCGTCCTTTCGATCTCCGCGGCGAGTTCGATGCAGGACCCCGCCTTCCGGCTCGCGACTACGACGTGCGCACCCTCCTCGGCGAACGCCCACGCCATCTGCGCGCCGAGACCGCGGCTGCCCCCCGTGATCAGGACAACCTTGCCCTGCAAGTTGTTTCGGTCGATCGTCACGATCACGCCTTTCCCGGCCGGGAACCGTGTGTCCCGGCTCGCTACATCAGTACAGCGATTCGCCGCCGTCGACGATATGATTGACGCCGGTCACGAACCCGGCTTCACAGAGATACACCGCGGCTGCACCCATGTCCTCGATACTGCCCGCGCGGCCCATCGGCACCGTCGCGGCCATCTTCTCGAAAACCTCGGGATTCCTGTTCAGTGCCATCGGAGTTGCGGTGATGCCGGGTGACAACGCATTCACACGCACGCCGTACTCGGCGAGCTCGTAGGCGGCGACCCGCACGAATTGGTTCAGCCCGGCCTTCGTAGTCGCATAGTGGATTGTGCCCGGACGCGTACCGAGAGCGCGGATCGAGGATACGACGAGAATCGACGCGTTCCGGGACTTGTCGGGGCGTGCTGCCATCCGCGTGGCGGCCTGATGGCACGAGCGGAAGGTCCCGTTGATGTTCAGTTCCATGGTGGACTGCCAGATCTCCTCCGTCATATCGAGAAACTTCACCATCGACCCGCTGCCCGCATTGGCGACGAAGACGTTCAATTCGCCGAACACCGTGTCCACCTGCTCGAACAACGCTGCGACCGACTGCGGCTCCCGGATGTCCACCTCCGCGATCTCCACCCGCTGGGCGGGTCCGGCCAATTCACGCAGGTTCTTCTGGGCGATCTCGAGTTGCGGGCGGCGCCGGGCTGCGATCATCACATGTGCACCCGCGCGCACCATGGATTCGGCGATACCCAGTCCGATGCCTTCACTCGCGCCGGTGATCAGTGCGTACTGGCCGGCCAGCACGCCGGATGCCGTGATGTCCGCTGTCATGGAATCTCCTGTCGAAGGGAAAGGTTGTGGTGTAACAGCGCTCAGACGTCGAGCACCAATTTCGGAGTCCTCGACCGAGAGACGCAGGGCATGATCGTCATGCCCGATTCCCGCTCGTCGGCTGTCAGGACCGAGTCTCGGTGATCCGGAGTACCGTCCAGAACCGCTGTCTCACAGGTCCCGCAGGTGCCTTCGCTACAGGAGGAGATGATGTCGACGCCCGCCTCCTCCGCGATCTGGAGGATTGAGCGGTTCGCGGGCACGAGCACCGTCAGGCCGCTCTGGGCGAACTCGACCTCGAACTCGTTTTCGGGTCCGTCCGTCTCCACAGCCTTCGGCACGAATCGTTCGAGGCGAAGTGGACGCGGTGACTCCGCCGACGAGCACACCGACTCCAGAGACGAGAGCAGCCCCTCAGGCCCGCACGTATATATCGAAGTATCCGGTGCAGTGGCCGCGATCAGCGCGGCCACATCCGGAAGCCCGTATTCGTCGTCGGGGCGGATCTCGACGCGGTCGCCGTACTTCACGAGATCGTCGATGTACGCCATCCCGGTTCGGGCACGTCCGAGATAGACCAGGCGCCAGTCGGTTCCGGCCTCGTCTGCCCGGGCGATCATCGGCAGCAAGGGCGTGATGCCGATTCCCCCGGCGACGAAGAGCACTCCGCCGTTGCCGGGCCGGAATGCGAAGTGGTTGCGCGGACCGGCGGAGGCGACGCGGCTGCCCTCGACGAGACGGTCGTGGATGTAATCCGACCCGCCGCGACTGTTCGGCTCCCGCAGGACCGCGACGGTCCACGTGCCGGGCGTGGTCTCCAGACCGGTCAGAGAATACTGCCGGACGAGATCACCGACGTGCAGATCGATGTGTGCGCCGGGTTCCCAGCACGGCAGGTCGCCACCCTCGGGCAGGGCGAGAGTCAGTTCGACGACGGAGTCCGCGACGAGACGCCGCGCGGCGACACACAGTTCGAGATCCATGGTTCACTTTCCGGTTCACACGGCGGGGAGGTGGGTGGCGCGCGGTGCCGGCAGAGGCCGGCACCGCGCGCACGTGAATCATCCGTAGTCACACCACTCGGTGAGGCGACCGTTCTCGAACGACATGATCGAGAGCACGTTGAGCTTGCAGAACTCGCCCGCCTGGCCGAAACCCGGCACGTCGGCGGTCGCGGTTCCCTGCCACGTTGTCTCACGCATGATCGAGTTGCCGGTCGTGGCCCAACGGGTCGTCTCACCGATCGAGCGGTCCGGGAAGACCGCCTTCATCTGTTCCACGGTCTCGAGCATCAGGTCACGGCCGGTCGCGGCCACCCCGCGGTTCTGATGGACAACGGTGATGTTCTCGTCGACGAGTTCACGCAATGTGTCGAGGTCGACGCGGTTCCAGGCGTCGACGACTGCCAGCGCCAGATCCAGGAGTTCCTGCGGCTGAGTGGTTGTCATGAAATGTCCTAGGGGAAGGGGGGTAGGTCGGGCTAGATCATCGCGACCGCGACCATCGCGGGCGCCGGAGTTACTCAGTACCGGAATCCGCTCGTCAATCGGAGACAACGTCCACGGTGAACTCGTGAATGCCACGCGTCGGCATGGAGTGGTACTCGATCTCCTGTCCCTGCGAGAGCGTAAATTTCGGGAGACGCTCGACCATTCGTCCGAGGACCGTCGTCATCATGACGCGGGCGAAGTTGGATCCGAGGCAGCGGTGCGGACCGATACTGAAAGCAATGTGGTTCTTCTCCTTGCGGTGCAGGTTCCACGTGTGGGGGTCGTCGAACTTTCGAGGATCACGGTTCGCGCCGTTGTAGGACGTCCAGACCTTTGCTCCTTCGGCGAGTTCGGTGCTGCCGATCGTGACGGGGCAAGTCGTGGTGCGCTGGAGAACGGTGACGTTCGCAAACATGCGCAGTCCTTCTTCGACCGCGTCGGGAACCAAGCTGGGGTCGGCAACGATTTCGGCCCAGTCGTCAGGGTGCGTTGCGAAGTGGTGGATCGTTCCACCGAGGACGGTTCCGGTGGATTCGAGGCCGGCGATCGACAAGGGCAGGACGACCGCGACACGCTCGGAAAGGGTGGGTTCGCGGCCGTCGATGGTCTCGACAGTGGCGACCATGCTGACGAGGTCCCCGTCGATGGGATTCGCCATCCGTTCCTGGACAAGCTCCTCGATGGCGGTGTAGAGGCTCACATAGGCCTCGCCCGAGGCCTCGGGCGTCTCGGCAACGAAGATGTCGTGAGCCCACCGCATCCAGTCGTCGATCCGGTCGTCACCCAGCAGCAGAAGGTTGGTGAACACAGCCCGCAACTGGAGCGGGCGCAGGAAATCCTCCATTACGCGGAAGCGACCGGCCGCGATCCCGGCATCGAGCAATGTGTCGATCGCAGCGGTGAACGTCGGCACGAAGCGACGCATCTTTTCTTCGGTCAGTTCGGGATTGAGAAGCTTGCGCCAGTCGGTCTGCGCGGGCGGATCGAGGTCTTCGGGTAGGAATCGGCCCTCGTTCTTCGGGGCTTCGGAACGGTTGTCCCCGCCCAAGATTGCAACACCGTACTCGGACGAGAACCGCTTCCAGTCCCGCAGGATCTTGAAGACGTCCTCGTAGCGCGTGGCGACGTAGCACGGTGTATCGCCCTGCATGTGCACGTCGAGCGTGTCGGAGTCCTGCATCCGGCTGATTTCGGGCCAGAAATTCTCGTTGAACTCACCGGACCAGAGATCGACGGGACATCCGGTCCGCGCCTGCACGTCGGGGGTCAGTTGTTCGGTCATGTTCGGATCCCTTTCACACCAGAGTGATTGCCGCTTCGGGGCACACGGATACGATCTCTTCCGGATCGACGTTCACAGGTACCGCGCCTCCACCGAGGAGGACGGCCCGGCCTTCGTCGTCGGCATCGAACAGTTCGGGGAATCGTGCGTAGCAGCGTCCGTGGGCCTGGCAGTAGTCGACGTCTACAGCAATTCTGGACATCGTCGCCTCCTAGGATCGGGCCAGCTGGCCGCCGTCGACCGGGATGGCCACGCCGTGGATGTAGCGCGCCTCGTCCGACGCCAGCCACGCCACCGCGTTGCTGACGTCTTCGGGTTCGACCCACGGGATCGGCAGCAGCGTCAGCTGGGCGAACAGGTCGGCCGCGTCGTCCGGGGTCGGATTCTCGAGGTGCGGAAGGAACATCTTGAGCAGGCTCTCGTTGATCGCCATAGGGGTGTTGACCGCGCCGGGATTGACCGAATTGACCCGAATGTTGTGCGCTCCCACTTCGTTTGCCAACGACAGCATCAGTCCTTGGAGACCGTGCTTGGAGGCGGCGTAGTGCGACTGTCCTGGGGCACCGCGCAGTCCGACTGTTGAACTGACGAAGATGACGGACCCACCCTCGCCGCGCTCGATCATCTGAGGAAGCACGGCGCGGCACGCATGCCAGGCACCGACGAGGTTGGTATCGAGGATGTCGGACCACTGCTGGTCGGACAGACCGACAACCTGCCCCTGATTCGAGATGCCGGCGTTCGACACGAGAATGTCGATGCGCCCGAACTCGTCGACGGCCTCGTCCGTCACCGCTTGGAGCGAGGAGAGATCCCGGACATCCGCGGCACGCGCGATGATCCGTCGGCCTTCCTTCTCCACCAAACGGACGGTTTCCTCGAGATCCTCCGGGGTGCCCTGGGAGTAGTCCAGCTGGTCCTGCTGCCTACACAGGTCGACGGCAACGATGTCTGCGCCGTCTTGCGCCAGTCGCACCGCGTGGGTGCGGCCCTGGCCACGTGCCGCACCGGTGATGAATGCGACCTTGCCCTCCAACCGTTTCATGTACGCCTCCTGAGCGCTGCTGTGGATTGCCTGCAACCGGACATCGAGTCCTGCGAGGAACGAGAAAAGATGCCGCCGTCCACTACGAGAACAGCAAACCGGATCGACCGGTGACGGACATCACTTGGTTTCAATGAAACCCATATTGCTCATGATGAACTTGGAAGTCAAGAGATCGCTCGATATATCCCGGATTCCCCTCGACAGCTTGCGCAACGGGGACGTCGGTCCCGCATCGAAGGTCCCGATTCAGGAGAAACACGATGCCCGGCCGTGCAATTCACGGCCGGGCATCTGTGAGAGTGCGATCGGTTGCGCTGCTACTGCAGTGCGGGTCGCGAAGCTACAACCACTCGACAGCAGATTCGAGAGTTCCGTTCAAGCGGTCACTGCAGTACTCGACGACACGGCGCAGGTGCTCCTCCATCAGTTCACGCGCCCTACGCGAATGACCTGCGCTGACCGCCTTCGCCACATGCTGGTGATCGTCCAACAGCACATCGTTGAGCTTGCGCGGATCGTCCACCATCGCGACATGGTGTGCAACGATCTGCCCATACGCTTCGAGACTCAATGCCAGAACACGATTTCCGGACAACTTTGCTACCGCATGATGGAAGCCCGCGTGGGCCTCGAGGTAGGAATCCAGGCTCTCGGGCTCGACATGGGCACCGTCCACGACGAAAGGACTCATCGTGCTTACGCGCAACGCAGCATCCGGATTGCGAGCCGCCCGATCCGCGAGCTCACCCTCGGCCCAGACCCATGCCTCGAACAACTCCCCGTACGTAGCTCCGGACATGTTGTAGAACAGGGCCGAAACCCGGCCCAGGTGAGCCGAATCGACCGAGCCGACCACCGGTCCGCCCCCCGGGCCACGCCTGATCGTAATCATTCCCTGGACCTCGAGTAGTCTCAATCCCTCTCTGAGGGATTCACGACTGACCCCGTACTTGTCCAGCATCGCCGCTTCCGACGGAAGGCACGTTCCCGGCTCGAGCCCCTCGGCTTGGATGTCCCCCACGATCGAGCGTGCGACGATCTCCGCGGCCTTCAACGGCCGGAGCAGCGATACCTCCCGGCCACCGCCCTCACTTCCGTTGTTGCTGCGCCGAACCCCGGTTCTCGGCATGGTCTCCCCTCCGTACTCGCGTCCCGCTCGGCTACCGCACGCGGCGTCCGAGCGGGCGTTGCTCCGTCTGTGCCCGTCGATGCTATCGACGCACCGGCATCTACCGGCTCACCCGGCACCCGACTTCCAGCCTTTCGGCCGCCGCGGCCAGCGACGCTCGCCGATCGGCGAGTGCCTCTCCGACCCAGAGCTTATCCGCCCACAACACCAGATCGTCCATCCCGTTCTCCCGATAGCGATGCAGATCGCCGGCATCAGCCGGGTCGACGCGGACATAGCACCGGAATTCGTCGGTGCGACCGGCTTCGGATCGGAGGCGCTCGATCTCCCGGACCATCCGGTACGACTCGGCGAAATCCGGTGTGCCCGAAGTGAACCAGCCGTCCCCGAGAACGGCCGCGCGAGCAAGCGCTTTCGGTCCGTTGCCACCGAAGACCACCGGCACCGACACCGGTCGCGGGTGAACCTGCACCTCGTCGAATCGAAAATGCGTACCCTCGTGGGAGAACGGGACACCGACCCACGCCCTACGCATGATCTCGACACACTCCTCGGTGCGCGAGACGCGACTGCGGAACGGGACATCGAGCGCTTCGAACTCCTCCGCGAGCCACCCCGCTCCCACGCCCAGACGAACCCGGCCTCCGGACAATTCCTGCAGGGTGGCGACCGCGCGCGCCGACAGCAATGGATGACGGAGCGGTGCCAGGTAGACCGCCGTCCCGAGCTCGAGCGTTTCGGTCACCGCCGCGACGGCCGCAAGCACGACCAGGGGGTCCGGCAGGTCCGTCGTGGCGTCGACGAGGGGGCCCGTGTGATGTTGCCGGCTACCCGTCGACGGATGCTCGCTCCGATGGCCGACCGGGTGCAGGACATGCTCACCCAACCACAGCGCGTCGAATCCCACCTCCTCGGCGCACACGGCGAGTTCGACGAGTTCTGCGCAGGTCGCCCCGTACGCGCTCAGACCGATGGACGGCACGCTTCACCTCTTCTCGCGGCGTCGCCGACGTTCCGTCGCGACTGTTACCTGCACCACAGTAGCGCATATTCATCATGATATAAATGGAGTCGCGTTGTCCAGCCTCTACAGGGACGCAGACGACACAGCGAGAGCGAACCGGGGCAGGCGGACTCAGCGACGCGACGCCCCGATCAGTGCGAACCGGTCGTCGGGGTCGACCCATTCGTGGCGGACGACGAAGCCGGCGTCGCTGAGTTCGCGGGCGATACCGTCGAGCCGGAACTTCGCGGAGATCTCCGTGCGTAGCTGCTCGCCCTCGTCGAAGGACACCTCGAGGTCCAGGCCGGGGATCTGCACCGTCATCGCCGCGGTGGCCTCGAGCCGCATCTCGATCCACTCGTTGTCCGCGTCCCACAGCGCCACATGTCGGAAACGATCCGGTTCGAAGTTCGCCCCGAGCCGGTGATTGAGCACATGCAGCACGTTGCGGTCGAATTCGGCGGTGACACCCGCCGCGTCGTCGTACGCGGGGACGACGATCTCCGGATCGACGACGAGACCGACGCCGAGCAGCAGCCACTCCCCCTTGTCGAGGGTCGCGGCGAGTTCGGCCAGGAACTCCGCCCGCTCGGCCGGGACCAGGTTGCCGATGGTGCCCCCGAGAAACGCGATCATCCTCCGGCCCCCGTCGGGCAGATGACTCAGCGAACCGGTGAAGTCCCCGACCACCCCGCGCACCGTGAGGTCGGGGTAGTCGGCGGACAGGCGGGCGACCGCGCCCTGCAGGGCGGACTCGGACACGTCCTGCGGGACGTAGGTGTGCAGGGAGGGGGCGAGCGCGTCGAGCAGCAACCGGGTCTTCTCCGACGATCCGGACCCCAGTTCGACGAGCAGCTCGGGCCGCATCGCGTCCGCGATGTCCGCCGAGAACGCTTTCAGCAGAGCACGTTCGGTGCGGGTCGGATAGTACTCGGGCAGCCGGGTGATCTGTTCGAACAGGTCCCCGCCGCGCTCGTCGTACAGCCAGGTCGGCGACAGCCACTTCGGTGTCGCGGTCAGGCCGCGGCGCGCGTCGGCCCGCAACGCCTCGTCGAGTTCGGCCGGGGTCAGATAGACGTCGACGGTCATACGCTCGGGACCTCCATGGGGGACACGATCAGGTGTCCCGGTCGGGCGCTGACCAGATGCCGGTCCGGCACCTGCTTCCAGCGCGGATCATCGTCGTACGGTTCCGAGGACACCACCGCGATGCGCTCGTCGACGAGCACCCACAGCGAGTGGTACCACGCGGTCGCCCACAGCCCGGAACCGTTGCCCAGCAACAGGTTCAGACGAGAGTGCGGCGAAAGGTCGATCACGTCACGGACGAGCCGCATGAGCGCGGCCTCGGGCCTGTCGGTGCGCAGGCGCGATCGCAGCAGCATCCACAAAGTCGCGGCGTCGGTGGGCGATTCGAGCCGCAGCAGCTCCGATACCGGGAGCCGCTCCGCGAGCGACACGAGCGTCCCGGGCCACCCGACGACCCGCCCGTTGTGACTGAATGCCCACCGGCCGTCCGTGAACGGGGCGGCCGCCGACCGCTCCACCGGCATACCCTCGGTCGCGGATCGGAGCGCGGCGACCATCGCCCCGGTCCGGATCGAGGACAAGCCTTCGGTGACAAAGGGATCCGACCAGATCGGTTTCTCGCTCCGGTACCGGCCGGGGATGCCGTCGGCGGTCCACCAGGCCACTCCGAACCCGTCGGCGTTGACGGTGCCACCGCCGCGCATGTCCTTCGGCGCCCACGACTGGCGGAACAGCGAGTGCGGACCGTAGGTGATCAGCGACCGGGCCGTGCGCACCGGGCCGAGGTAGCCCAGATGCCTACACATCCGCGACGTCCGGAGTGTCGGGAACATCTCGGGCACAACGGAATCCGGAGAAGATCTGGCGCCGGATCGGATGGTCCCAGTTGCGGAAGGTCCCGCGGCACGCGACCGCGTCCGTACCGAACGAACCACCGCGCAGAACCCGGTAGTCGCCGCCGAAGAACACCTCGGAGTACTCGCGGTACGGGAACGCCCGGAACCCCGGATAGGGTTCGAAACCCGACGACGTCCACTCCCACACGTCACCGATCAGTTGCTGCACCCCGAGCGGCGACGCCCCCGCCGGATACGCGCCGACGACCGCGGGCCCGAGGTGACGCTGCCCGAGGTTCGCATGCTCGGGGCCGGGATCGGCGTCGCCCCAAGGGTATCGGGTGCTGCGCTGCTCCACCGGGTTCCATCGCGCGGCCGTCTCCCACTCCACCTCCGTGGGCAGCCGCTTCCCGGCCCACCGTGCGTAGGCGTCGGCCTCGTGGAAACACACGTGGACGACCGGTTCGTCGGGATGCACCGGCACCATGACCCCGAATCGGCGGCGCCACCACGTGCCGTCGTGCTGCCGCGTCCAGAACTGCGGGGCCTCGAGACCCGCGCGGACCCGGTGCTCCCAGCCGGTTTCGCTCCACAGCTCGGGGCGGTCGTATCCGCCGTCGGCCATGAACTCGAGATAGCGGCCGTTGGTGACGGGGAAGGTGTCGATGCGGAACGCAGGCACGTGCACGCGGTGCGCGGGCCGTTCGTTGTCGAGCGCTGCCGGATCGGCGGACGTCCCGATCTCGACTTCGCAAGCCGGGACCGTGATCTCGTCCGCCGCGACCGGATGTCCGGTGCGCGGCGCCTCCGGGGCGAACAACACCGGTGGGCCCGACCGCAACTGGTGGGTCGCGAGCATCGTCTCGTCGTGCTGCTGTTCGTGCTGCGCGATCATCGAGTAGACGAATCCGTCGCGGGTGAGGTCGGTGTCGAATTCACACTTCTCCAACGATTCCGTCACCCGCGCCCGCACGTCGTCGGCGTACCGGCGGGCCTGTGCGGGATCGAGCAGCGGTAGACCGTTCCGGGTTGCCCGCGGATGACGGAACGCGTCGTACAGGTCGTCGATGTCGGGACGCTCGGCCTCCAGTCCGGCGGCCTCGCGCAGCAGCCAGCGTTCCTCCTGGTTCGCGATGTGCGCGAGGTCCCAGACGAGCGGGCTCATCAGCGGCGAATGCTGCGCCGTCAGTTCCGCGTCGTCGAGGTCGGTCAGCGCAGCCGTGCGGACACGGGCGCGGGCGAGATCCCTCATCACCTGTGCCCGCAGCGCGCTCACCGGCTCTGATCCTCCGGTCCGCGACCGCGGCAGCACCGGACCGCCGCGGCATCGAGCGCCGCCGTGAATCTCATGTCCGGCGACGCCTCCGCCGCCAGCGCCAGCAAACCGACTGCCGCAGCACGTATTTCGAGACTGGCGAGGCCATGCTGCGCGGCTTCCTCCCACCGGTCCGCGACCGGGGCCGCGATCGCCTCCGCCTCGTCCATCACCGCCCGGGATCTCAGCAGCGCCTCGATCGCCGCGACCGGGACCTGCCACAGATCCCCCGGTTGGGCATCGAGATAACGCACCTCGAAGTGCCCGCACGGCCGCACCGGCGGAAACAGCGTGGTGAGGTGATAGTCCAGGTCGTCGACGGTGGGGCGGCGACCCAGATCCCCGTCCAGGGAGCCGTCCAGCCAGTCCGCGAACGACGCGTCCGGTGGCGCATTCCAGTCGGGGCCGGACGATCGGACGCACAGCAGCGGCGCGTCGAGCGCCCACGCCGGGTAGTCGGCGGGGTCGGACACCGGGGTGGTGCGTCCGGGGTCCAGGTTCAGCCACGTCCGCATGCGCTGCGACACCCAGCTGCCGTCCGGAACACCGTTGAGCGCAGGCGAACACGCGAACGCGGCGATCATCGCCGGCCCGATCGCATGCAGGAGGTGCCAGCGGCGGCGCACTTCGTCGTCGTCCGCGCCGGCGTCGACACTGACCTGCACTGCGGCGGTGCTGTTCATCATCAGCCGCCCCATCGGTCCGATCCGGTCGAACCGCAGTTCCATCGCGCTGTAGCGCGGAGTGCGCAGCAACCGGTGCGGCGGCCGCACGCCGTCACCGGCGGAATCGAGCATGAGCAGCGACCGCCGGGCCAGCAGCGAGCGCAGCATCCGGGCATCCGCGACGAGACGGTCGCACACCTGCCGCGCCGACGCGCACGGCACGCTGGACAGTTCGACCTGGCCACCGGGTTCGAGGGTGACCACACTGCCCGACGGCAACGGTCGCGCCGACGACGTCGGAGCCACCGTCCGCGGGGCATGCGAACCGAGCGAATCGACGATCGACCGGAGTTCGGGACGGGCCGCCGTGCCGTCCGCACGGGCGGTGAGCCATTCCAGCTCCACCCCGATCAACCGCGGCGGCCCGAACCGGAAACTGCTGCGGCGAACGTGCGCCACCGCCTCGGCCCGCGACGTGAGGGCAGCGCGCGAGTACGCCGTGTTGATCGCAGTCGCCACTCGATCACCCTCTCTCGCCGCCGAGCCAGGACTGGGACGAGCCTAACGCGCCCGTTGCCGCAGCGCCGTGAGAACACCGGCCGCGACACGCGGTCCGGGGTTACATTCCAGGCGTACGGGCTGTCCGTACGGGACGCGGAAGAGGTGGTCGCACCGTGCTCGATCTCCAACGGGTTCGCCGGGACACCCCGGGCTGCTTCGACCGCGTATTCCTCGACAGCGCCGGTTCGTCGCTGCCCCCGACGCCCGTGCTCGACACCGTCGTCGCGCATCTGCGCCGCGAAGCCGAGGTCGGCGGCTACGTCGCCGCGAACGAGCGGCTCGACGCGCTGGACGCGGTGAAGACGTCGATCGGCCGGCTGCTCGACGTCGATCCCACGTCCGTCGCGCTCACCGACAGCGCGTCCCGCTCGTGGACGTCGTTCTTCTACGCGGTGCCGCTGCAGCCCGGCGACCGCATCCTGATCTCCCGCGTCGAATACGCCGCCAACGCGGTCGCCGCCCTGCAGCGCGCCCGCGCCACCGGCGCGACCGTCAAGCAGATCCCGTCCGGCCCCGACGGGCGCATCGACGTCGACGCACTCACCGCGATGCTCGACGAGCGCGTGAAGCTGGTGTCGCTCGTGCACGCCCCCACCAACGGCGGCCTGATCAACCCGGTGCGGGAGGTCGCGGACGCGGCGCACAAGGTCGGGGCGCTCGTGCTGCTCGACGCGTGCCAGTCCGTCGGGCAACTCCCGGTGAACGTGCCCGAACTCGACGTGGACGCACTGTCCGCGACGGGGCGCAAGTGGCTGCGCGGCCCGCGCGGCACCGGATTCCTCTACGTGCGGCCGCGGCTGATCGGTGAACTCGAGCCCGCCGTGCTGGACCTGCACAGCGCGCGGTGGTCGGGAGCCGACGAATACGAGATCGCACCCGACGCCACCCGCTTCGAACTGTGGGAGGCCGACGTCGCCGCGCGCCTGGGTCTCGGGGCTGCGGTCGACTACCTGCTCGACCTCGGGATCGACGCGGTCACCGAGGCCATCGCCTACCGCTCCGAACACCTGCGCGACGGCCTCGGCCGCATCCCCGGGGTCGAGGTCCGCGACCTCGGTGACCCGCGCAGCGGCATCGTCTCGTTCACCGTGGACGGTCGCGAACCCACGGCGGTACGCGACGCGCTCGCCGAGCAGTCGATGACGGTGACCGTCAGTCATCGCAGCTCGACGCTGCTGGACATGACCGCGCGGACACTCGACGCGGTGGTGCGCGCGTCACCGCACTACTTCGTCTCCCCCGCCGACGTCGACCGATTCCTCGCCGCGGTACGCAGCCTGTGACGGGATGGGGGCCGTTCGCTTTACCCCCGGCGATCCGGTAAAGTACTTCGAGTTGTCTCGGCGAGGGTGAACCGCGAAATCGCTGGCTCACCGTGATCGACGCGGCTGCGGCTCCGCTCGAGCGTTCCACGCTCCCGGCCCGCGCGCGTCCGGTCCCGCATCGTCGAGAAGACCGACCCAGTGAGAGCCACAAGCGTAGGAGCCGTTACATCATGTCCGACGAGAACCGTCTCGTAGCCGCCGTCCGCACCGAGTTCGGCAAGGGCGCTGCCCGCCGTGCCCGCCGTGACGGACAGGTCCCCGCCGTGCTGTACGGCCACGGCACCGAGCCCAAGCACCTCGCCCTCCCGGCCCGCGAGTTCGCGGCCGTGCTGCGCGCCCACGGCACCAACGCCGTGCTCACCCTCGAGGTCGACGGTTCCGAGGAGCTGGCGCTGACCAAGTCGGTCGTCGTGCACCCGATCCGCAACTACATCGAGCACGCCGACCTGCTGGTCGTCCAGAAGGGCGAGAAGGTCGTCGTCGAGGTGCCGCTGGTCATCACCGGTGAGGCCGCTTCCGGCACCCTCGTCGTCAACGAGGTCACCACCATCAAGCTCGAGGCCGAGGCCCTGCACATCCCCGAGCAGGTCGAGGTCTCCATCGAGGGCGCCGAGGCCGGCACCCAGATCCTCGCCGGTGGCGTCGAGCTGCCCAAGGGCGCGTCGCTGCAGGACGAGGCCGATCTGCTGCTCGTGAACATCGTCGTGGCTCCGTCCGCCGAGGCCCTCGAGGGCGAAGCGGCCGAGGGCGCCGAGGCCGAGGCTCCGGCCGAGGAGGCCTGAGCCACCCACGGCTCCACATGATTCGTTGCGGCGCGTCATCCCCCGCGGGATGGCGCGCCGCGCGCGTGTGACCGGTCGCCGCAACCGCCACCGGTCGGGAAGGAACACACGAACGTGAGCGAGGACACCGCGCTCGTCGTCGGGCTCGGCAATCCCGGACCGAAGTACGAGAAGACCCGTCACAACATCGGTTTCATGGTGGCCGACGTGCTCGCCGGGCGCGTGGGCGGTTCGTTCGGCGCGCACAAGCGCAGCAACTCGGACATCGTGCAGGCCCGCCTCGACGGCAGGCAGGTGATCATCGCGAAACCGCGCACCTACATGAACCTGTCGGGTGGCCCGGTCGCGGGACTGGCGAAGTTCTTCTCGGTCGACCCGGCGAACATCGTGGTGATCCACGACGAGCTGGATCTGGATTTCGGCACCATCCGGCTCAAGCTGGGCGGCGGCGAGAACGGGCACAACGGGTTGCGGTCGACGTCGAGTTCGCTGGGTACGAAGGACTACCTGCGGGTGCGGATGGGCATCGGCCGTCCCCCGGGCCGGCAGGATCCGGCCGATTTCGTGCTCAAGCCGTTCTCGACGACCGAGCGCAAGGAACTCGACGTGTTCTGCGAGGAGGGGGCGGACGCCGTCGAGCTGCTGCTGCGCCTGGGCCTCGAGGGCGCGCAGAACCGCATCCACTGACCGCTGCCCCTCGTGCGCGTTTCCGGTAGCGGGTGCTACCGGAAACGCGCACGGGTCAGCGGGCCAGGAGGGCGGCCGAGCTGCCGCGCCGCAGCTTGCCGGACGAGGTCTTCGGGATGCTGCCCGGGCCGAGCACCGCGACCGTCCGGGGCCGCACCCCGACCTCGGCGACGACGGCGTGCACCACCTCGTGTTCGATGCGGCGAATCTCGGCGGGGTCGTCGATCCGGTTGGTTTCGACTGCGACCGCGAAGGATTCGCGTTTGTCGCCGGCGTCGAGACGGATCGCGACGGCGTTCCCGGGCCGCACCCCGTCGACACTGCACGCGGCGCGTTCGATGTCGGTCGGATACACGTTGCGGCCGCCCATGATGATGACGTCCTTGACCCGGCCGCACACCACCACGCGACCTTCCTCGGTGAAGTAGCCGACGTCGCCGGTGTCGAACCAGCCGTCGGAGTCCTGCGCCGGGACCGGCCCGTCCACGGTGAGATAACCCGAGGTCACGGCCTTGCCGCGCAGCTGGATGATGCCGACACCGCGCGGGGGCAGCACCTGCCCGTCGCGCCCGACGACCCGCCCCTCGAGCCCGGGGACGAGATGACCGAGCGTGGCCAGCCGCCGCCCGTTCGGCCGGGTGGTGGGCACGGCGATGCCGCCGGCTTCGAGCAGATCCGGGTCGACGATGTCGAGGACCTGCCCGTGCCCCGGGTCCGGGACCGACACCGCCAGGGTCGTCTCGGCCATGCCGTAGACGGGGGCCAGGGCCATCGGGTCCAGGCCGAAACGCGCACCGGCCTCGGCCAGCGCGATCATGGTGTCGGGGTCGACGGGTTCGGCGCCGTTCCACATCCACCGCATCGACGACAGGTCGACGACTCCGTCCGGCGCCTGCGCGAGTTTGCGGGCGAGCAGTGAGTATGCGAAATTCGGTGCGGCCGTGACTGTTCCGTGGTACTTGCCGATCAGCTGCGCCCACAGCAGCGGGGCCTTGAGGAACTCCAGCGGTGTCACCGACACGACCTCCGCGCCGACCTGCATGGGCACGCTGAGGAACCCGACCATGCCCATGTCGTGGAACAGCGGCAGCCAGCTGATCATCACGTCGTCGTCGAGGGAGTACTTGATGCGGTCGATCATCGCGTAGGCGTTGACATAGAAGTTCTCGTGCGAGATCAGCACGGCCTTCGGCGATCCGGTCGATCCGGACGTCAACTGCTGCAACGCGATATCCGATTCGGCGGTGTCGACCGGGTCGATCGGCGAACCCGCCCGCATCTGCGCGACCGTCACGACGCGGATGCCGCGTTCGCGCAGCACGGGTTCGGCCGGGTCGAACGGCGCCCCGAGCACCACCACCTGCGCGTCGATCATGTGGACGACCGTTTCGGTGTCGCGCGCCCACGCGGCCAGGTCGGTGCGCGGCGTCGGCTGGTGCAGCATGGTGACGCTGCCGCCCCGCATCCAGACGGCCTGACACACCGGGGCGATGTCGACGGGATTGCCTGCCAGCACACCGACGGCGGCACCGTGCCCGATACCGGCCGCGGCCAGCGCCCCGGCCATGCAGCGGGCCTGCCGGTGGATCTCGCCCCAGGTCTGCCGCAGCGGCTCGTCCGGCTCCCCGGTGATCAGCCCACGGCGTGTGCTCTCCGCCGTCGCGTACATCTCGTCGGTGAATCTGCTCACGGGCACTCCTCGATCCGGTGGCTCTGCGGTCCAGAGTCCCCGCGCCGGGACCGATGGGGAAAGGCATCCCGGCAAACGTGACCGAATCTCACGGAAATCGACATCGAATCGCCGAGTAACATGGAGAAGTTGCCTGCGATACCCGCACCCCCACCCCCGTTTCGAGAGGTCAGTTCCGCGTTGAGTACCCCGCCCGCCTCGGCCACCGGCGATACCGGCACCGCCATCAGCGACTCCGGCACAGCCGCCCTGTCCAAGGAAGTGCGCGCGGAGGCCGCTCGGCGCCGCACGTTCGCCGTCATCTCCCATCCGGACGCCGGTAAGTCCACGCTCACCGAGGCGCTGGCGCTGCACGCGAAGGTGATCTCCGAGGCCGGCGCCGTGCACGGCAAGGCCGGCCGCAAGTCGACCGTCTCGGACTGGATGGAGATGGAGAAGGCCCGCGGCATCTCGGTCAGCTCCACCGCACTGCAGTTCAACTACCGCTCGAGCGAGTCCACCGCCGACGAGGACGACCCGGGCAACGTCATCAACCTCGTCGACACCCCCGGCCACTCGGATTTCTCCGAGGACACCTACCGCGTGCTCACCGCCGTCGACGCCGCGGTCATGCTCATCGACGCCGCAAAGGGCCTCGAGCCACAGACGCTGAAGCTGTTCCAGGTGTGCCGCCACCGCGGCATCCCGGTGATCACCGTGATCAACAAGTGGGACCGTCCCGGTCGCGCACCGCTCGAACTGCTCGACGAGATCGACGAGCGGATCGGCCTGACGCCGACCCCGCTGTTCTGGCCCGTCGGCATCGCCGGCGACTTCCGCGGCCTGCTGCGGCGCGGTGAGGACGGCGCGGCCGAGGAGTACATCAAGTTCACCCGCACCGCGGGCGGCGCGAAGATCGCCCCCGAGGAGCACCTGGACCCCGACGCCGCGCTGGAGCGCGAAGGCGACGCGTGGGCCGAGGCCGCGGAGGAATCGGAACTGCTGTCGGCGAGCGGTCAGGACCACGACCAGGAACTGTTCCTCGCCGGCCAGACGTCGCCGGTGATCTTCGCGTCGGCGATGCTGAACTTCGGCGTGCGGCAGATCCTCGACACCCTCGTCGCGCTGGCGCCGCCGCCGCGCGCCCGCCTCGACATCGACGACAATCCCCGTGACGTCGACGACCCGTTCAGCGCGGTCGTGTTCAAGGTGCAGGCCGGCATGGACACCGCGCACCGCGACCGCCTCGCGTTCATGCGCGTGGTCTCCGGGGTGTTCGAGCGCGGCATGGTCGTCACCCACGCCCAGACCGGCAAGCCGTTCACCACCAAGTACGCGTTGACGGTGTTCGGCCGCGAACGGTCCACGGTCGAGGCCGCCTATCCGGGCGACGTGGTGGGTCTGGTCAACGCGACCGCCCTGGCGCCCGGACACACTCTGTTCGTGGACCGGAAGGTCGAGTTCCCGCCGATCCCGTCGTTCGCACCGGAGCACTTCGCGGTCCTGCGGGTCGACGCCGCGTCGAAGTACAAGCAGTTCCGCAAGGCCGTCGACCAGCTCGACTCCGAAGGCGTCGTGCAGATCCTGCGCAACGACGTGCGCGGAGACGCCTCGCCGGTGATGGCGGCCGTCGGCCCCATGCAGTTCGAGGTCGTCTCGGCGCGGATGAAAGCCGAGTACAACGTCGAACCGCGGATCGAACCGCTCGGCTACGCGCTGGCCCGCCGCACCGACGCCGCCTCGCGGGACGAACTGAACCGGCAGCGCGGCGTCGAGGTGTTCACCCGGTCCGACGGGGTGCTGCTTGCGCTGGTCAGCGACAAGTGGCGGCTGCAGTACATCCGGAAGGAACTGCCGGATCTGACGCTGGAGCCGCTGGTCGCCACCACCGACTGAGGTTGTTGCAGCGGTAGTGCATGTGACTCCGATTACTGGTATTTTCCTGCCGTCGAGCTGACGCTGGCTCGGGGGATTTTCAGGAGCTGTGGATGAACGACGACACCTCGGCCGTCGGGCCGGGCGGGAGACCCGCGCGCGCCCGCACCGGTTCCGCCAAGCGGAACGATTCGCCGAAGCGCTCGGGGACCTTCATCTATCCGCTGCCCAGCACGCCGCTCCCGAGCAGCACCCCGATGACGAGCAGCCCCGGCCCGCACGCCGAGGTCAGTCATGCATCCGATCGCAACCCGGCCGGCGGGGTGGGCGCCGGCACCACTACGGAAGGGACATCCCCGGTGAGCAGCACCAGCACGAACGGCACGAGCAGCAACGGCATCGGCGCAACGCCGGCCACCACGACCGAACTCGGCAGCCTGCCGACGGGCGGGCCGGCGGTCGGCCCGGCACGCCGCAACTCGATGGGGCAGGCGTCGGTACGGATCGCCGCGCGGCTCGCGCACGGCGAGCTGGCCACCCGGACCCACCGCAGTCACGCCTCGGACCCGACCGTCGACAACGACGAACTGCTGAGCCTGCTCGGTGAGTACCTGCTCGCCGGTGGTCTCGAGAAGCCGGAGATCCATGCCACCCTCGGCGGGCAGCCGATCGTCGTGGACCTGCAGGCACCGCAGCGCCCCACGCGCTGAACGAACTCCCGCCTCCGGGTGGCTGAATCGACTCCTGCCTCCGGGTGACGGAGGCAGTCACCCGGGGGTCAGTCCTCGAAGAGCGCGGCGATCCTCGCGGGGTCGATGTCTTCGATGGTCTTCGGCGACCACGACGGGTTGCGGTCCTTGTCGACGAGCACGGCCCGCACCCCCTCCGCGAAGTCCGGTTCGCCGCAGATCCGGACGGCGACGTCGAGCTCCCGCGCGAAGCATTCGCTCAGGGTGCTCTCGGCGCCGCGGCGCAGAAGTTCGGCGGTTGCGTACAGGCTCGTCGGCGACAGCGCCCGCAGCGCGTCGCGGGTCTGCATGGCCCAGGCGGGGTCACCGAGCGTGTCGTCGTCGAGTCGCGTGACGATGTCGGCGACGGTGCCGTCGCCGAATACCTGCTCGATGTCGGTGAACCGGTCGGCGAGCTCCGACTCGGGGGCCGGCTCGGCGAACTCGTCGAGAGCGTCCTGCCATTCGCCCGCGCGGATGCGGTCGGCGAGCGCACCGATGCGGTCGCTGGGCACGAAGTGCGTGGCCAACCCGACCGCGAGGGCGTCTCCGGCGGACACGCGGGCGCCGCTCAATCCCAGGTACATGCCGACGGCGTCGCAGCGTGCCGTGGTTCCGCGCAGCCGCGGAAGGAAGTGGCTCGCGCCGACGTCGGGGATGAATCCGATCGCGGTCTCGGGCATCGCGAGCATCGCGTTCTCCGACACCACCCGCACCGCGCCGTGGACGGAGATGCCCAGCCCGCCGCCCATGGTGACGCCGTCGAGCAGCGCCAGGTACGGCTTGGGGTAGGTGGCGACGAGCTCGTCCAGCCGGTACTCCTCGGCGAAGTACGCCCGGACCCGATCGGTGTCGCCGGCCAGCGCCGCGTCCCGCACCGACTTGATGTCCCCACCCGCACAGAACGCGCGGTCGGAGGCGCTGGTCACCAGTACCGCCGTGACCTGCGGGTCGTCGCGCCACTCCGACAGCGGCGCGTACAGGTCACGGATCATCGAACTGTCCAGGGCGTTGAGCGCCGAGGGCCGATCGAGCACCACCTCGCCGACGCCGTTGGCGACGCGGGCACGAATGAAGGACGACTCTGTCACGGGCGGGAGCCTACCGGGCGAGGTCGTCACCGGCCGGACACACGGTGTTCGCGCGCTACGGGGTGTCGCCGGTGGGGTTGCCCGTGACCGGACCGACGAGCAGCCAGCGGTGCCCGAACGGGTCGAGCAGCGTCGCGTTGCGGTTGCCGTGGCTTTCGGTGATCCAGCGTTCGACGGTGCCGCCGGCGCCGCGGGCACGGGCCAGGACGGCATCGGTGTCGTCGACCGGCAGCATCAGGCTCACCGACGTCGAACCCGCCTCGGCGGCGGTCAGCCCCATCTCCGGGAACTCCTCGGCGACATACACCATGCCGGTGGGGAAGATCAGTTCCGCATGACCGATCCGGCCGTCGTCCATCACGACCGGGTCACCTGCGAGCTGCGCATCGAAAACCTTTGTGTACCAGTCGATTGCCGTGCGAGCCTCGGAGACCGTGAGATACGGCAACGCTCCCGGTCTCGGGAAGTCGATCCCGTCGAACGTCATGATGCGCGCGGAACCTCCAGCAGATCCCAGCGGTTGGAGGTGAGCCGGAAACTCGGCAGGTCGTCGAGGGAAACGACTGTCTCCCAGTTCCGTTCGTAGGAGGTGTGCGAGATGCGCCATTTCCCGTCGTCGCACAGCGCGTACCGGTCGTGGTAGTACGCGGAACCGCGCAGCAGCATCCCGTCCTCGGGCACGACGACGGTGTCCGCGAGCAGCCACACCCCGGTGGCGGTCTTCCCGTCGGGGGCGACGTCGATCTCGGGGTGGCTGCAGTGGTGCTCGGTGACGACGTGGGCGCCGAGCGTGTTCGCGAGAAAACCCACGAACGCGTCCCGGGATTCGAAACTGAGATGCTCGCCGTAGACGGCGGTGGCCTCCGGAGTCAGTGTGTCCGCGAACTCGACCCATTCCTTGGTGTCGAGCGCGCGAGCATAGCGGTACTTGACCCGCTCGATCGCACTGACGGCCTCCCGATCCATCGCCGACCTCCCGAGCCCGTACGACCTTTTGGTACCTGACAGCCAGGCTATCCCGGATTCCGGTCGGGGGGTATCGGTTTCGGAGGCTCGCCGGGCAATTCGATTGCAGTTCGGTTACGTCGCCGTCGTTGTCGCCCGTTCACCGCGTCCGGTCCGTGTCGCCGTGCTATCGGTTCGGCCGCGGCGGGGCCAGTGCCAGGATGGTCGCGTCGACGATGGTCTCCGCGTATGCCTCGTCCTCGGCTGCGGTGGCCGGGGTCCCGAGGGCGAACAGCACGTGACTGAGCACCGCCCCGGTGACCATCTCGAGCAGCAGGGTCACGGACGTGTCGGCGCGCAGTTCACCGCGGGCGACCGCGCGGTGCACGATGGTGCGCGCCGCGAGCACCCGGCTGCGGTTGAGCGTGTCGGTGAGCCGGGCGAGCAGTTCCGGATGGGCGCGCGCGTCGAGCGCGACACGCAGGCTCACCAGCCCGGAGGTGGTGCGGTAACCGCGGAGCAGCTGACCGGCGAGCTCGACCAGGTCCGCGCGCAGGCTGCCGGTGTCGATCGGGTCCGGCAGCGGGCTGCGGGCCTCGAGGGCCTGCACGAGCAGATCGTCCTTCGAATCCCATCGCCGGTACAGGGCGGCGCGGCCGACGCGGGCCCGGCGGCCCACGGCGTCGAGGGTGAAGCCGCGCCAGCTCGTCTCGGAGTAGACCTCGAGCACGGCGTCGAACACGCGGTCCTCGAGGTCGGCGTCGCGCGGCCGGCCACGGCGTCGGGGTGATGCTTCGGTCACACCGGCAGTGTGCCAGACCTCGGAATTATTTACAGACTGGATTAGTCCGTATTACTCTTCGGTCAGTTCAACACCGCGTCTTCCCTAAGGACAGTGATGGCAGACCCCACCCGTGTACCGGTCGTGATCGGTGTCGGCGACCTCCGATCCGGTCGTGCCGGCTCCCCCGCCGACCCCCGCGAACCGCTCGACCTGATCCACGAGGCCACCACCGCGGCCCTCGCCGACACCGGCGTCGCCGACTCCGAGGCCCTCGCCGCCCGGGTCGACACGATCCGCGCCGTCAAGACCGCGAGCTGGGCGTACGACGACCTGCCGGGCCTGCTCGCCGACCGCCTGGGAGCAAACCCCAACCGCACCTCGACCACGCCGATCGGTGGGCACTGGCCCGCGGCGCTGCTCGACCGGATCGCCCACGACATCGCCGCAGGCACGAGCTCGATCGCGCTGCTCGTCGGCGGTGAAGCGCAGGCGTCGGTCACCGGTGCGGCCAAGTCCGGCACCGACCCCGCCGCACTCGGCTGGACCACCGCGCCCGGCGGCCCGCCCGCGTTCGACCCGGACGACCTGGGCAGCCTCGCCATGCAGCGCGCCGCGATGATCGCCCCGACCCGGGTCTATCCCCTGTTCGAGAACCGGCTCAGCTTCGAGGCCGGGCACGGGCACGACGAATCCGTCGCCTGGTCCGCCCGGCTGTACGCGGCGTTCTCCGAGATCGCCGCCACCAACCCGGCCGCGTGGAACCCGGACCTGCGCACCGCCGAGGACATCGCCACCCCCGGTCCCCGCAACCGGATGGTGACCGATCCGTACCCGCTGCTGATGAACGCGATGCCGTTCGTCGACCAGGCCGCCGCGGTCGTGGTCACGTCCCTCGCCGTCGCCCGTGACCTCGGCATCGACGAGGACAGGATCGTGTACGTGTGGGGCGGCGCCGGCGCCACCGAACCCGCCGACGTGCTCGCCCGCGCCGAGTTCGGCCGCTCGGCCGCGCTCGCCGACGCCCTGGCCCGCACCCTGTCCCGCGCCGACATCAAGGCCCGCGACCTCGACATCGTCGACGCCTACAGCTGCTTCCCGGTGGTACCGAAGCTGCTCGTCGAACACCTCGGGCTGCCGCGCGAGACCGTGCCCAGCGTCACCGGCGGGCACTCGTTCTTCGGCGGACCGCTCAACAGCTACACGCTGCACTCGATCGTCGCGGTCGCGCGACGGCTGCGCGCCGACGGCGAGCTCGCCCTCGTCCACGGCAACGGCGGGTACCTGACGTACCAGCACACCGTCATCCTCGCCGCGGCGCCGCACACCGACGGCTACATCGGCGATCCGGAACCGGTGCTGCTGCCGGCGACCGCACCCGAAGCCGCCCTCGACTACGAGGGTGAGGTCGAAGTCGTCACCACCACAGCCGAATACGGACGTGACGGCAATCCGGCCACCGGCTTCCTCATCGGCCTCACCCCCGACGGCCGCCGCGTCGCCGGGCACACCGACGCCGCAGGCGCCGCGATCCTCGCGGCCGGCCCCGCCCTCATCGGGCAGACCCTCCGCGTCGCCGACGCCGGCGGCGCGCTCACCATCACTCTCGTCGATCAACCCTCCGAGGAGTCCGCATCGTGACCGAACCGGTCGTTCTCGTCGAGCAGCGGGATCACACCCTGCTCGTCACCATCAACCGTCCCCGCGCCGCCAACAGCATCAACGCGGAGGTGCACCAGGGACTCGGCGAGGCGTGGGAGCGCGCCGACGACGACAACAGCGTGCGGGTGGTCGTGCTCACCGGTGCCGGCGACAGCGTGTTCTGCGGCGGCGCCGACCTCAAGGCCCTCGGCTCCTCCGGACCCGACGGCGTCACCCCGCCCGAGACGGCGCACTGGGGCTTCGCCGGTGTGGTCAAGCACCACATCCGCAAGCCGGTGATCGCCGCGGTGAACGGCACCGCGCTCGGTGGCGGCACCGAACTCGCGCTCGCGAGCGATCTCGTCGTCGCCGCGGACAGCGCCGAATTCGGTCTGCCCGAGGTGCATCGCGGCCTCATCGCCGGGGCCGGCGGCGTGTTCCGCATCGGTCAGGCCATCCCGCGCGCGGTCGCGATGGAGCTGATCCTCACGGGCAAGCCGATGTCCGCGCAGGACGCGCTGCGGTGGGGTCTGGTCAACCGCGTGGTGCCGCAGACGGACGTGCTGTCCACCGCCCTGGCGCTCGCCGAGGACGTCGCGGCCGGCGCTCCCCTGGCCGTGCAGGCCAGCAAGACCGTCGCCCGCGGCATCGTCGACGGCAACATCGCCGCCGAGGATCAGTCCTGGGAACTCACCGACAAAGCGCTCGCGCGTCTCACCACCAGCGCCGACACCCTCGAAGGCGTCATGGCCTTCATGCAGAAGCGCGCACCCGTCTGGAAGGGCGAATAACCGTGACCACCACCGAAATCCTGCGCTGGGACACCGACGAGCGGAAGGCACTGCGGCAGCTCGCCGCCGACTTCACGCGCAAGGAGATCGTCCCCCACATCGACACCTGGGAACGTGAGGGCGCGATTCCGCGGGAGCTGCACCGCAAGGCCGCCGACGCGGGCCTGCTGGGCGCGTCCGTCGCCGAGGAGCACGGCGGCTCCGGCGGCAACCCGCTCGACATGCTCGCGATCCTCGAGGAGATCATCCTCGCGGGCGGCTCGTCCGGATTGATCTCGGCCCTGTTCAGCCACGGCATCGCGACTCCGCACATCGTCGCGTCGGGCAACACCGATCTCATCGACCGGTTCGCCCGTCCTGCGCTCGAGGGCCGGCTCATCGGATCGCTCGCGATCACCGAGCCCAGCGGCGGCTCCGACGTGGCGAACATCCGTACCACCGCGCGCCGCGACGGCGACGAGTACGTGATCAACGGCTCGAAGCTGTACATCACCTCCGGTACCCGCGCCGACTTCGTCACCACCGCGGTGCGCACCGGCGACGCCGGTGCCGGCGGTATTTCGCTGATCGTCGTGCCCACGGACACACCGGGATTCACGGTGTCCCGCAAGCTCGACAAGATGGGCTGGCTATGCTCGGACACCGCCGAGCTGTTCTACGACGACGTGCGCGTGCCCGTGGAAAACCTTGTCGGTGCCGAGAACTCGGCGTTCGGCCAGATCGCGCAGCAGTTCCAGGGTGAGCGGCTGTCGCTCGCGTTCCAGGCGGTCGCGACCGCCCAGCGCTGCTTCGACCTGACGGTCGAGTGGGTCAAGTCCCGCGAGACGATGGGCCGCCCGCTGTCCAAGCGTCAGGTGGTGCGTCACCGCCTGGCCGACCTGGCCACCGAAATCACTGCGGCGCATACGTTCTGCCGTTCCGTCGCGGAGCGCTGGGTGAACGGCGAGGACATGCTGCTCGAAACGTCGATGGCGAAGAACAATGCAGTGAAGGTCTGCGACAAGGCCGTGATGGAGGCCGTTCAGCTCGCCGGCGGTATCGGCCTGATGCGCGAGAGCGAGGTCGAGCGGCACTTCCGCGACGCCCGCGTCCTCGGCATCGGCGGCGGCACCACCGAGATCATGAACGAGATCATCAGCAAGCTGCTGGGGCTGTAAGCAGCCTCGGGCGCCGGTGCGTCCTTCGGGCCGATGGGGGGCTCGAAGGACGCACTCGGCGTTTCAGCGCACTTTTTCGAGCGCGACGACGGCGACGGCGGCGATCACCACGTGCATGAGGGTGAGCGTCACGGTGCTGGCCGTGTCGAAGTCCGCCGAGAGCGTGCCCGTGATCGTGGCGAGCGGCAGCAACGCGCCCACCACCTGAGCGATCCGCAGGAATCCTCGCCACCACAGACCGAGCAGGACCGCGACCGTGAGTCCGATGCCCAGGGGCACCACGGTCATGAGTACGACGCCGCCGGGTGCGGCACTGACGGTCGCGCCGGCGTCGGTGTGCTCGAACGAACCACCCGCAGCCAGGCCGATCAGCCACAGGACGAGGTTGAGCACGAGCGCTCCCGCGACCGCGGCGACCACGACGACAGGCCGCCCGGTCGTCCACGATCGGCGCAGAACTGTTGAGGAACTGGATGTTTCGGTTGTGGACATCGATCCTCCTGATGAGTGTTGTCTGCTGACACGACTCATCGTGCGACCTCGAGTCGACTCGAGGTCAAGAGGCGGCTGCGCCGCCCGTGTGCCCTGCGGCGGCTTCGCCGCCCGGTGTGCCGTTGTGGCGGCTCCCACCGCCACAAAGGCACACCGGGGCGTCAGCCCAGCTCTTCGGCGAGCTCCATCCACTGCTCCTCGGCGGCTTCCTTCTCCGCGACCACCTGGCGCAGTTCGGCGTCGAGCTTCTGGAGGCGATCGGGATCGGTTGCCGCCTCGGCGAGCTGGTGGTGCAGCTTCTCCTCGCGTTCGGCGAACTTCGCGACCGCCCGTTCCAGCCGGGCGAGTTCCTTGCGGGCCGCGCGCTCGGCGGCGCCGTCGCGCTTGGGAGCCGTCGTCGCACCCGCCGTGCCGGACTGCTTGACCGTCGACGCGACGGACGGCGCGCCGCCGGTGCCGAGTTCCGCACGCCGGCGCAGGTATTCGTCGATGCCGCCGGGCAGGTTGGTGAGCTTGCCGTCACCGAACAGCGCCCACGTCGAATCACAGATGCGTTCAATCAGGTACCGATCGTGGCTGATGACGACCAGCGTCCCGGCCCAGCCGTCGAGCAGATCCTCGAGCTGCTGCAGGGTGTCGATGTCGAGGTCGTTGGTGGGCTCGTCGAGCAGCAGCACGTTCGGCTCCGCCATGAGAACCCGGGTCAGCTGCAGGCGGCGACGCTCACCACCGGACAGATCGCCGACGGGGGTGCGCTGCTTGGCGGGCGTGAAGCCGAGTCGCTCCGCGAGCTGGCCGGCGGAGATCTCCTTGTCGCCCAGGGTGATTCGTTCGGCCACGTCCTTGACCGCCTCGAGCACGCGCATGTCGGTGGGCAGGTCGTCGAGTTCCTGCCGCAGCCAGCCGATCTCGACGGTCTGACCCTGTACCCGGCGACCCGACGCCGGTTCGAGTTCCCCGGCGAGGGTGCGCAGCAGGGTCGTCTTGCCGGAGCCGTTGACCCCGACCAGACCGATCCGCTCCCCCGGCCCGAGACGCCACGTCAGGTCGCGCACCAGCTCGCGCCCGTCGGGGGTGGTCAGGGTCGCGTCCTCGAGTTCGATCACGATGCGGCCGAGCCGGCGCTTGGCGAACGACGCCAGCGCCACCGAGTCGCGCGGCGGCGGCACGTTCGCGATCAGCGCCTCGGCGGCCTCGATCCGGTACTTCGGCTTGGACGTGCGCGCCGGGGCACCGCGGCGCAGCCACGCCAGTTCCTTGCGGGCGAGGTTGCGGCGCCGCTCCTCCATGGCGTCGGCCTGGCGGGCGCGTTCGGCCCGCGCGAAGATCCAGTCGTTGTAGCCGCCGTCGTAGCTTTCGACCTTGCCGCCCACGACCTCCCACGTGCGGGTCGCGACGGTGTCGAGGAACCAGCGGTCGTGGGTGACCACGACGAGTGCGCTGCGCCGCGACAGCAGGTGCTCGGCCAGCCACTGCACCCCCTCGACGTCGAGGTGGTTGGTCGGCTCGTCGAGCACCAGCAGGTCGAGCTCCTGCACGAGCGCGGCGGCGAGCGCGACCCGGCGGCGTTCACCGCCGGACAGCCCGTCGACGACCGCGTCGAGGCCGAGATTGTCGATGCCGATGCCCGCGAGCACCGAGCGGATGCGGGCATCGCCCGCCCATTCGTGTTCGGCGACGCCGAGCGGCCCGAGCACCACGTCGCCGACGGTGGAACCGGCCGGCAGCACGCCACGCTGGGTGACCACGGCCATGCGCAGGCCACCGACGCGGCTGACGCGCCCGGAGTCCGGTTCCTCGAGCCCGGCCAGCACCTCGAGCATCGTCGTCTTGCCGCCGCCGTTGAGGCCGACGACACCGATGCGCTCGCCTTCCTCCACGCCGAGGGACACCGAGTCCAGCAACGGCTTGATGCCGAAGGACTTCGAGACCTGTTCGAGATTGATCAGATTCGCCACGCGGAGCAGTGCCTTCCGGTTTTCGGGGTTCGAGAGGGTCAGGGGGTGGAGGTGCCGACGACGCGGGCGCCGTGCACCGGACCGGACGCGACGCGCACCGTGCGGCACACGCCCGCACCGGCGAGCTCGGCGCTCACGGTGACCGCGGCGCGCTCGTCGGCGCACAGGAACGCGCAGGTCGGGCCGGAGCCGGACACGATTCCGGCCAGTGCGCCGGCCTCGACACCGGCACGCAGCGTGCGACGCAGCGCCGGGTTCAGCGACAGTGCCGCCGCCTGCAGGTCGTTGCCGAGCAGCGGGGCGAGCACGTGCGGATCGCCGCCGGCGAGCGCGTGCAGCAGCTCGTCGGTGCCCCCCACGCGGCGCGGGTCTCCCTCGGCGCGGAGCCGGTCGAGTTCGCGGAACACCACCGGCGTGGACAGTCCCTCCTTGGCGAGCGCGAGCACCCAGTGGAAGGTGTGCCGGGACAGTACGGGCACGAGGTGCTCGCCGCGTCCGGTGCCGATGGCGATGCCGCCGTGCAGGCAGAACGGCACGTCGCTGCCGAGTTCGGTGGCGAGTGCGTGGAGTTCCTCCCGCCCGAGCCCCAGGTTCCACAGCGCGTCGAGCGCCACGAGCGTGGCGGCGGCGTCGGCACTGCCGCCGGCCATGCCGCCCGCGACGGGAATGCCCTTGTCGATCGTGATCGCGACCTCGGGCCGGCGGCCGGCCCGCGCGGCGACGAGTTCGGCGGCCCGCCACGCCAGGTTGGTGGAGTCGGCGGGCACCAGCGCGGCGTCGGCGCCGCGCACCCGCACGCCGAGACCGTCGGCCGGCACCACCGAGACCTCGTCGCTCAGCGACAGGGCCATGAACACGGTGCGCAGCTCGTGATAGCCGTCCTCGCGCAGGTCACCGACCGCAAGATGCAGGTTGACCTTGGACGGGGCCCGCACCGTGACGGGCGACGGAACGACGGAAAGCACGAGAACAGAGCTTACCCGGACGGTGCCGACCCCAAGGTCCGGCGGCCGTCGCCGATCAGGACCGAACTCGTCCGCAATCCGTGGGATCGTCGTCGCATGCGCGAAACCTCCGCCCGCCTGCTGCGGCTGCTGGCCCTGCTGCAAACCCGCCGGGACTGGTCCGGCGCCGAACTCGCCGAGCGGTTGTCGATCACCACCCGGACGGTCCGGCGCGATGTCGACAAACTGCGGGACCTCGGATATCCGGTGGACGCGACCGTCGGGGTCGGCGGCGGCTACCGGCTCGGGGCGGGCGCCGAGATGCCGCCGCTGCTGCTCGACGACGAGGAGGTCGTCGCCGTCGCGTTCGCGCTGCAGGCCGGTGCGAACGACTCGGTCACCGGGATCGGTGAGGCCGCGACCCGGGCCCTGGCCAAGCTGCGGCAGGTGATGCCGTCGCGGTTGCGGCACCGGCTCGAGGCGCTGGAGGTGGATGTGGTGGACCGGCGGCCGGCGGCGTCGGCGGTGGACGCGGCGCTGCTGAGCACGGTCGCTGCGGTGTGTCACGCCCACGAGCGGCTGCGCTTCGACTATCGCACGCACGACGGGGAATCCGCGCGGCGCGAGGTCGAGCCGTACCGCCTGGTGCGGTCGCGGTTGCGGTGGTATCTCGTGGCCTGGGACGTCGGCAGGGAGGACTGGCGCACGTTCCGCGTCGACCGGATGGAACCGAAGATCCCCACGGGTCCGCGGTTCACGCCCCGGGAACTGCCGCCGGGCGGTGCGGCCGAGTTCGTGGCGCGCGGGATCCGGCGCGGCGCCGCACAGGCGCAGGCCCGGGTACTGCTGCACGCGCCCTTCGACGAGATCGCGCCGAAGGTCGACGACGACTGGGGCAGTGTCGAACTCGTCGATGACAGCAGTTGCGCGGTGGTACTCGAAGGCCGGTCGCTCGAGTCGATCGCGGGCTGGCTGCACGCGTTCGACGTCGATTTCACGGTGCTGGATCCGCCCGAACTGCGCGACGCGTGCCGGGACCTGGCCGAGCGGCACACGCTGCTCGCCGCCCGGTACGGGCGCGCCTGACGCGAAAAGCGGGACACCGCAACGGTTTGCAGCACGAAACCCCGGAACTC
Organism: Rhodococcus sp. NPDC003382; assembly: GCF_053589135.1. Lineage (NCBI taxonomy): Bacteria > Bacillati > Actinomycetota > Actinomycetes > Mycobacteriales > Nocardiaceae > Rhodococcus > Rhodococcus sp. NPDC003382. The sequence goes on from NZ_JBSFRH010000002.1 coordinate 305,068, forward strand.
GTTGTGAGTTCCGGGGTTTCGTGGAGGTATCGGGTATCAGCCGATGACGGTGACGCCGGTGGCCTGCGGGCCCTTCTGGCCCTGGCCGATCTCGAAGCTCACGCGCTGGTTCTCCTCGAGGGTGCGGAAGCCGCGGCCCTGGATCTCGGAGAAGTGCACGAAGACGTCAGCCGAACCGTCGGCCGGAGCGATGAAGCCGAAGCCCTTTTCGCCGTTGAACCACTTCACGGTACCTTCAGCCATGTTGTTTCCTAACTGCTGTGGGGTGGCGGTCGCCTCCCCGTCGTCGGACGGCTGAACACCGTCCGGGTCTGTCACTCGACGGCTGAAACGATTTCCGTGGTGGCTATCGCATCCGCTCGCAACCAGAAATGTGCGAGGGTTAACCACAAACACACTACCTAACGACCGTGGACAAGTAGATCACACACTTCGCGAGTCCGCAACTGTTGAGCGAATCGCCTTGGCAGGCAACGGCGCCGGCGGTCACTCGACGTTTGCGAGCCGCACGAACGCTGCGGCATCGAGCTTTTCACCACGCATCGACGGGTCGATACCCGCCGCGACCAGGCGTCGTTCCGCTTCGGCCGGCGAACCCGCCCAGCCGCTCAGCGCCGCGCGCAGCGTCTTGCGGCGTTGCGCGAACGCGGCATCCACGACCGCGAAGACACGGCGGCGGAACTCCGCATCCATGGGCCACGGCGGTTCGGTGTAGCGATCGACGCGCACGAGACCGGATTCGACCTGCGGCACGGGCCAGAACACCGCGCGCCCGACCGCACCCGCGCGACGCACCTCCCCGAAGAAGCAGGCCTTCACGCTGGGCACCCCGTACACCTTGCTGCCCGGCTGCGCGGCGAGCCGGTCGGCGACCTCGGACTGGACCATCACCAACGCGGTGCGCAGCGAGGGGAACTCGGCGAACAGGTGCAGCAGCACCGGCACCGCGACGTTGTAGGGCAGGTTCGCGACGAGCGCGGTCGGGGTGACCGGCAACTCGTCCGGCATCACCTTCATCGCGTCCTGCAGCACGACGTCGAGGTTTCCGGCGAGCTCGGGTGCTCGCTGCCCGACGGTTTCGGGCAGCCGCGCGGCGAGCTTCGGATCGATCTCGACCGCGACCACCCGGTCCACGACGTCGAGCAGAGCGAGGGTCAGCGATCCGAGACCGGGGCCGACCTCGAGCACCACGTCGTCGCGGCCCACGCCGGCGACCGACACGATGCGGCGCACGGTGTTGGCGTCGTGCACGAAGTTCTGGCCGAGTTGCTTGGTCGGGCGAACGCCGAACTCCTCGGCGAGCGTCCGGACCTCGGCAGGTCCGAGCAGTGCCGCCCGGCCGCGGGGAGAGTCGTCTGACACGTCCTGAACCTAGCGCACACCCAGGCTGCCGGAGCACGACGGCCACGCACCCCAGCCCTGCGCCTGCTGGGTGAGGCCGGCGATCGCGATCTGCTCCTCGCGGGTCGCGAGGTCGGGGCGCGGTGCGTAACGGAGCCCGCCCTGCCGTTCCCAGGTGCTCAGGTCGAACTGCACGCCGCCGTAGTAGCCGTTGCCGGTGTTGATCGCCCAGTTGCCGCCGGCCTCGCACTCGGCCAGCGCGTCCCAGATGTCGCCGTCCTCGACGGGCGGGACCTCGGTGCCCGGTTTGGCGCCGACCCGCACGATCGACGGCCGAGCCTCGGTGACGACGACCGTGCCGGTGGCTTCGCGGCCGGTCTCGACCCCGTCGACGGTGCTGACGGCGAACGTCACTTCCTGCACTCCGGGGGTGCCCGGGTCCTCGACGACGGTGCGGCTCATGTTCATCGTCTCGTCCTCGATGCGCCGGACGGGTGGTTCGAGCGGCAGCGTCTCGGTGACTTCGCGGACCCGCTTGCGGGTGACGCCGATTTCGAGACCGTCCGTGAGCGGGGTGTCGGCCGGCGGGTTCACCTCGTCGGCCTGCTCGAGCGGGACGCCGTGCGCGGCGAGGAATTCACCGACCGTGGGGGCGGCGAGCCGGACCGGGACGGAGGGGGCACTGCCGTCGGCGAGCCGCACGTTGCGCGGGGTCACGACGTCCAGGTCGAGGCCTTCGATCGGCAGCCGGTGCGAGCGCGACGCGGAGACGTACACGTCCGAGGCCAGATCGAGCTGGGCGAGCGCTTCCTCGACCGTCAGCGCGGTGGTCCAGATGCTGCGCTCGGTGCCGTCGACGGTCAGCTGGACCTCGCGGGCCCGGCGCAGCACCACGGTGTCGCCGTCGGAGACGGACGCGTCGGCATCCGGTGCCACGACGTCGTGCTGTCCGATGCCGTATCCGGCATCGGACA